>CAZZDZ010000058.1:20343-22297 GCA_964652675.1 uncultured Pirellulaceae bacterium
GCGGTGCATTCCAAGCTCGACCCATGTCGGCGACCGCCTCTTTGACAGCTCGCACCGATGCTTCAGGACCACGGACAACGACGATGTCCAAACCAGGGATTAACTGAACATCGACAGGGCCCGCAACAGCCGGCCCGTGAAAAAGTGATTCGCCGCGTTTGGGCTCGGGCATTTCGGATGCTGTTGGCAACTTCTTCGTTGGCTCTGCATCATCAATCTTTTCCGGATGGGAAACTCGCTTTTTACGAGTCACGGTTTCCCAAAATGGCTGGCCATCAGCACGAGTGACCAAACACCACGTATCGCCGGTAACCTTGTCCAGCAGCAGAGTGGTTGTTCCGACCGAGAGCAGTTGAAAACGGCCTGAGTTGTCCTCCGGCGGTGGACTTAGAGATCCAATTTTGGATGACTCAGCCAATTCCTTCGATAGCGGCTTGTCAGCGATGGGTGGTTCTGCGACTGACCATGACTGCAGAAGACAGGTTATTAAAAAGACATAGGAAAGATGTCGAACCATTGTGATTTGCCCTTGGAAGTGACCGGGACCTGTACAAGTTGTTGAACCCTGGCGACTGCGTTGAGTTTCGACTGGGTTGAGTTTCGACTGGGTTGAGTTTCGTGCCGATTGAGGCACGACATTGGGCACTGTGGCCGGATCTTACCGGACGTGGCGGTAAGAAATGGCGAGGAAATTGATTGTCAGCTAGATTCAGCGCGGCTTTATCGCCTTGCGGGGCCCAATATCTGCGATTTTGTTTGCTTTACCCCCTGTTTCAGTGGGGCAATTTCGCGGAAGATATCGGGCCAAATCGACGATGGGCAAAAATTTCTGGCCTCGGATGCTCTAACGGCACGCGGGTTGCTCAGAACGAATGCCCATCAGGTTTGACTGCCAATGGTGCGCGATTACGTTTCCCACCTTGGCGTTGAACAATCGATGCGTGCCGGTTTGACAGATAAATGTCAGCTAGACCATTTGTTTAACCGCACGACAAATCAATCAAAACAACATTTCGTTCCCGTATTGAAGAAGGTGTCACGGCGATGGCAACTGCCACGAAGAAGAAAGCAAAAATTCGTTTGCAACCCATGGGCGAGCGAATCGTGGTCCAACGCGTTGAAAGCGAATCGACAACAGCTGGCGGCATCGTGCTGCCCGATTCGGCTCAAGAAAAACCTGCTCGTGGCACCGTGGTTGCCATCGGAAGCGGCAAATTGTTGGATGACGGCTCACGCGCTCAAAGCTCGCTGAAAGAAGGCGATCACGTCCTGTTCAGCAGCTACGCGGGCGAAACGGTCGAAATCGACGACGTTGAATACTTGCTGATGCGTGAAGATGACGTTTTGGGTGTTCTTGAGTAAGCCACTGGCGCTCAAAAACACTTCTGTCTCACGCTCACAACAGACGCGTCCGATCGCTCTGTATCAATCCATACACACAAATTCGAACTCGGATAAAGATCCACAATGCCAAAGATCATTGCATTCGACCAAGAGGCCCGCGAAGCGATTCGCCGTGGCGTCAGTAAATTGGCCCGTACGGTCAAGGTCACACTCGGTCCTAAAGGCCGCAACGTTATTCTTCAGAAAAGTTTCGGTAGCCCGACGGTTACCAAAGACGGCGTGACAGTCGCAAAAGAAATCGACTTGGAAGACGTCTATGAGAACATGGGCGCCCGAATGGTCCGCGAAGTCGCCAGCAAGACAAGCGACGTCGCCGGCGACGGTACGACGACCGCAACCGTCATGGCCGAAGCGATTTTCAACGAAGGCTTGAAAGCCGTTGTTGCAGGCGTTAACCCAATTCAAATGAAATCGGGTATCGAAACTGCGGTCAACGATTTGACCGAAAAACTGCACAAAATGGCCACCAAAGTCAAAGATCAAGAAGCGATGGCCAACGTCGCAACGATCGCCAGCAACAACGACCGCGAAATCGGTGACTTGTTGGCCG
>CAZZDZ010000059.1:0-17018 GCA_964652675.1 uncultured Pirellulaceae bacterium
GTACTATACCAATCATTGGTGAACTGCATTCGCCGCGGGGTCTGGATTGGCGAATGCGCCGAACCGGTCCGTTTTGCATCTGCCGCCGCCAAGGAGCATAATGCTGGTCCACCCGCGCTCCGCTAAGAGACAACCTAATGGCAGACTCCTTCGAATTTCTTGACTATGTGGTCGTGCTTGGCTATCTCGCGATTTCGTTGGGGCTTGGGTTTGCATTTCGCAAACAATCAAACCGCGAAGAGTTCTTTACCGCCGGGCAATCCATGGGCCGGATCACCGTGGGACTAAGCGTGATGGCCACGCTGTTTTCCGCGAACAGTTTCGTGATGTATCCATCGACCGCGTACGGAAACAGCATCCGCGTCATCATGGCAGTGGTTGCGTTTTGGTCGATGGCGCCGATTGTCATTTGGGTGTTCATTCCGGTTTATTCCAAGTTGAAATGCGCAACGGCGTACGAATATCTTGAGCATCGTTTTCATGTTTCCGTTCGGTGTCTTGCCAGCACGCTGTTTGTGATTCTGCGCGTTTCCTGGATGGCGGCGGCGACCTACGCAGCGTCAGTCGCCATCGGCGGAATCTCCGGGCTAAATCAATATGCTGTGATCGTTGGACTGGGAATCATTGCGATTGCTTACACGATGTTGGGAGGTCTACGAGCAGTCATGTGGACCGACGTGCTGCAGTTCTTTGTTTTCTTTGGGACAATCGTGTTTGCGGCCGGTTTGTTGGTTAGTCGAACCGAAGGCGGAATCAGTGGAGTCGTCGAAACGTATTTTGATGGTCGCGACAACATGCTGTTTGACTTTCGTATCAACGATCCAACTTTTCGATTCGCAACGATCGCGATCTTGATGGGAAGTTTCCTGGAGGGGTTGTCTGCATTTGGAGCCGACCAAGTTGCCGTCCAGCGTTACATCGCCGCGCGAGACATGAAGACGTCACAAACCGGTTTCTTTATCAATCTGTTGGGAATGATGATCGTCATTCCGGGGTTGCTGATCATTGGAATGGGATTGTTCAGCTACTTTCATCACAACCCGGCGGCATTGACGCCCGTGATCGCAGAAAAAATCCAGCTTGCTCAAAGCGATGCCGCGATGAAGCTAAAGGACCAATTTGTTCAACAGGCCGGTGCATCGGAACCATTGGCGGATGTGATCGCCAATCATTATCGCGATCGGCCTGAAGAGCTTCACGCTGACATGGTGATGTTAAAGTTGAACGACGAAGCCCTGCCGCAATTTGTCCGTCTGCAATTTCCCGCCGGGGTGATCGGGCTGTTGGTTGCCGCGTTGATGGCGGCGACCATGTCCAGTATCGATTCGGGTGTTCACTCGGTGACAACTGCGATCGTTGTCGACTTTCGCGATCGATTGTTTCCCCATCGCCGGCCGAAAACGGAGGCTGGTGAGATGCGCGTGGCCCGGATTTTGGTGGTTGTGATTGGCGCGATCGCGATCACGCTGGCGTGCTTTGTCGGTCAGTTGGGCGACGTGTTCGCGGTGGCAAAGAAATCCGTCGGTGCGTTCGCCGCGCCACTGTTAGCCGTATTCATCATGGGCCTGTTTATTCCACAAGCCACCGCGTTTGGAGTATTCGTGGGAACCTGGATCGGCGCGGCGGTCACGCTGACGTTGATGTATGTCTACACCGACTGGTTCGCGATGTGGTTCTTTCCGTTAGGGTTTTTCAGTAGCATCGGGATTTCGATGCTGTTGAGCCTATCGCCATGGGGCAAGCGAGACGCGGGCAGCCCGCTGACGTTTTGGGAAATTCGTCGGCAAGATTGATCTTACTGGAAGACACCGAAGACAAGAATTCGTGTTCTATTTCGGTGCGATTCGGATAGTTCCGATGGAGATTTTTGTGTTTGGTTCGGTGACGGTAAATTCGCTCGATCCAACGGCACCTTGGACCCAAAGATTGTAGTCGCCAGTCATCACGTCTTGGATCGCAAACGTGCCGTCTTGGTTGACCTTTAAGCTTTCCCGGAAATACAACGACGCATAGTCCGTCGCTTGAAGGGCTGCGTATCCCTGCCGAAGATCATTCCCTTTGATGTTGCCAAGTCGGCGTGCTCCCCAAACATTGGGCGCTGGCGGGCGTATTGAGATGAAAACTTCTTCGTAGGAATCCAATCCGGCCAGCCGTCCTACGACTTCGGTTCCCTCGCCACCAAAATCAACCTGCAATTCTTGTCCAGGATCCAATGATGTCTGTTGGATCGGGTATTCATAAACGTCATCGGACGACCGAAATTTGGGTTTCGATGTTCCGGCCGGATCTGCTTCGGACAGCTTGACTTCATGCCCCAACTGAACGTCCCCAGGTGGCAAATATGCGAACAAGTAGTTTCCTTGTGCGTCGGATTCTGCATTGGCGTTCGCTACGATCAATCCAGGGTAGGGATCGTTGCGACTAACGGAGGCGCGAATTTTTTCTCCAACGCCTGGTTTATCTTTCCAAAGCACGCGACCTTGGACACGACACCAGTTTTTCAGTTGGATGGTGATCGGTTTGCTTGCCCCGGCAATCGAATTGGTGAAATCAACACACGTTTGTTCGAAGTAGCCACTCTCGTGAGCGACGCACAACACTGCGGCGCGATCGGTTTCGTAAGGTAGCTGGAATTGGCCTTTGTCGTCCGTCTTGACGGTTGGTGGAAGCCGCCAACGATCGCTTAGTCGTGTTGGAGGATCACCTTTTCGGCTGACGATTTCACAACCACTGAGCTTGATGCCACGATTAGGTAAAGCGATCGCCAGCGTTGCGGAAACGGCAGGTGTGCCATCAGGTTTCAACAAGACGCCCTTGATACCGTCGTCTGGCCGCAAGTGAACTTTCATTCGCAAGTGCGGACCGCCTTTGCCAAGCCATGTGGTGGTAGCTGGCCGGTATCCGTCTGCTTCGATACGAAAACGCATTTCGTCGTAACCGCGGGTGCGCGGCCAGTGAAATTCACCGTCGGTCATTTCGCGAATCATGTGTGGTTGCCAAACAGCCACGTTTCCCCGCACACCTGGTTTTTGATTGTAGCGCACGCCGGGAATCACCCGAAACGTCTCAACCTTTTCGCCCGTTTCCGCATTCACGACTTCGCCGTTGATCAACAATCGGCGCGACGCGCTGGTTGTTTGACCCTCCGCGCAAGTGTCAACGACAAACTGAATTGCAAGCAGCCAGACAAACAGAAAGATCAATCGTTTTCGATTCGATAACGTCATGCGTAACTGATGATCACTCTGCTTTTTCTTTTCGTTGATTGGGTTTGTCAGAACCGGGGTCGTCTTTATTGGCTGTCTGTTTGGATTTCGGTTTCGCTGCGTCTGATTTTGACTCGACAGGAAACTGAAACTTGCTGACTTCTTCGCCTGTGACTTTGTGATGTCGCAGCGTCAGTCTGGGTTGTTTGTCTTTCCCGCGGTAGACCAATTCGCCCGACAAGAAACCACCTGCGACGCGCAAAAACTCGTGCACGGGGCGTTTGTCGTCAGGCTTCCATCCTAATTGGTGTTTCTCGCTACCGGGTCCACAACCAAACTCCCAGAGGTTCGTTTTTTCGTCCACCGAAGCGTATTGCCAATGGCGGTCGCCGCAAAGCACGATCACTCCATCGATGGCAGCGAGTTTTTCGCGGATTTCCACTCCTTCGTGGGCAAACACATCGTTAGCGTGGTTGTCACGTTTGTTCGCGCGGTCCGGCCCTACGATGGGGGTGGGGCTGCAAATCAATTTGAACTTGGCATCGGATTCTGAGAGTGTCTTGAAAAGCCATTGTTTTTGTTCTGCGCCCAAAATCGTTTTGTCGGGTCCATCAGGCATGTCGTTGGCACTGCGATAGTCGCGGCCTTCTAAGATCCAGACTTGCAAGTCTTTGCCCCAGTTGACGCTCTGGTAACGAGTCGGGTGCGAGGGAAATTGTTCTTGGTTGAATAGTTCGACGCCTTGAGCAAACGTGACCGATCCATAAGTCCGACCGGGCCAACTGTCATTGGTCAGTGTGTCATGGTCGTCTTTGATGAAATAGCTGGTCGTGTTTTTGTAAAACTCCCGATTGCTGGGTAACGCGAAAATGCGTTGCCATTTGAAACGCATCAAGTCGATCGTCCACGCCCAAGGATCGGGTTTGTCGTAGTATTCGATGTCGCCAGCGTGGACGACAAAATGCGGTTTGATTTTGGTCATCGCCGGATAGATTTTGTGACCGGTCAGGCCATCGTCGCGACGAATGAAATCGTGACAGGTCGTGATACAGAATTTCAAGTTTTCTTTGGCATTGGTTTTCGGCGGCGTTCGGAAAGCGCCGCGGATAACAGCCGATGTTTCTTTGCTACCGATCGCTCGAGATTCGATCACGACTGCATATTGCGTGTTTGCTTTAAGACCCTCCAGTTTCCATTGGGTGGCGAAATCGTTTTCAGCTTTCGTTGTGACCCAGTCGATCGATTTGGCTTGGTTGCGTTGCTTGCTCGGAAAGTAGGTCAAACGAACTTCTCCGGCAATTCCGGGACACGCGCCAAACATGTTTTCCAATTTGGCGCCTTCGGGCAATTGGATGCTGTTCAGCATTGTCTCGTCTTTTTGCTTAGCGATCTTGGAAGCGTCTTTTTTGGAGATCGTGATGAATTTTGTCCCGTCCGCTTTCATTTCGGCGACAGCAGTCGTGCGAGTCCATAGGACGATGCTGTTTTGGTCGGCCCAACTGTTTCGCATGCCGTTTGCCAAAAACGGCGCGGTGCGAATGATGGGCGATGCCGCGGGGGATTCGAGGGCGGTGAACTGAAAATCTTTGTAACTGACTTGTCCACCGTGATCGGTCAGCATGATTCGGTCGCCTTCTTTGGGGCGTCCAAAGTCAACACTGCCGTAGAATTTGCTTAACGCAATCGTTGCTTCCCAAGGAGCGCCGACCGTTGTAGCGGACGAAACCAATTCACCGTTTAAGTAGTGCTGCAGACTGTCGCCATTGGCGACGATGCGAGAGTGATTCCATTGCTGAGGCGGGTTCAGTTTCTTACCGCTTTTGGGGGCGACCAAGTCATAGATCGCTCCGGTGGAACCTTTTGACATGCTATCGGATTTGTCGTCGATGATTTGGTACTCGATGCCCAGCAGATTGTTGCTGAACAATTGTTTGCCGAACCGCCGGACACGGTACTTCAATCCGCTGTTGGTTCCCTTGGCGATTTTCCATTGCCAAGAGAGTTCGAAGTTGGGCGGCAGCGCTGGCGAGAGAATGTTGCCGCCTTTGCGAGGTTTGACTAGGCGAATTTCTCCGTCCGCAAATTCCCAACCATCGGACGCCGGTTTACCGTTGCCGGTTTCCCAGAATTCGCGATCGGACCAAGTGATGGTTGGATCTTCTTGAATCGTATCAATGACGATTCCTTGCCCGACGGCAACCTTGGAGAGGTTTCCCCATGTGGCCACGATGGAAATCACCACGAAAAGAAACAGAGGCATTTTCATTTGATGTCGACTCGTCGCAGGGCGGGGAAAAACGGCGTTTGTTTAGCGAGGATTCTAGTCCACAGACGAACCCTAGGTGCCGCAAAAGGCAGTGAAATGGTCCCCCTGGGCGCTATCTGCAGATTTTTGAACGTAGCAGCGTTGCGCAAGCTGGCTTTTTGCGTCTTGGTAGATTGACGGTAATACGAGGCACGATATTTAGCGCGGATGTTTAACACCAAGCGTTAAATGACAGGAATCCCTATTTGATGAACAAACCCAACGACTCAAACGATCCGGTTCAATCCGACACCTTGGATTTGCGAATCGCTGATGCAGTGGCTAGCTGGATGGAACTGGACCAGTCGGAGCGTCCGTCAGCGAGTGACTGGGCGAGTCGCTTTCCCGATTTGGCACCTGGATTACAGGAGTGTTTGGACGGAGTGTGTCTGGTTGAATCCGCGGCGGGTGACACGACTGGTGATTCTACGATTGTCGGCGCGGACGACGCAGCGAACTTTCCTGAGATCCCGGATTTTGAAATCCTCAGTGAACTTGGTCGCGGTGGGATGGGGATCGTCTATGAAGCAAGACAGCTTTCGCTCGACCGCATCGTTGCATTAAAAGTCCTGCCAATTGGAACGGTCGATCGGCGCGCAGTGGAACGTTTTACCCGCGAAGCCGAAACCGTCGCAGCGCTTGACCATCAAAATATCGTGCCGGTCTACGCAGTCGGTGTACACAACGGACTGCATTGGTACGCCATGCAACGAATCGATGGTGTCCCGCTATCGATGTGGTTCGCTCATCACAACGTCCGTTCGCGAAGTGAAACGATCGACGAAGTGGTTCGTGTTGGTATCGAAGCAGCAGAGGCATTGGAGCATGCGCATCGTCGCGGTGTCATTCATCGCGACGTGAAACCGGGCAACTTGTTGGTCGACACGCTTGGCAAAGTTTGGCTAACAGATTTTGGAGTCGCGCGCCGTGATGTGGACGTGACCGCGACGGCGACTGGAGCAATGGTCGGCACGCCACGATACATGAGCCCCGAACAAATCATTCACACGGACGAAGACATTGATGAACGGACCGATGTTTATTCGCTTGGCGCGACGTTGTACGAAATGGCGACGGGTCGACCGCCGTTTGCATCGGAATCGCCGCTGCAACTGTTAACACAAATCCAGCAAGACGAACCCGTTGCGCCGCGACAGTTGGACCCTTCGATCCCGCGACCATTGGAACTGGTGATCTTGAAGTGTTTGGACAAAGAACCACAGCGGCGATATTTGACGGTTGCCGCTGCAGCCGCGGACTTAAAAGCCGTTCGCGACCATCAGCCGATTTCTGCTCGTGGGCTGCCAATCTGGGTCACCGCCCACCGATTTGCAAAACGCCATTCACAACAGTTGCGCACGACGGCAGTCGCGATCGTGACAACTGGGATTGCGATTGCGACACTGATTGTTTTGTGGCAGCAAAGTCAACGTGCAAACCTTGCCAGCGTACTGATCAACTCACCAGCGGGTTTGTGCACGGCAAGCATTCACTCAAAATCGGCGAACGGGAAGCAAAACGAACTCCAGCATGCCTTGACGGTGACTACGCCGATGCAGCAACCAGTTAATTTGCCAGCAGGTGACTACGTGGTGCGTATGGAAAGCATGGGGAAGCCATCGGAATTGGTCGATCTGCATACGGATGGTCGGCAAAGTGTCGAAATGAAATACGTTGACCGCCGCGAAGATCTTCCACAAATCGACATCCACAACAAACTGGCTATGAACTGCGACGACGGCGGACTTGCGGTGCTGGGGCCAGATTCATTCAAGGTTTTTGACGCCGACGCGGAGCTTCGATTCACGATTGACACGTCAGAGTTAGCTGAAGGATTAGTTGAAGAAGAAACGAAGAAGACTGCTTACCAAATCGAGGATGATCCACCGCTTTCGTTTGGCTTTGATCCCAATCAGCCGTTTCAAGGAGATTTCAACGTGGCGGATAGCTCGTTTGCACGAGTGCAACGATTGAGTGACCAACAAGTTGATTTGAACGGGGACGGGCGTCCGGACTTCCTACTATCGGCCAGTCGTCATGCGGCCATCGCTGCGGTCGCCAGCGATGGCGAACTGTTGTGGAAGCAACGTTTACCGATGTCTTTCGAGACTGTCATCGCAAATCGGCAGTACCCATGGCACCGCATGCCCAAAGAAGTGATTGTTGGAATCATGCCGGTGAAAGATCTGAATGGTGATTCGATTGATGATCTTGTCGTCAACGCGGCGCTGTTTGATCCCAATGGTTTCAGTCGGCCTGTGATCTTCACGCTTAGCGGTCATGATGGAAGCGAACTTGCAAAGGCATCCTTTCCAACCGTTGATATGTCCAAAGCCAGCACTTGGCCTTGGTCAGGATTGCTACCACTTGATCGAAGTTGGAATTCGGCAAAGAGGAGCGAGCGACGCGTTCATTCGCACTACTTTTTCGGGGCGATTCGCCGCTCAATACACGTTTTGCACAACATGCGGTGGAGTCATTCGCAGGGTGGAGACTCGGGGGCCTACGTGCTGCCGGATCCCGTGCTTCACAAAACGGAGGACGAACGCCTGATCGCAGCCACGATCGTTGGCAACACCGTCCGCTTTGTCGATACACAAGCTGGGCAAGTGTTAGGTGGTTCCGTCGCCGTACCGGATAGTGTTTGCCGAGGCCCCATCGATGCGAAACTCTCAAATGGTGAATTTGGCGTTTTTGTGATGACAGGTATTCGCGGAAACGGATACACGACTTGTAAGTTACACCTGTGCGTTCTTGGCGAATCCAAACCGCGTTGGTCGATTGATCAGCGGGTGTCCGCACGCGAGCTTTTTGCTGGCGCAGCCGATGGGTCGTTTCCCTTCGTCGCAAAATTGACAAACACTGGCGAAACCGAGTTGATTACAACGACGAACGAACCCATGCCCTTTGAGTGGCCAGTCCTTGAATGCTACAACGCCAAGACGGGCGAATTGCGTTGGCAATCACAACCGATTGCGGGTGTCGCTCTAGCTTGCGAGCACGCGCTGACGGTGGGAGATGTGGACGACGATGGATTCGCGGATCTGGCAGTGGTTGGACTTGCCTCCAGTAGTCCGATTTCCGACTACTTGGCTTCAAAGGGATTGCTGCTGGTAGTCGATATTATCAGTGGTCGTGATGGAAAGCGGATCGGTTTTCGCGAAGAACAGATCGACCGGGCACTGGAGATGCAAACGCACGTGGAAATCGATTCGGTTGAATTCGATGGCAGCAAGTTGGTTTGCGCGGTCGTTCATGGTTTAAGACAAGAACTGAAGCTTTCATCGGTGACGGTTGCGTTTGATATGCGGCAACTGACGCCAGCGATTCTTTCACGAGGGCTCACTCCGCTTGGGGCGACGCAAACGGGGCAGACGGCTTCTCCAAAGAAACGGGGAAGCTGGTTTCGTCGTCGCAGCGGAGCCTTCGCAGCTCCCGCTGATTCGGCCGTCTGGATCAAGGAAGAGAAAAAAACGGTTCGCTTTTCAAGTGAAACATTGATCGCATCATGGGTGTCGCCAACTGGTCAACCTCGCATCTTGCTTGGCAATCGCCAATCGACCGCCCGCTGCATCAATCCTCTCAACGGAAAGGTACTTTGGTCGAAAGAGAAGTTCTCGTATTCGGGTAGCATCCGCTGTGTCAAAGCGGGCGATGCAACTGAATTGCTTTTGAGCAGAAACGATCACGAGAATGTGCCGCCCGTGTTCTATGACGCTGAAACCGGATATCTGAAATATCAAATCGACACACCAGAAATGGGTGAAATAAAATACATCGACCCAGACGAAAACGACCCGCAACATATCGCGTACGCATTGGCGGACGCTGGCAACGCGCCAGTACAGTCGGGCCTCGGACACTTATCGTCGCGATCGGGCCACGATCGCAAAGGATTGCGATTGATGAAGATTGATCGCGCGCAAAAGCGTGTCGTTTGGTCCATGCCGTGCTACAACGCAATTCTTGCAAATCACGGATCCGACGAGCCGTCGCGACTATTGCAAATGGACGTCAATCGCGATGGAGTGACCGACCTGATCACGGGTAATGCGAACGGCGGCCCTGTGGCGATTCAAGCAATCAATGGAATAGATGGAACACCTATTTGGTCGACCGAGATGGAGTTCATTGGCAACGAAAAAACATGGCCCTACGACACGCGTTGGCCAATGATGCAACTGGTTCAAAGTGGCTCGGCAGACTATTTGGTAATCGTCGATGCTGACCCCCAAGACGACCGTAAAATGCAAATCAAATGCCTGAACCCAGAGCTCGGCGAAGTCTTCTCTCATTTGACCTACAAGTGTGGTTCTGAACTGAGTTCTGTCCGCCGTAGAGGGATCGCGCTGAGTGTGCTTCATCCCGATCAGCGAGATGGTTTGATTGGCTTTAAAGTCGAACCGCCCAATTCAAGGTTCTGCGATTGGTATGTCGCGCACGTCGACGAACAAGGAGTGCTTCATGAAAAGCAACGATTTGATACGAGCCACCATCCGTTGATCACTGCGGACGTCAATGATGATGGAAAACTGGACCGCATCGATCGTCTCAAAGACAAAGTGAGAATTCATCAAGGTGATTCTGGTCAACTGCTGGGCGAATTTGACTTGCCCAAGAATGCCAATCACGTCTTCGTTGAGACGGTTGGGAAAAAGACTTACCTGAGGGCCTACGTAAAGGACCAAGAACATTTTTGGTTGGAGTTGCCACATGGCCAAGTCAAACTACGTGACCGCAGCGGATTTCAGCCGCTGACGCATCCTGGCAAAGTGCATTCGCCACGAACTTTGCTGTTGCCGGATCAAACGTTGTTGGTCGGATCGACATCCGAAGCCGTCGTTTGCAGGTCGGTCGACATTGGGACAACAGACGTGGCTAATCCGAAGCCAGCGTTTCCTATTGCCATGCATTCTCCATCAATCGACGAACGATACCAACGTCCCGTTACTGCACTGGGGATCTACGAGCATCTTACGATTGGCCGGATTCTGTGGAGGGCATTGCGGGCTTTGGGCGGGATCGTGCTGCCAATCGGTTTTATCTTTTTTAGCGTCCGAAGGAGGCAGTTTTCGTTGCAGCGTTTGTTAATGGTTCCAGCCGTTTTTCTGCTTGCGATGATGGCTTGGCGAGCGCAAATGGAAATGGCAAATGGCAGATGGATTTCTGAGTGGATCGTTGGGGTCGTTTCAATCGTCTCCTTTTTGTCGCTTCTTTATTTGGTTGTGCGAGGACGCTGGAAACAAATCGCGATCTGCATCCTTGTCAGTGTTGTGGTGGGAACTTTGTTGATGAAGGGTGCCGAATCGCTGATTGCGATCAACCGCCGCGGAATGACTGGCTACTGGACGTTATCCAATTGGTCTGCAGCAGTGTTGGCGATTGGGTTCCAGCTTGTTTTGCCTGCCGCTGCGATCCTTGAACGGTTGGGGATTAGCGCTGGCCGCATTGCTAAGGTCTTTCGCATTTCAAGGCGCCGACAAACACGCAACAAAGACGTATTGCAATCGACTGGGCAAGTATGAGCGCGGACCCCGAAAAACAGTTGTGCGAAAGTTGGTCGATTGGCCGATTGCGACCATGGTTGCAGATGATCGCTGACCGAGAGTTGCCGGCGCGGTTGCGCGGTCGCTTGGAAGCATCCGATGTTGTCCAGCAAACCTTGATAAAGGCTTGGCAAGGCGAATCCAAGTTCTCCGGCACCACACACGAAGAACGCTTGGCATGGCTCAGGGTCGTGCTGAAGAACACCATTCGCGATCAGCAGCGTCGTTTGCTAGGCACTCAAAAACGCGCTGGCAATCGTGAATATTTGACGACCGAATTGGCTGGTCACGATGAAAGTCCGCCGCCGGTGATCGGAAACGACTCAACAGCTAGTCAAGCTTTGATTGCTCGCGAGCAGACACAGCAACTCACCGCGATGATGGATCGTTTGCCAGAAGATCAACGGCTGGTCATTCAACTGCGTCACTTCAAAGGAATGACTCACGAATCGATTGCAAAGCAACAGAACAAAAGTCCGGCCGCGATCCGCATGCTTTGGGTCCGAGGGCTGAAAAATCTGCGCAAGATTTCGCTGGAGCAGTCAGATCGCGATTGATTTAGAGGTCGTGCTTTTAGCGTCGAAGCGATTTCTTAATCGACGATTTAGATGCGAAGCGTTCCAGTTTGGCTTCTAGCTCCGCTAGATCTTGACTCAACCACTGCCCAAATTCTTCGGCCGAATCAACGCTCAAGGTTGCGATGAATTCGTTCCAGTGCGTTCCCTCAAGAAGAGGAGTGTTGGAGGTTGGTTTTTCGCTTGAAGTTGGCATCGGAGGGTTCTCCGGTTAGGCATTCCGTTGCATTGATGGGTCACAAACTCGTTCCCGTGCGATCAGGTTCTCGTTCGTCGTCATGGCGGGCTGCTCGGTGATAGAGAGCTCGTCGTGACGTTATAGGTTCACCGCAATCGGCATGCCGTTGTGCGGTAAAACTCGCCAGGATTATCGCTAAGTCGTTTCTCAGTAAAGGTTTATCGGAAATCAGGGTGATGGTTGGCCCGAGGGCCAGTGCCGCGCTTTTGCAACATTTGTGTGTCAAAATGCCAACAAGGCAGGCACTCTACGTTGTAGATCGACCACTTTAGTCGCTCAGTGCAATTGTATGCCATTAAATGTTCAACAAAGAGGAAATCCCGCCCGGTAGTCGGTCGTTAGCCGATGATCGCCGTCGCTCAGTCGGGTTACGGGAGCTTTCTGGGGTTCTGAAATATTATTCTGAGAAAACAACCAAGATTCCAAAGCGGCCGGCGAATTTCATGGTTGAGAGGCGACGACTGCATCGTTGCAGGTCCAAACGCCCAGAAATCAGCCAATGTTTTGGAGAAAGACCCATGTTGAAAAAGATGATTGTGACCGGAGGCGCGATTGCACTCCTTTCCAGTATCACGGTCGGTGGTCCGTTATTGAGTTACGCCAAGTGTGGAATCCAGTGGATTCGTGGGGCTGCGACCGACAGCGTGCCTTTGGAATGGGAACTCAAGCGAGCGCGGCAAATGATCGTTGATTTAAAACCCGAGATCGAAGTCAACGCAAAGCGAATTGCCCACGAAAAAATCCAAGTTGCACGCCTGGAAAAACAACTTACCGAAAGCGACGTCCGCTTGGCCAAAGCCCAAAGCGACATCGAACGATTGACCGCAGACCTGCAAAACGAAAGTCAGTCTTACACATACGGCAATCGCACTTACACATCGACTCAGGTCAAAGACGACTTGGGGAACCGATTCAAACGATTCAAGACTCGTCAGGCGACTGCAACGAAACTGCAACAAATGCTCTCGGCACGACAGTCTTCGTTGAAAACGGCCCACGAGCGGATGGACGCCATGCTAAGTGCAAAACGTCAGCTTGAAGTTGAAGTCGAAAACTTGCAAGCACGTTTAGGGGCATTGCGTGTCGCTCAGACGACCAGCGAGTTAAACTTGGATGATAGTCAACTGTCGCAAACACGCGGCTTGTTGGACGATATCGCAACCCGAATCGATGTCGAAGAAGAAACGATGGAAGTCGGATCGACGTACTTTGGCGAAATCGACTTGGACGAACCAAACGACGAGAATTTGCTGGATGAAATCGCGAACTACTTTGGCGACAACAACGAATCGCTTGTCGCGATCCAGTTGGACTGATCCTCCAAGCGAACGAATCGCGTGCAGCAGTGCGATGAAATCGTTTGGCAGGGGATTACTGAAAGCATCAACTGAGATCTCGGTTTCATTTGATAGACCCGTTGTGTTTGCTATCCCTGTTCACCACACCGAAGGCTGATCTGTGTCGGTGCCAACGATTTCATCGGAACGTACTCCTCCAACTCCGCGTTGGAGGCTTTGGATTGACGGTTGCGGCGGATACTTGTTGTTGCCGGGCAACCGTTGGACGGTCGGGGGAATCGACCCACAGTCGGCTCCCGATGTTTGCGTTCGTGCCGATTGGCCGCGCCGTGCAGGTGTAATTGATCGCGATGGCGCGGACTACTTTTGGCAAAGCGAATCATCCACCGATGTTTCGGATACAACTCGCCAACTGATCATATCTACGCAAGTCATTCCTATCAGTGGTTCCGCCCAAATGACACTGGATTGCCCAAGTCCGCTTAGCTCTTCTGCGACGCTATCGTTGCGCGGACAGCATCGGTTTGATGGGCATGTCGACAGCGTGATTTTGGTCAACGAAACCTTGCTGATTGGGCCCAGTCGTGATTGCCATATTCAATCGATCGATTTTCCAGATCGAGCGGTCTTGGTTTGCCGAGCGGGTCGCTGGCAGGCAAAAATTGATACTCAAAGTGATTTTCACCAGTTAGTGCCTGGCAAGCGAATCACGCTTCAATCTCTCGCAATGACGTTGGAAGAAGCATGAATCCCATCTGGCCACGTGGAACGAAAAAAGCCAAAGCTGTCAAAGATGTGGCAGGAAAGTCCTCTGGAAAAGCAAAACGCGCGCCTTGGGTTCACGCGATTGGGGCCATGAAAACGGGCGGAAAAAGCGTTTCAAATCGCGCCCGTTGTGGCCTTTCTCTGCGGAAACATCGTTTTATGTCTCTACTGCGCGGTAATATGGGAGTTCGATCTGCCGCGCAAACCAGCAATGCTGCCGCTCAAAACGATGCTGCACCTGCGATTGGAATCGACGCACAACTGCGCGAGACCTTGGCCAGTCCGATTGCTGCCAATGATTATGGCGCGGCCGATCATGCTGCTACAAAATATGCTGCAGCGGACTCATCCAAGCCATCAACGACGATGACCTTTACTTATCCTCCCGGATCGAAACCGCTGCTGAACTACACGATTCGTCGTGGGATCGGTGTGGGTGGATTCGGCGAAGTCTATTTCGCTTTGAGCGAAGCGGGCAAGGAAGTCGCACTCAAGCGTATCCAACGCAACTTGGAAATCGAACTTCGGGGTGTTTCGCATTGTTTGAACCTAAAGCACCCCAATCTGGTTTCGCTTTACGATATTTGTCGTGACGATACCGACCAATCTTGGGTCGTGATGGAGTTCGTCAACGGACCCAATCTGCGAAGCGTGCTGGACCAGTCTCCCGATGGATTAAACGAATCAGAAGTTCGCCGTTGGTTTGAGGCGATCGCCGCCGGCGTCAACCATCTTCACTCCGCTGGCCTTGTCCATCGTGACATCAAACCAGGAAACGTGTTTGACGACATGGGCATCGTCAAAGTCGGTGACTACGGGCTTAGCAAATTCATTTCAGCGTCGCATCGCGGCGGACACACCGAAAGCGTCGGCACATTTCACTACATGGCACCGGAAATTGGTCGCGGTGAATATGGACGCGGGATCGATGTCTACGCGATGGGGATTGTGCTGCACGAATTGTTGACCGGACAAGTTCCTTTTGACGGAGAGAGTTGCCACGAGATCATTGTGAAGCATCTGACCGCAATTCCCAGCTTGAACGATATCCCACAGCCCTATCGAGACGTTATCTGGCAGGCGCTGCAAAAAGATCCGACAAAGCGACAGGCGTCTGTCACCGAGATGATCACGCAATTGGGATGGTCGCAGCAGTCGACTCTCGCCAATACACCGATTCCAGTCGCTGAGTTTGCCGATACTCCGGAGCCAATTGTAAACGCGATTCCATTGACGGAACCGACTCAGTTAACCGAACCGGTCGCCAGATTCAGCTCGTATGACCAAGACGCGAGCAGCAACCCCACTTCAGGCAGTAACTCTAGTTCAAGCAGCGATCCCATCGCGGCGATGGCGGTTGCCTCGTCGACGACAGACGAGCCGTTTGCACGAGCGGTTCGCGCGAGCATTGCTGATTTAAGAAAGTGGTGGGGGACACTGGATCGATCGCCCGGAGCAAAGAAACTGCTGATTGTGGCATGCGGTTTCTTCTTGTTCTTAAATGCTTACATGTTGTTGCCGATGCTCTCGCTGGTCGGCATCGTTTATGTGCCCTATTACATCATTCGGCAGATGGTGCTGCATACCACACAGCAGCCGACCTATGCCGAGGCGCAACGGATCGCAACGTCCGTCGGTGCGCCGGCAAAACCAAAAACAAAACTCCAGTGGCGCAGCCACGTACGCAACGATTTGCGCGCCAAACGATCCATCCATCGGGCTGCCGAACTGAGCACTTCGTGGATCGCGGCAACCTTTACAGTGATCGCCCTTGCGATCATCGCGGGCGTTATCGGGCTAGGAAAAGGCGATGTCAGTGCGACATCCATCGCACCGTTTGGTTGGATGGCCGCCATCGTTTTACTGGGATCAATTTGCATTCTGGGGATGGGAAAACTCTGGGAACGCGATGAAGGCGAAGCGCTCCCAAGACGATTGGTGATGGCGGGAATTGGCGCCGGTGTCGGTGTCGCTGCTTACGTGGTGGCAGATTATTTAAAGCTCAGCATGCACCCCGAGTTGGGGCGATACAAAGACGTAAGCGAACTGCCACAAGCTCTCTATCACGCCAGCGGCGAGTTACGCCCCGCCGCCGTGATGGCTCACTTTGCATTGTTGTTTGCCGCGATACGTTGGTGGAAACCGGTTGATCCGCTGCGTCGAACACGCCTGAGTCTTTGGTCCGTCTTGGTGACATTGGTGGGTGCTTGGGCGATTCATCAAATCCTGCCGATCCCGCAGCCATGTGGAATGATGATGGCTGGCGGCATTGCGATCGCTGTTCAAATGTCGGCACCTTGGATAGATCCAAACAAGACACAAGATGAATCGCCGGCCGGTTTGCCCAATGCAAGTGGATCAACTGGGGAGACATTAGCATGAACTACTATTTTCATTCCGGAACCGCTTGCCTGGTAATGTTGGCGCTCGCATCGACGGTCGCCTACGCCGCCGAAACCGAACACGATTTGGTTGACCAAAGCGACATCGCAAAGAAAACAACCCCAACAGAACTTTCGGTCGCGCCGCTTGATCAAATCGAACGGCCTGCGGATCGACCAAGCTGGTTGGACAACGCTGATGTTTTGGACGGACCCGAAAACATTTTTGTTATTGTCGTGGGGCCATGCGATTCGCCCAAACAATGCGAAGAAGAACTGCAGATCATGCAGCAGGGGCAGGTGTCGGAGTTTATCAAGCAGCATACAAAAAGCGATCGCGTTGGTTTTTATCCTGTTAACAAAGAATGGATCGATGAACGATTGGTTACCAAGTCGTACAGCGGTACCGTCAAACAGGGTGACGTGAGAATGTTCGAACAGGCAGTCGAGCTGACATTTTCACCTGAAATTAAATCGGAAATCAGTGCTGCGTGGGAAAACGAAGTTGTGAAGGATCGCTTGGGCATGATGGGCTTTCTAACGTTTACTGGTTCCACGCTGCTGATTTGCCTTTCGATGTTTTTATGTATGCTTAGTCGCCGCGCGTACCGATCCGAGATGGCTGCAGTCGCTCCGATTGGTCCAGCAACCGTGGCATTCGCAGGGATGCCAAATGTGGCTGAAACTCAGGCAATGGGTCAGGC
>CAZZDZ010000059.1:17118-22268 GCA_964652675.1 uncultured Pirellulaceae bacterium
TCAGGCAATGGGTCAGGCGCAGGTTCAGGCCGCAGGTCATGTGTCCAGCCCAGCGACGGCGCAATCTTTTGACGACGATGCCTCTAGTTCATCGATTTTGACGGCGCCGATCGTTTGTACGGCGATCTATTTGCTGACCACTCCCGGCGGATATTTTTGGCCCAAGTGGGTTTGGTTTGGCTGTATCTTGATGCCTTTCTATACATCCTGGACCGAGAAAAGTAGCCAGTCGAACAAGTAATTCAGCGTGGCCAAGTTCGGTCAGCGCGTATACTTTGTAACTGTTCTGCTGTCTTGGGCTGCCTATCGTAGCGCAAGGTAAATCTTGGAGTTGGCTATGCGCGTTGGAATGACGTTTTTGTGGATCGTAGGTTTACTTGCCACTACTGGCTTGTTTGCCAAAACGGCGTCGGCCGATCTTTACGATTTGATCGACCCGGCTGGTCGCGTAACGGCGACAGCCGAAGCGTTGCCGGGGCGGTTGATTGTTCTGGAATCAACCGGTGAACGAATCTACTTTAGCCGTGAACCAAGATACGATTCGATGGACCGCAAGTTCGTCGGTTTTTACAACGTCGAACTCAATCGAGTGTTGCGATTTCCACGCTCGGGCACGGGCCCAATGCAGCTTGCTGATTTGAACGATCCGTCGCCGCGTTTTCGGACCACACAACGAACCGTGCGACCAAGACTGAATAACACACCAGGAAATAGGCCGAACCCAGCAGCAGGATATTCCAGTGGCTATTCTCCCTACGATTCGAGTGCGAATCTGGTCCCAGTGCCTCGCGCCCCTCGTCCTCAATCGGTTTTGATCGATTCACAAACCTTTCGCAATCCGCCGCTGACTCCGGCTTCGTTGGAACTGACCAATGGCGGTCCAAAAGAACTGCTCGTAACGCTGGTCGACCGAAAGAATGCGTCGAATACGCGCGAGATCAGAATTGCGCCGCGTCAAAGCGCGGTTGTCAAAATCGAACGCGATCCCGGCGGACGACTGGTTCAGACATTCCGAATGATCACGCCACTGGGTGAATCAGTTACCAAAGAAGTCGTCACCGCAATCGCACCCGAAGTTCGCTACGAATTTGTCGTGCACGAATGGTCGATGCAATCGATAGCGATCGACCGAACGGGCAAAAGTCCCAATGTGATCGAAGACATCAATTTTCAGGGCAAAGGACTTGGGCGATTTCCCGTACCACCGGGTGACCGTCTGAAGTCAGGTCGAATCGATGTATATCGAGTCGCCAAACAGGCTGGTAACCAAGGCACCGTCGCCCCCATCACGGCGGCCGAGAAATTATACCCGGCGAGCAGCGATTCGCTCGAACGAGCCATCTTTGAGGCGCAGAGAAACGCTCAAAATTAGTGCTTCATCGGTCGGCAATTTGTAGTCATCTCTGTCCCAGAGATGTAGCCCGACTTTGTGGCGTCTAGTTTTTGAGAATTCGGATCGTAAGTTTGGTCGTGCCATTGTTGAGCATCGACTTCTATCGAACAATGTCCGCATCAGTGGGCAGCGGAAGTTGAGCCACCCCACTTGTCATGCGGAGCAATCTCTATGAAGTGCCCACATCGAATCTGCTTGGATCGAGTTAGCCTAGTCGGCGTGCTCGTTTTCATTGGCATCCTGACCAGCATCGATTCTGTTACCTCCGCAAGACAGCCCAACGTTGTCTTTTTTCTGGTCGATGATCTTGGTCAACGGGATGTGGGATGCTATGGCAGCCAGTTCTATGAAACGCCAGCGATCGATCAGCTTGCAAAAGAAGGCGTCCTGTTTGAAAACGCCTATTCGACTTGCCACGTCTGTTCGCCAAGTCGCGCCAGCATCCTGACAGGGAAATATCCAGCACGCACAAACTTGACCGAATGGCTGGGCGGGCGCCCCGAACGCGATTACGAACGACTCCATCATGGCGAAAAGCTAACGTCGCTGCCGGACGAAGAACAAACGCTGGCAGAGACATTGCACAAACATGGCTACGCCACCGCGAACTATGGCAAAGCTCATCTTAGCAAAGCCCCCACGACTTACGGATTCGACGAAGCGATCACGGGATGGGTCAAGTCTTACTACCATCCGTTTTCACCGGCATACACAAAATCACTACCATCCAACAAAGGCGACTACTACACAGACAAACTAACCGATGCCGCGATCGATTTTATTCAGCGAAACAAAGACAAACCGTTCTTTGTTCACCTAGAACACTTTTCTGTTCACGATCCCATCCAAGGGCGGACGGATCTGGTTCAAAAGTATCAACAGAAACTGGCCGCAATGCCCACCCCAAAAGGCCCGGACTTTATCCTTGAACCAAACCCGGATGGCCCCGCAGTCTCGGCGGATAAATTAAAAGAACTGGAACGCAACGACGATAGTGCAACGCATCAAGCAGAACGTGTGTGGTGGGTGAAACAGAAACAAGACAACGTCGAATTCGCAGCAATGGTCGAGGCGACCGATCAAAGCCTCGGACGCATCCGTGCCAAACTCCAAGAGCTTGGCTTGGAAAAGAACACCATCATCATTTTTACTTCCGACAACGGCGGCATGGCGGCGTCGAATCAGTATCGCGGCATCCACCATCCTCGCGATTCACTGAACTCACGCTATGCGAGTTCTAATTTGCCGCTACGTGGTGCGAAAGGTTGGAATTACGAAGGCGGCATACGAGTTCCGTTGATTGTTCACTGGCCAGACCAGATCACGCCCAACTCCAGGTCGCAAGCCATCGTCACCGGAACGGACTACTACCCAACCTTGTTGGAAATGTTGAACCTGCCCGCGTTGCCCGATCAACATCAAGACGGACGAAGCTTTGTGCCTGCGTTAAAAGCCCAGGACTACCAACGCGGACCCATTTATTGGCACTTTCCACACTACAGCAATCATGGATTCCAAAGTCCCGGCGGTGCAATTCGTGCTGGCAGATACAAGTTGCTGGAGTACTACGAAAATGGAACGGTTCAGCTATTTGACTTGGAAAACGACATCGGCGAACAAAACGATCTTGCGAAATCCAAACCAGAGATCGCTGACCGGTTGACGAAGATGTTGCACGATTGGCGCGACGAGGTCGACGCGAAAATGCCTTATCCCAAGACAGCGACATCAAAGCCCGCGCCGGGAGCCCGCGTTGCCAAACCCAAAAAGGCCAACGGCGCTAGATGACGATGTCACTGGATACGAATCGACCCTGATGCCCCCACGTCTTTGATATCCGCGTCTTTGATGCCCGCGTCATAGATACGAGGTACACTGTTGGCTTGTTTTGTCCTAACACCATGGGTTTCAAAGACCCGATGAAGTCTATTTCGCTTGTTCTACTGTTTGTCGTAATCCAAACAGTTTGTTGGTCGCGGGTTTGTTCTGTCTTGGCCGACGAATCTGATTGGGCAGAGGGTTCGACGGAACACAACGATGGCGCGAACCGAGAGTTTTATAATGCGGCTGCGTTTTTGCCCTGGAAACAATTCATGGGAGACTGGCGCGATGCTGACGATACCAAGAACGGTGATGCAGCTTATGCAGAAACAAACGTCGTTGACACCGACACTCGTAAACCAGTTCGTTGGGATGTCACCAAATTGGTGAAGCAGTGGGCTGATGGAACGCATCCCAATCAAGGTTTTCTTTTGCGAATAACCGACGGCCGCGGTCCGATCATGTTTGCAAGTCGCGAGAGCCAAGACACCACGCTCCGCCCAAAGCTCCAATTGACTGGCGCGTCGGGCTCCATCGACCTTGATCCCGTCGCGGACACCTACCTGACCAAATCGACCTATCGCAGCCAGGGTCAGAAAGTCGAACTTCGTGTGTCTGCTGAGCCAGATCATCTTTTGATTCGATTTGATCTGAGTTCGACGTCAACGATCGGCGCCCTGTCCAAGGCCACATTGGTTCTTCAGACAACCAAGCAATATGGTTCAGCCGACATTGGGATTTTTCGGTGCCGACACGGGCATGACGAACCGATATCGCAAGGCGTGTTGGGGATCGCAGCACGATATCCAAACGACCGCGGAATTGCTGATGACCCCAACGTCGTTTTCGCAACTGGTTTCGAGAAAAAGAACTGGCAGGGAGAATGGACGAAAGCGGAGCCGCGAGACAAAATCGACATCATTGATGTCGATGGACAATTCCAGAAGTATCAACCGTTATCGGGCAAGGCACTGCGTAGTCGAATCGCCAAAGGCCAATTTACCGCCTTGAACACGCTGTTCAAATTTGATGAACAAACCTCTGCTGAGCCAGAAGAGATTTACTTTCGCTACTACTTGCGACTGGCAGACGACTGGAATCAAACGGTCCAAGGTGGCAAGCTGCCCGGAATCAGTGGGACTTATTCTGTAGCAGGATGGGGTGGTCGAAAAAGCGACGGCAGGAACGGTTGGTCGGCACGCGGCTTGTTCAAGAAGACCATGCCAGCGGGAAACCCGTTAGCGGGTAGAACGCCCATTGGGTTTTATTGCTACCACGCTGACATGAAAAGTAGTTATGGAACGGATTGGGTTTGGAGCAAAAACTACCTTGGATATTTGCGAACGAATCGTTGGTACGCGATCGAGCAGTATTGTCGGTTGAATACGCCAGTTAAAAACGACGGAATTTTACTAGGTTGGGTTGATGGACAACCAGCATTTGAAAAGAGCGACGTACGTTTTCGGCTAACCGACAAGCTGAAAATCGAACAGATCTGGATGAACGTTTACCACGGCGGAAAGACCGCATCGCCATACGATCAACACGTCTTCGTCGACAACGTGGTGATCGCAAAAAAATACATCGGCCCAATGAAGACAAAAGAGTGATTCGCAAAGAATGACCGCGAGCACGTCGGCTTCTTAAAGCAATGAGTGGCCAAGACAACTTCCCAAGCGTTACGGCATCAGCCAATAAAGCATCATTCAAAAGGGATGTCGTTATTGAGAGCTGGATTCACGACTTCAAAGACAAGGTGTAGTGCCCCAAAAGTTGATCCCGTTGCCGTGAGCGCACAAAAAAGGACCTAGGAAAATGCTTCCTAAGTCCTTTACTCGTAAAGAGTACCGAAGGAGGGACTCGAACCCTCACTGGTGTGAACCAACTGGATTTTGAAGCCGATCGTTCGGTGCTTGGAAACTACTTTTCTTGTATT
>CAZZDZ010000060.1:0-22096 GCA_964652675.1 uncultured Pirellulaceae bacterium
GCGAACTGAAGTGCACACGACCAGGAGTGCCCAAACGTTCACTGTTCGATTGGGCATGCAACGCAAACCCTTACTAACTACTATTTTGCCGCCGCAGTCGCGCTGACTTGGAAGTCAATTTTGGGCAGGTCAATCTGTTTCAATATGTCTGAGCCCTCGGTGATTTCGAGACACTGATCCGCGGTAACGTCTTGAAACGTTTGCGTTGTATCGGAAGTTGGCCAATAGATCTCAATCAACTTAATTCGATCGTTACTGCCTAAGCCAATTTCTTGACGTAGCGGGTTTGCGCCAAAACTGCTCCCGTGGGTAACCCAACGGTAGATCGTTCTCTCTTTGTGATCGTTTGATTCACTGAGCTTCAAGCAAATCCTGGCACCGATTGCAGCACGGTTGGTTTGCTGGCCGACGAGTTTGACTTTGATCCAGTGATTGGAATTACCTGGGTTATTGAACAGCGCGTTTTGAAAAACATCCGCCTCGTACCATCCGCCCATTTCAGTAAACACATCCTGGTCTCCGTCATGATCAAAATCTGCGAACGCAACGCCATGACCTTTCTGCAAATGACCGAAGCCGCCCGCATAGGTGACATCGGCGAACGACTTTCCGCCTTGATTACGGAACATCAAATTAGGCATGAGTCCCGCAAATTCGGGGTAGCCTGTTGCAAGGTAAAAATCCAAGAAACCGTCGTTATCAAGGTCTCCAAAATTGCATCCCATTGGCTGTGTTTCCTGGACGATCCCCAATTCAGCCGAGACGTTTTGAAACCCTTTTCCATCACCCCGGTACAAACAATCGGGAGTCGGATCGGCTTTTCCCGTGAACTCGTTGCCGATGTCTTTGACGCCGGTCGTATAGCTTGAAACGTATAGATCCAAGTTGCCGTCGTTGTTGTAGTCCCAAAACCAAACGGGGAAGCTTTTCAAAGGCCGTTCCACCCCCAGTTGGTCAGCCACATCGGTAAAGGTTCCGTTGCCATTGTTGCGATACAACCGATTTTCTGCATTCAGATTCGAAACATACAGATCGGGATATCGATCGCCGTCAAAATCTCCCCATGTGCAACCCTTGGCGTATCCATCATTGGTAACGCCGGCGGTCGGTGCGACATCGACAAAGAACCCGTGGCCATTGTTTTGGAATAGTTGACTGGCCGCATTTTCGTTCGCCAAAAACAGATCCAAATCTCCATCGTTGTCATAGTCAGCCCAAGACCCTGATTGAGTCGGGCGATTTTGGTCACCAAGTCCAACCGCAAACGTGACATCGACAAACTTGGTCACATCATTACGCAAAAGAGAGCAAGGATGCTGTCCACCGTCTGATTCGCGACTCAACCAACCTCCCCGCAGCACCAGTACATCAATGTCACCATCGTTATCAAAATCGGTTTGCACCAAATTCAATCCGCCGGTGATTCCCGTCAGTCCTGCGGACTTGGTTCGCTCTTGAAAGTCGCCGTTGCCGGTATTGCGAAACAGTCGAAGTTGCCCTTTGGGATGCCAATCGGAAACCATCACATCGACAAATCCATCGTTGTCGAAATCGTCCGCGATCGCGCCACCAGCCAATGACACCGTACCCAAGCCGACCGACGACGCAATGTTATCAAACCGGCGCACCGAAGTAGAGCCTTCGAAACGTGACTCGGGAACACGAAATGGTTCTGGCACTAAATCTGGATAGCCCCCCAAAGTCATTGCGGCCAGATTCAGCAGCCAAACAGCACCAGGATTATCCGGATTCAAATCCAGTGACCGTTTCAGATAGACAACCGCGGCTTCGGAACCGGCCCGGTTTTGATGGACTCCGTTTTCTACGATCGGCAAAATACAGCTCTCGCCAAGTCGGCAATTAACGCAATTGTCATCTTCCGCTTTTCTTAGTGCCGCGACCCCAAGCGAATAATTCAGCTCAGCTTTGGAATCTATAAAACTTTGCTTCATTTTCGCATCGGCATTGGCCATCGCCTTTTCCGCTCGCTTGACCATCTCCAGCACGCTTTGCAAATTGCTGATCGATTGGTTTGTTTTTCCCAAACGCAAAAACGCTTCGGCTAATCTCGTCTGTAGCTGAACCACTGCGATCAAATTGCGATTCTGATGCGCGGCTTGGATTTCTGTGCGCAACTGGTCTAACGTCGATGGATTAAAATCAAGCGTGTTTTTTTCAAACGCATCGGCAATGTCGGCAAGCGTTTTGATCATCCGTTGATGGCTTGCGATCGACTCGGCTTCCGTCAACGACTTTCGATTTTTGATGGACTCCGTCGTTAGGCTGGAAGCCCCCGGATCAGAGGTCGGTTCGCCCTGACGACAACCACAGACAAACGTGCATCCAACCAGTGCACCACAGATCGCAAACGTCCGGAAACGGTAAAAAAGCATGAAGTTAGCGTGGATTTGGTTTTAGAGGTTTTGCGCGGTGCGAGGTGGAACGCTCCGGCCATTCATTATGGCACGTATTGAAGTGCATCCTATCGGCCAAAAATCGGGCACCCGGTGAATCACAGATTGGCCTTTTCCTTGTCAGATCGATAGGTAGAACCGGCCCAAAACCCGTTGCTTCAACCAGAAACCCCCTCGGATTGCGGTTACTGGACCAAAAAGACGCTCATTCTGCGGCCATCAATGCCAACTTGCAGTCATTTTATTGAGCACATGACGTTATTATATGCCGTTAAGGGAGTGGGTGATTCCACGCCCTTTGTCTGCGATCAGGATCCGCGGATACCCTCCCCACCAGAACAACGGAGACGCTTGTGTTGCGGTTAACTGTTTGTTTCTTTGCGACTGCCTTGTGTTTGTGTGCAGTTCAAGCCGGTCAACTGGACGAAACGCTTGCCAAAGAAAACGCCGATCAAGGCGTCGAATTAAAACCAGTCGATCTGGTGGATGACCTAGGATTTGCGCGACGCGTCTGTCTGGATCTGGCTGGACGAATTCCAACCGGCAAAGAAGTATCGGCCTATCTGAAATGGCCCGCCAAAGAGCGACGCGCGAAACTAATCGACCTTTATATGGCCGACGCCGGATACGCCAATCGCTGGAGCGCGTTTTTTGCAGACATGTTGCGGATTCGCAGCAACGAAGAAGGAGGCACGCAGTTGTTGGCTTACGTTCACAACGCGGTGACCACCGACATGCCGTACGACGAAATGTGCAGACGCATGATCAGTGCGAACGGCAAAGCCGGCCGAACACCTGAGATCGGTTTTGTACTTGGCGATGAAGCAGACCCGATGGCGCTGGCCAGTGCGACCGCGCAAGTGTTCATGGGAATCCGTATCTCATGTGCCCAATGCCACGACCATCCGTTCGACAAATGGACTCGCGAAGATTTCTATGGTGTCGCTGCCTACTTTGGCAAAACCATGCGTCGCGAAAACAACTTGACGAGAACCGTCTACACCACCGAAGGCACCAAGTCGACCGTCTTGTGGCCCCCCGAAGACGAATCGGAACCAGACGAACGTTCGCCGATGAAGGCATCGTTTCCGTTTCCGTACTTGGACCAGTCCGAATCACTTCCTTTCCTAGCACGCTTTGAAGCGATCCGTGCGGAGAAAAAAGCAAAGGCAGAGGGCAATTCCAAGAAAGGCCCTTCGGTCGACGACTTGTTGGCCAAAGCCAGCAGCAAAACAAAATCGCGATTGAGCGGCAGCCTTGGTGCGACCATGAAAGTATCGACTGAAGCGAAAAGTGATATCCGCAAAATTGACGTCAACGCCGAACTATACAAACGAAGCCAACTGCGTAACGAATTGGGCCATTTGGTGACCAGTCCACGCAACCGTTTCTTTGCTCGCGCGTTGGTAAACCGAGTTTGGAAAGACTTGGTGGGAACCGGATTCGTCGAACCGATCGATGATTTCCGCGACGACAACCCCGCCAGCCATCCCAAGACGATGGACTACTTGGCCGAGAGTTTTGTGGCGAATGACTTCAGTTTCCGCTGGCTTGTTAAAGAGATCGTGACCAGCGATGCCTACCAGCGAGCCCACGTTGCCTTGGATGTTGACGAAAAGAAGCGCGGTGAGCTGGAAGCGGATTTCTTGGCCACACCGATGCGTCGAATGAAAGCCGAAGCGATGTACGACAGCATCGTCACGGCAGGCCACTTGTTCGCCGTCAAGCATTTGCCCGGATCGAACCCACGAACAATCAAACGCCGCGTACGTGTTCCCATCGAACCGGATGCCGACGAATCGGACGGCGAAGAAATGATGGAAGATGAATCGTCCGAAGAAATGATGCAGGGCGAGATGTTGGCGTCGGCCGCAAATTATGGCTTGGAACAATCGATCGAATTGGATTTCGGTGCATTGCTTTCCAAAAAAGACGACGCGCCGATGATCGATCAAATGAAAAAGATGTCTCGCGAAGAAGTCGAAGCGATGCGGATGGCAGCGATGCCCAATCCAAAGCCTAACCCGCGACGTCGATACAAAACCGAAATGGTCGACGAAACAATCGACGACAATCCCAAGTTCAGTTCTGCGTATCGAATGGCCACACCGGCTCCGATCGGTCACTTTTTGCGTCTGTTCGGGCAACCATCACGCGTCGATTTGGGTGAAGCCCGTTATGAGAATTCTTCGATGCGTCAAGCGTTGATGATGTTAAACGGCCGATTGACTCACGAAGCCGCCCGAGTCGGTCCGTTGGAACCTGTTTACAAAATGCTGACCGGCGCTAACCCGGATTTCCGCAAAGCGGTTCGCTTTTCTTACTTTGAAATCTTGACGCGTTTGCCGACGGATGCCGAAGTTACCGAGGCGTTGGCGATCGTGGATGCGGGCGAAGACAAATTGACCGGCATGGCCGATTTGCGATGGATCCTGTTGAACTGCAACGAATTTCGATTCATGCCCTAACGTGGGATTGGCATCCTGCGTGACGTTACTTGAAACAAAACCTACCAATACACAGCGGTCGCGGACGATCGCAAACCCTTTCCTGAGGACGAAACCATGACTTCTTGCCAAGATTACAAGATGACACGCCGCCGGATGATGATGGCGTCGGGAGCCGGGGCATCATTACTGGGGATGCCAATCAGCAACTTGATTGCCGCATCAGGACAAGACCACGCGGCGAAATGCGAAAACGTGATCCTGTTTTGGAACGGGGGCGGCATGTCACACATCGATACTTGGGATCCAAAGCCGGGCCGTCCAACTCAAGGCGAATTCGAGCCGATCAAAACGTCAGCCGATGGCATTCAGATTTCCGAAATCTTTCCAACCGTCGCCAAACAAATGCACAACGCGGCGTTGATTCGTTCGATCGCCGGAACGCAAGGTGCCCACGCAAGAGCAGCGTACAACTTGCAAACAAGTTTCTTGCCCGGTCCGGTCCAGCACCCAGGGATCGGCAGCATCGTCGCGCACGAAAAAGAGAAAGTGGGCGACTTGCCATCGTTCATCACCATCAGCGGTCAAGCTCGCACGGCCAGCTATCTGGGTCAGAGTTGCGAAGCGTATTACATCGCCAACCCCGGTGACCCTGATCCCTATTTGAAATTCCCAGCCGGTGTCGCAATGGAGCGCGGCAACAAACGTTTGGAGATACTGGAGAAATTTAACAATCGGTTCAACCGTGGGACGTCCGATTCGCGACTGACATCCACATCAACTTCGATCGACGACGCTGTCCGATTGATGCGTTCGCCAGCGTTGAAGGCGTTTGAGTTGGACAAGGTTCCCTCGAACGACTTAGAACGTTACGGCGACACTCCTTTTGGACGCGGTGCTTTGCTTGCCAAACGATTGGTCAGCGAAGGTGTCCGGTTTGTGCAGATCAATCGCGGTGGATTTGACACCCACGGCGACAACTTCTTCCGCATGCGTGAACATGGCGAAGTCATGGATCCGGCGCTGGGATCATTGCTGCAAGATTTGTCCGAAACGGGCATGCTAGAAAAAACAATGGTGATCATGATGTCCGAATTCGGGCGCACGCCTCGCATCAACGAAGGCGCCGGACGCGACCACTGGCCGAAATGCTTCAGCGCGTTCATGGCTGGCGGCGGAATCAATGGCGGGACCGTGATCGGATCAAGCGACGAAGATGGTGGGTTGCCAAAAGACAATCCCGTCAAAGTCCCCGATATCCACGCCACGATTTGCCACGCGTTGGGCATCGACCCAACCAAAGAAGTGTACACCCGCCAAGGTCGCCCAATGATGTTGGTAGACGAAGGCGAAGTGATCGACGGTCTGGTTGGATAGTCGATAGATCGCATCAATGTCCAATAATTTCCTCGCAGGATTTTGGACATCGAAATTACAATGTATCAATCGGTCTGGCTCAAACGTCAGGCCGGTTTTAATAGAATGCCCTCCGATCGAACGTTGTCACTCCCGTTACGACAAAGCGTTCGATAAAGCGACCTCCCCCTCGTCGCCTTCTCCATTTCGCGACCCGCTATGAATCGTCCCCACTTGTCGGCTTGCTCGTGTCGTTCAAAACGTCATGCCAGTGCCTCATTGCAGCTTGGGGTCAGCCTGATCGTTTGCTTGCTCGTATTACTGTGCACCGTCCCGGCCGTCGCGCAAGATGCAGGGCCACGAGGATCGCTTGTCGAAGACCGCGCCGCCAAAAAACTGCTCGCTGCCGGCGACACTCGCTACGAAGCCGAAGAGGTCAATAAGGCCGTTGAGATTTGGCAAAGCGTGATTGAACGCTATCCGCGCAGCAAAGTTCGCTACATGGCGCACATGCGATTGGGTGACTACTTTTTGGATCGCGACCGCGCCTACGATCGCGCTCGAGTGCACTTCGAGAGTGTTGCTGCAGAAGAAAACCCAAACGACGATCAACGCAGCGTCGCGTCCCTGAAAATGGGCGTTTGTTTTTATCACGCGAGAAACTACGGAAAGTGTTTTCAGTTGATGCGCGGCGTGATCGAAGAATTCCCAACGCGGCCGGAAGTCAACCAAGCTTATTACTACATCGGCCTGGGGCACTTTCAACTTGCCCACTACAGTCGCGCGATCGATGCACTCGAGCGGGTCGGAACGACTTTGGCAAGCGACAATGCGGACGGAAACAAACTGGAAGCCGGCAAGCGTTTCTTTGTCAAAATCGAAGACGCCGACTTGGCGGTTTTGGATCCCGAACAAGGCGTCAAGGTTCGATGCGAATCCAGCGGCGGAGACGCCGAAACGGTCGAGTGTTTTTCGGTGGGTCGAAACGTCCGCTTGGCTCTGGGCAGTGTGCCTTCGCGACTGGGCGTGCCCAAAGCCGATAACGGTTGGTTGGAAGTAAAGGGCGGCGACGAAGTTCGTGTGACTTACACCGACGAACATACCTCCGAAAAGAAACTGAATGTTCCCGTGATCATGACCGTCCGCGTCGTCGGCGATGGTGTGATCGCGATCACCGATGGCGCGTTCGAGGAAACGCTCAAAGGCGTTGTGTTGGGAAAGAACGTCAACCTACGTGTCGCCGATCCCGATCGTGACGTATCCGACAAAGCAGACCAGTTGAAAGCAATCGTCGAAATCCATCGTTTGAAATCAGACGAAGAGATCGAAGAGGAATTGATGGCTGCTGGCACTGCGGACATCGAAGGCGAAGAAGCACCCGAAGTCGAACGATACAAACGTATCGACCGAATCGAAGTCGCGTTGACCGAAGCGGTGCTTACCGACGAGCAACGTGGTGAAATAGGCGGTGAAATTGGCGGCCAGGCTAGCGGTGACGCTGCAAACGATGCGATCAGCGAATTCGATGATGCTTTGGCGGATGCCGACGCGGTAAAGAACCCCGCCGACGAAACCGTTCACAGCGGAGTCTTTCGAGGCGCCGTCACGTTGGTCAAATCTCAGCAGGTCGTCGCCGGGGACGATCTATTGCAAGCCATCCCGGGCGACCAAGTTCGATTGATGTATTTGGACGAATCGCACAGCGGTGCGGGCGTGAACGAGCTGATTGTCAAAGCTAAATGCCTGGAAGGAAACATTGGCGGCGTGCGAGTCACCAGAGCTGAAATTTCAGACCAGGAACTCAGGGTCCAAACGCAACTGAAAACAGCCAGCGCGATGACCAAAATCGGCAACCGATACAAAGAGTTCGGCCTGAAACACAAATCAAAAGAAAAGTACGACGCCGCGTTGTTGGTCTGTGAAGAAATCATGGTCGATGCCAAAAGACTTGGCGGACGAATGCTGGAAGAGACTTATGTGCAGTTTTGGCACATCTATTTTGAAATGGATCGTTTGGAGTTGGCCGCTTCGATGTGTCAACGGCTGCAACGAGAATTTCCCGACAGCGGATTCGTCGATGACGCTTTGTTGCAGTTAGGTGACGTTGCACGAAAGCAAAAAGATTATCGCCGCGCGATCGGCATTTACAACCGTTTGGTCAAAATGGAAGACAGCTTGTTACGCGGCGAAGGCCAATTCGGGATCGCGCAAGCTTATGAACAAATGGGTGTCGAAGCAGCCGGTCGTGGTGCGGAACTTTTCGATCGCGCTTTTCAGGAATACAAAAAAGTATTCGACCATTTCCCCGACAGCGGACGCGTTGGCGAATCCGTTGCCAAGATGGCCGAATACTACTACGAACGCGAAGACTACGATCGCGCACTCGATACGTTTGATACCGTGTTAGACAATCACCCGGATGCAAAATTCCTGGACGTGATCCTGTTCAACTATGGACGTTGCTTGTACCGAATGGATCGCAAAAAAGAAGCACGCAGCAAGTTTGACCAGTTAATCGGTGACTTTCCCGAAAGTCCGCTCGCGACTGACGCCAAACAGATTTCCGACACACTTACGCAATCTGGATTTTAGGATTTTCATGATGCAAATCCCGATAACGAAACGCCTCGCACGATTAGCCGCTTGGGAGCACGCCCCCAAACGGCTCATTGCGATTGCACTGCTAATCTGCTGCGCACTGATAAATCCTGCTGCACCTATTGTCGCCGCCCAAGAACTGGACGAACTCAGTCGCAAGGCATCGCAACTAGAAGCCGAACTGGGAAAGTACAACGACAACACACCCGAAGCCGCCGATGTGATGGTCAAACTGGTCGACTTGTACCACTCCGACGCGCGTGTTTTCGGCCTAGTCCGAATCGGAAACCGTTTTGTCAGTGCTCATACCACGGACAAACGACATCACGACGTGATGCTCAAAACAATCGACGGCTTGCAAGGCATGAGTCGCAACAAAGACATGCTGGTCGCCTGCCGACAGTTCGTCACAAGGTATCCAAAGTCACCCAAGTGCAGCGAAGTCGAACAGCGTTTGGCCGAAGTGCTCGACCGTGGCACGGACAAAAAGGCCGCAGCCGCTGCGTTCCATGCGATTTGGAAACGACAGCCCAATACAGATGTTGGCCGAACCGCTGCGATTACCGCCATCAAGCGGTACAGTTCGGCAGGCAACGATCAAATCAAAATCGGCGCCGAGTTGGCCGAAAAGATGATGGATCAAACCAGTGGCAGCATGTCCGCCGAACTGGGCATGCATAGCGTCATGTCTTGGGCTCGCATTAATAAATGGGCCGAATCGAACCGCGCTGCTTCCAAACTGCTCAAAAAGAACGTTGTTAAAGACAAGCAGCGTCTACGAAATGTGCATTATCGTGTTGGCGACAACTACGAACGACTTGGGCAACACACCAACGCCGCGCGAAGCTACGCCAGCGCTCGCAAAATTCGCGACGACCAACAAGTACACTACCGGCTGATCGATCAACTTGACCGTGGCAAGGCTTCTTCCAAAGACATCTCGGTAGTCGCAAAAGAATACGCGACAAAATATGCCCAGCGCGATGATCGTTTTCGCGGCCTCAGCGCGCTCGCTCAAGCGTACATTCGCGAAGAAAACCCCGGAGCCGCGATCAGCCTCCTAGGCAAAGTGCTCGCCTTCGATGCGCGTGGCAGCGACAACGCACGCATCTTCGTCGAACAAAACGGTACCGATCCAGAACGGATGAAAGAATCCGAACGCGTTTTGCTTGACGCGATCAGCAAGAACGAAAAACACGCCGCGTACTTGCGATACACACTCGCATTCAATCTCTATCGTGATCGCATGAAGGATGATGACAAAACGCGTAGCGCCCTGCGCGAGTTGATCGAAAAATCACCAGACGATGGCCACGTTTCGCGATCGGCAGTCGATTGGTTGCTCAACTCTGCACCGGATGACAAGGCGTTTGCCGACGAAGTCAAGCGGATCCTGGCCGCTCGCGACAAGCATCCCGAACTCGGCGCATTTGCAGGAACATTGACCGCTTGGCGGCAATCGGCAAAGCGAGATCCCAAGCGAAAACAACGGGCCAAGTTGCTTGACGGCTTGATGGGGCGTGCAGACAAAGACCCAATCATCGCACTGACGGCAAAGAACTCTTTCCATCCGTCCAAACAAGAAGCGGTGATCCGAGACAAGCTGCTGGCAGACAATATCGCCAGCAAATTCAGTGCGGCGTACGTCGATCGCTTACTGGACAGCCAAGGCCATTACTATCGGCATTACGTATCGCACAATCAACGCAAGCTGTCGGCGACCTACTACGGCAAACTTGCGCGCCGCAACCCCAAGGACATGACGCCTGCGAAACGTTTCTTGGAAGCGGCAACCGACTACGCGTCGCCCGAAGTCGCCAAGGAAGCGGCCGAACACATGCTGCGTTTACCGCCCAAAGATGGCGATGCCGATGTCTGGCGTCGATTGATCGCGGCGGCAGAGAAAAACAAAGACAAAGCGTTCGCCCAAAAGTCGCTTGACTGGATTCTGAAATCGCAAGCCGCAAACGGAAAACAACCCACTCACGCAAGCTACATCGGCGAATCGTTGGACAAACTGGGGCTCACAAACGAAGGAATCGATTACTGGAAAACGTACATCACATTCGATCGGCAAAACACCGAGTCGCGCGAGTGCGCATACCGCGTGATGAAACGGCTGGACGAATCAAAGCACGTCGCGTTCTTAACCGAACTGCTAAAAGATGACACGCCATTTCAAGGACGTTACGCAACTTACCTTGCGGACATTCACTTGAAAGCCGGCGATATCGATTCGTTTGCAAAAGTCATGAAGCAATCGCGCGACGTCTCGTTACAACACCCCATGCTCAGTTGGGATGTCGACATTTGGCGTATTGCCGCGTGGGTCAGCGATTATCGCCGCAACATGGAAGTCTCCGACGACGACAAACGCAAAGTCTATCAAGCGATCGCGGACCTCCAGTACGGGGCTCCTTCGTCGTCGGCCAAGTTGGCATTGGAAGAATTGAACGACGCATCTGCAAAACCCAAGTCATCGATGGCCCGCGTCTTGCGTTTACAAAACGCGACGTTGTTGCGTGATTCGGATTGGAATGGCTGGGACAGTCTCTATCCATTCGCTCAATCCGCGATGACGCGTCAAGATTACGTTGCCGCCGCCACGCTGTCTTCTGGAATGCTGTCCAACATCCGCGCTGACGAACGCCGACAAAAGGCCGCGCGTGAAATCGTGACCCAAGCCTACGCTCGAATGGGCAGCGTTGGTTTGACGATCGACGAAGACAGCCCGATCGCGCCGCTACTACAAGCCGCGTTGTACCTGCGACTTGGCGACGAATCGCTAGCCTTGGCAACTTACGATGCCAACAAAGCACTGTTTGATGCCAATCGCAATGAACTGCCGGTCGACCTGATTAGCTTTGTCTGCAGCCAACGGATCGCCGCTGGTGGCGACAAGAACCACGAGTATGTCGAAGACGTATTGCGCGGCTGGATGGTCAAGAATAGCGAATCCGCACAAGTTGATTCGGATTCCAAAGCCAAGATGCAATTGCTGTTGGCAAAGAACTATTTCAAAGCACGTCGGTTCGATGTCGCGCGCAGCGAATTCACAACCACAATCAACCGTTATCCGGACACAATACAAGCGACCGAAGCCCGATTTGGGATCGGCGAATCGTTCATGTCGCAAAAGGTGTACGACCAAGCCGAATTGGTTTTCGAGGAACTGGCCCGAAATCCTGAAATGGAGATCGTCGTTCGTGCGGAGTTCCTGCGCGGCGTGTTAGCGTTTCGTCGTGGCGATCGTGACGACGCACGCGATATTTTTCGTAGCGTCCTGGAACGAGTCCCCGACGTCAGCTTGGCCAACCAAGCACTGTTCAGTTTGTCGGAGGTCTACGGCAGCGAAGAACGTTATATCGATCAGTTGAATTTGCTTCGCACTGTCGGTCGGCTTGGCCGCAAAAGCACGCGGTTGCATCGCCCGGGTTTGCCGTTGTCGATCGTTGTCCACGATAGCGACTTAGGGATCAGTCGCGGTCACAACAAAATTCCGGTCATCGTGACCACGAAACCTAGCGGCGATAGCGAAAGAGTCATGTTGACCAGCACCGGCGCGGGTCGCGGACTTTTCCGCACCGACGTCGACACTCGACTTGGCGACGCACAACCTGGCGATGGGATTTTACAAGTCGTCGGTGGCGACACGATCGAGTGTGACTATCCGGATCAGTTCAAGTCGGAGTTCAAAAAAGTTCCGCTTTCGGACGTAGAAATCACGATCGCCGCAAATGCAAAATTTGAAGCTTCCAGCAGCAAAGTCGTCGACAAAAAGGAAGAGACTTTCAGCGAACGGGTTGCCCGTGAAGCTCGCGAGGAAGCCGAGGGCGTCGATCAACGCGTATCCCAAGTCCGACCCGAAAACCAAATCAAACCGGGCAACCCCGTTTACTTTCGGACCATCGATCCAGACCGCGACTTGTCCAACGAACGCGACAAGCTGCCAGTAAAATTGGTGGCCGACAGTGGCGATAGCGTGCAAACTTTCTTAGTCGAAACGGAACCCCATAGTGGTGTCTTCGAAGGAACGGCCAAGACCGCCGAACTGCCCGCGGGCGCTCTGGCAAGCGATACGGCGATCGACCATAGTCCGCTGATGGCGATCGATTTGGACAAAGATTCGTTTTGGTTGGCAGAACCAGATGGCGCAACCCCCAAAACGTTGACCGTCGACATGAAAGACTTAAAAGAAGTCTCGCGGGTCACCGTTTCAACACCCGATCCGACTGCGAACGCGCCGCTGCACACACAGTTGCTTGGCAGCAACGATGGCGAGTTTTGGTTTAACCTTGCCAGCTATCCAGAAATCCCGACGGCCAAACCGGTTTCGGAAACCTTCGGGCAAATGACTCGTCGCGTTTACAGCGGCAAGGCGAGCGCTCTGACGACTTGGCAGCAGATTGTTGATTTAGGATTGAACCGTAATCCGGACGAAACTGAAAAAGCAGACGAACTGTTTTGGCAAACGCCCACGGACGAATCGGATGTTCAGCGACGTGGCAAAAAGTCCTCGAAAGATCGCGCAAAAGACTCGCGCGGAATCATCTGGTCTGGCAAGTTGGTGCAGCAGCGATCAGGTTCCGCTCGGATCTTGGTCAAAGGCCACATGACCGCATTAGCCATCGACGGTCGACTTCAACTCGCCCCCAAACGCGGTCAACAGCAGGTTGATTTGTTCTTGGAGCGAGGCACGCATGAGCTAACGATTTACGCGTCGGTGGTTTCAAGCTCGCAGGTTGCCGAAGCGTTGATTGCGCGTGCGGACATGAATAGCGATCGAGTCTCGCTTGGCCCATTCACTGCTGCCGACTTTGATTTAGAAAAGGCGCCGCAGCCCAAAGCACCAATGGCAAACCCCACCGCTCCGATCGAACTCGCAGTGGCAGACGCAAAACTGAAAAAGCAAACGGAACAATTTGGATCTCGATTGAACGACAAGACTCCGCTGATTAATTATTGGGCGGATGCAAAAGACACGGCGTCGTGGGACATCGAAGTCCCTGTGGCGGGAGCTTACGAAATCTGGTTGAATTGTTCGCACGCCGGTACCGGGAGTCGCATGGCGATTGAAATTGGCGACGACTCGTTTGCGGCGAACATTCCCGACACTCGAAATTGGAATTCATTTCGCGACTCGCGCGTCGCCACAGTTCTGATTTCAAAACCGGGCAAACAGACGATGACGTTCCGCCCGACGGAGATCAATGCCGGTGGCTTGATGGATTTGCGCGGCGTGTCGATTCGGCCTGCCACCGGGGGAAGCGTCATTCGAAGCGAAGCGAAATGGGACTTTCGTTTTCCGTCCACCAAGTTGCGATACACGCGCCTGGTGTTCAACGAATACTTGGGCGAAAGCGTCGCGGTGAATCATGTCGAAATCGGCGCAGACTCGTTAGACGAAACCCACATACCGACCAAGAAAGATGTGCTGGCGCTGGCGAACAACGACACCTTGGAAATCGCCGCCGGCGACACCGTCACCGCAACTTACACCGACGAGTTTACGCAAAACGGAACCGGCAGCAGCCAACTGCTGACCAGCAAGCTGACAGCGACTTATAACAATGCTCGCGTCCAACCGATCATTTACGAATTCACGCGATCTGACAGCGGTCAAGTCACCGAGACGCGATTGGAACTCAAGCGGATTGATCCCAATGAACGGATCGTTGTCGAAATCCGAGACTACGACGAAGACGATACGAATGAGCAAGACGAAATCGAGTTCGAGGTCTACGTCAACGACGGACCGAAAACGACCCTGACTGCGATCGAGACGGAGCCTTATTCCGGTATCTTCACCAAAGAGATTGATACGTCGGCGACCGGCGATGGCGACAAATTGGTTGTCAAACCGGGCGACAAAGTCTACCTGCGATATCTGGACAAACAGAACACGTTCCCAGGTCACGCCGTCGAGCGTGAAACGGTCGTCTACGTGACGGAGCCGACCGATGCCTTGATCCGGGTCCTGCAAACACGCACAAAATATCGTGCCAACGACGATCTGCGAGCACCCGAAGTTCTGGCGTCGATCCCCGCCGATGGCCAAGAAGCACTGGTGTCGCTTGACGCGCCGCTGACGATCGAAGTCATCGACCCCGACCGCGCAAAAACCAGTGGCAGTACGTTGAAAATCGCCGTCATCACCAGCGACGGATGTGCAGCGATCGTGGAGTGCGATATCTCCAGCGCGTTTACGGATCGACGTGGGCGACGTAGTCGGCAAGACGTCCGCGACAACATCGCTTTGGAACAGGGGCGGTTCGTTGGACAAGTCGTTTTGCAATTGGGCGGCAAAAACAGTCCACAAGTCGTACCGAAAATGGGGCACATGCCGCGAAACTTAATCGGGACGGTTCACTCCGCCGATAAAGATGACGACGAACCACTGGACAACGCCATGGTCGCTCGAGTCTTGAATGTGACCGGTAAAGACACCATCACCGCAGCGTACTTGGACAAACGCCGGACCGATGGAGAGGCCAAGAAACTAAGTTCGGCTGGCCGATTGGTGACCGACGGCGCGCTCGTTATCTCTGACCGCGAATATCGCGAACCGATTGAATCGCTACACGTTGGCGAAAAACTATTCTTGGTTTGCAGTGACCCTGATCAAGACGTCACCGATGAGCGAGATGCGATCACGCTGGAAATCAAAACGGAACTGGGTGAACACGAAACCGTTCAGCTTCATGAAACGCTCGCCCACAGTGGTTTATTCACCGGATCCTTCCAGTTAACCGCAGCGGTCACACCGACCCCTAATAACTTCGACGAAAAAGATCCCGCCATCGAGTGCTACTTTGGCGACAAAATCACCGCGACTTACAGCGACCCCGCAGCTGCCAGCCAAAGTGAAACGCTGGAGATCTCTCAAGAAGTGCCCGTGGTTGTGGGGACGGACGGATTGTTGACAGCATTCACGAAAACGTTCAACGACGAAACGTTGGCGGTCGAGACAAAATTCCGCGTCGCGGAAAGCTATTTTGAACTTTTCAAAAGCCACAAACAGCTCGAACGAAGCACCGAACAGAACAACGACCTAGAATCGGGACGCCGAGTGCTTCGTGAAGTCATGGAGGATTATCCTGATCCGAAATACGCACCTCGCGTCGCATACTTGCTGGGCCAGTTCGCGCAAGAGTTGGGGCAATGGGACGAAGCGATTAAGTCGTACGAGCTGATCATTCGTCGATATCCCGATCACACGCTGGCGGCAGACGCCCGGTACAAGTTGGCTCAATCGTACGAGGAAGCAGGCGATTTTGACGCGGCCCTGGAAGCCTACGTGACTTTGGCCGCGACGCATCCAAAGAGTCCGTTGATTGCCAGCGTGATGATTCGGATTTCAGACTATTTTTACAAGCGAGAAGATTTCGACATCGCAGCTCAAGTCGGCGTGCGATTCGGTGTGCGATTCGAAGGCCATGAACACGCGGCCGAAATGGCATTTCGAGTCGGCCAGTGTTTCTACAAAACCGAGGACTACAAGAAGGCGGGTTTGTCGTTCGATGATTTCGTCAAAACGTTTCCGGATGATGAATTGGGGCCGGATTCGTTGTTCTGGTCGGGAGAAGCGTACCGATTGGCAAAAAACAATCGCGAAGCATTCCGACGATACAACCGCTGTCGCTGGGACTATCCTGAAAGCGAAGCAGCGAAGTACGCGCGGGGGCGATTGGCATTGCCAGAAATGCTGAACCAATTCGAGGCCGAAGCACGCAGCGTTGATGATGAATAACACGTCAACATCCTGGCCAGCGCCCTGCCGCTCACACATTTGCAAACTATCCCTTTAGCGGCTAACTATGCCCAACACGACGAAACTCATTCTGCTGATTCCGCTTTGCTTTTGCCTTGCGATTTTCTCGTCACATGCGTCCGCCCAAGACGGACCCCCAGGCGACAACGCAACCCGAACGCAAACAGAGACCGAAAACCCAGCCGCTGATACAGAAGCCCAAGGGGAAAGTTCGGCAGATTCAGAATCTGACCAAGACAGCCAGGACGAGACTCAGAGCGAAACTCAGTCCACGGGCATGATCGCCGACATCATGCGAACGCCCCCGCTAAGCTACCTAATCGACGGCGGAATATTCATGTGGCCGATCCTACTGATGGGGATCATCGGCGCTGGCGTGATCATTGAACGCTATCGAAGCTTGAAAATGCTGGAAGACAATTCGGCGCAAGTTCGCGAGAAAGTTCAATCGTTGCTAGAGAGTGGCAAAGCGATGGAAGCTTTCGAGCTGTGTAACAACGAACAAGGCCCCGTGCCCGCTGTGCTTGCAACGGGATTGCGAAAGTATGTTGTCTTGCAAGAGTTGGACTACGAACCAGCCAAGATTGACGAGCAAGTTGTTAAAGCGATGGACGACTACGGCGTTCACATTGTTGCTGCACTCGAACGGCATCTTCCGATTCTTGCCACCATCTCCAGTGTCGCGCCGATGCTCGGGTTCTTGGGAACCGTGCAAGGAATGATCGTTGCGTTTAAAGACATCGTTGTAAAAATGGGCGAAGTCAATATTGTCGAAGCCGCCGCGTCGGGCATCATGGTTTCGTTGATGACGACCTGTTTTGGGTTGATTGTTGGTATCCCCGCGTTCATCGCCTACAACTATTTCACCAGTTTGATCAATCGCTTTGTGTTGGACGTCGAAGAATCCGCCACCGAACTGGTCGAAACCGTCACGCTGACATCCGCTGTCAAGAAAGCGACGGGAGCAAAGGCGTGAAACGCAATCGCAGCACAAAACTGCTGGTGGAACCACCAAGCAGCGCGACCGGTGACATAGCGTTCAATTTGATCGTGTTCTTTCTTGTGTGCGCATCGATACAGCCCGACAGTGGACGCCAGCAGGAAATCCCACGCAGCGAAGAAAACCAAGAGCAAAAAGAAGAGCTTGAGAACGTAGAAGTTGCCTTAACAGGAAATCTGAACGCCATTTCCATCAATGGCGATACCGTTCGTACCGCTCAGTTACAACCAAGATTGTCGTCGCTACTGAAGGGAAAGCAGCGACCAGAGGATCGTGTCGTGATCGTCAAAAGCAAAAGCGACACACCGTACCACCATTGGATTGATGTCACGGCAGTCATCGAACAAGTCGGTGGACTCGTCACCATCCAACGCGAAGAAGAACAGACCATCCAAGTTCAATAGTTTTCGCCGACTTGAAACGCTGCCAGCCAATCGTTCGCCCCCTGAATAAAACGATCATGAAAATCAAACGCAAAATCGTCACCGCCGGAGTGCCAAGTATGGCGATGGGTGACATTGCGTTTAACCTGCTGATTTTCTTTGTCATACTCGCGCGGGCCACCGACGACAGTCACTTGCAGTGGAAACCAGCCAACGCAGTCGAAGTAACAGCGGCCGGAGCGGCGAAGGTTTCTTTGGTAATCGATGTCGAAAACAAAACGTACATCAACGGCAAAGAAGTCGGAATCGCTCAGGTCACGCCGATCATTCAAGAAATCTTGGGCGACGCCCCCATCGAAGAACGTACCGTGCTTTTGAAAGTACACCGCGACGCAACATCCAACTACTACGAACCCGTGATCGAAGCCGTTAGTGAAGCTGGTGGCAAATTGATGCACGTCCTAGAAGAGAAAAGAGAAAAGTAATGGGCGACAACAAAACTGGCGAACAGTTGCGTAGTCTTGTCAGCGACATGAAAACACGCAGCCCCCAAGAGGTAATGGGGGCCGCGGCCACACGCAGCTTAATGGGCAGCGTCGTGACGGCTGCCGTTGCGATGATCGGCCTGCTGATGCTCAGCACGCTCGCGATCTTTTTCATCGTAGGACCGCCCGCGATACGCGAGAAAATCGAACCCAAACCGGTCGCTTCCGCCGCAGCCAGCGGAACGTTAATCGCAGAACCCGACAAGGCCGCTGAAACCGATTCGTCCGCCCCCGATGTCGAGCCTACAGGTGGTCAGCCCGCTGCTGACCAGACGAATTCTAAATCCGCCAACGAATCTGATCCTGTCCAAGCGATGGGGATTGGCGAAACGAAGGACCCCGATTCGAATACCGATTCGCTTGACAACCGACTTGACGACTTACTTCAGGGACTTGAGTGAAACGATACTGGCAACGGTTTCGCGAACTCGATTCGCCCGTCCAGTTTTCGGTCGGCTATCTCGTGGTCTGGGTGATCATGCTGCTGGAGCTGCGCACCACGCAGTTTTTCCCAACATGGTTGCATCTCGCTTTTTGCACATTGTCTATTCCCATGATTTGGTATTGGCATCGGCGTGTCAGCAGCTCACCGGACTGCTGTGCGTCGATGCCATACGCCAAATGGATTGTGTTGACCGTTGGGTACGTTCTATTTTGGCATCTAACGATGATCGCTTTGGATCTCTTGGTGCTCGACTCGATCCGCGCGAACATCGCCCGATGGGGAACCGCTCTGCTGTTTGCGATCGGATTGCTCTGGACCGTTTTCGGTATCGAACGGGCGTCAGTGTTCTACGGACAACAAGAAATCGACGATGGCGAAGAAGTTTGGAACCCATTGGATCTTCGCGCCCACTTCTATGCAGTCGATTGGGGGCAACCGCTTCGTTGGCTCAACCCCAAACGCTGGCTTCACTCGCAGCGCAGTCGAAAATTGGACCAATCGTTTCTGGGGCTTGTCAGTTATACGTTTACGTTCATGGTCCTTGGCTTGCTGTTCGCCCAACTAAATGGCTGCCGCGAGATTTATGAAATGCCAGCCGGTGGAGGCGAGCAAAAACAGCTTGCCCAAGTCGTCAAAATCAAAAAAGTCATCCGAAAAAAGTACGTCGTCAATCCGCTCAGCGCGATCAGCTTTGAAGTGCCACCGATCGACGAAGTCCAGTTGAAACTAGAAGAGAAAACCGAGCACGCCTATACCGTTGGCTACGGCGAAGGCAAAGGAGCCGGCTTTGCTGGCGGCACATTTCGCGGAAAAGTTCGTTTTATCCGACTGGAATACTCTGGCGGTGATTGGGACCAGGATTACGGAATTGGCGGCGACTTGAATATGTTGCTTGAGTACGGCATTCGGACTCAGCACAAAGTCGGCGAACGAACTGAGTCACGGACGATTGGCCAACTACGGAATTTTCCAAAAGGCAAAAGCCCGCCGATCGTTTACATGACGGGACAACGCAATATTTCGGTTTCCAATAGTGAATTAAAAACGCTGCGTGAATACTTGAATGACAAACACGGCATGTTGTTCGGCGACAACGGCGGCAGCCGACATTTTCACAATCAGTTTTTGTCTTTAATGAGTCGGGTTCTGCCTGACATACGCCCCGTGCCCATTCCGCTGGACGACATCATTCATCGCGTCCCGTTTCAAATCCCCTATTTGCCGTACGTTGCTCCGCACGGTGGCAAAGAAGCGTTGGGCTGGTACAAAGACGGACGTTGGGTCGCCTATTATCATCCCGGCGACATCGGCGACGCGTGGGCCGATGGTCACGCAGGCGTCAAAGCGGATATTTGGGAATCATGCTACAAGCTGGGCACCAATGTGATCTTTTACGCACACTCGGAATACGCAAAATGGCTGGAAGCTCAGAAAACAGAATAGAAAACAGCAAGAAGCGTCTCGTACTCACGATGCTCTTGTTTCTATTAGGGCTGTTTGTGCTTGGCAGTGGTGATGCGCTGGCGCAGAAAAAAAAGCAGCTTGACGAAATGTCGTTGGAGCGATGGGCAAAGCTACGCGAAGTCCAGCGGCATCAGATTCAGATCGCAGAAAAGTACTATCGCGAAAAAAACTGGAAGGTCGCGGCCGCCGAATACGACAAATACCTTTCTCTTTACGAAAGTAGCGACGCGGCGTCGTACGCGTTGTTGCGATGGAGCATCTGCCAAGTCAACTTGCGAAAGCAAAACACAGCGATCAACGACGGGTTTCGCAGCGTCATTGATTATTGGCCCGATTCCGATGACGCGGTGGCCGCAGGTTACTACATCGGCAAGACGTACAAAGACATCGGTCAGAATTCCAAAGCCAAACCGGCATTGAAAGACGTCACAGAAAAGCACGCTAAGCACATCGCGGGTGTGTACGCGATGGTCGCGCTCGCAGAGATCGCCGAGACAGAAAACGACGACGAACTGAAAGTTGATATCTGGCGGAAACTCACTTTTGAAGCGATCCGCACGAAACAGACTCTCAATCATTGCAACTCTGCAGCAATAAAGTTTGCGAAACACCAGTTTTACGAAGGCGATTTTGACGAGGCGGTCGAAGCGGTCAAGATTTCCAGCAAGAAAAACGAAATTGAGGACCAGGTCGTACAACGTGGCAAAGACGCTTTGCGCCGACTGGTCGACAACAGTGAAACACAAAGTAAAGCGAAGAACCTAGCCAGCAAGCTGGTTAGCTACTTGCAAGATCAACAGCCCGACGACGCGACAACCGAAGCGGGAAAGACGCGTGCAAAACACCTAATGTTTCTTGTTGCCGATGTTCACCGCGCCGCAAAGGACGACGCCCAAGTTGCCAAAACATTTTCTACAATCGAAAAGCGTTTTGGTGCCGACGATGAGTTCCTGGCAAAGGTAGCTCTTTGGCATCGATCCAAAGAGCAATACGAAAAGGCCCGAGCCGAGTATCGCAAATTCAAAAACAAGGCCAACGGATTGTCGAACATCGCTTCCACGTTTCGACAAGAAAAAAACTTATCGTTAGCAGTGTCGACTTACGAACAATTAACCAATGTCGATTCGGACAACGCGATCAAATGGAAAGCGGAGAAGGCAACAACCTACCGTGAATTTCACAAGTGGGACGAGGCCATCGCGGTTTATCAAGAGTTGCTGAAGCAGGACGTTTCGGCCAGCGAACGATGGCTTTGGGAGATCGCGACGTGTTACAACTACGCCGGAAAATGGAAAGAAGCGATTGGTTTCTATCGACAGACGGATCGGTTTCCTCAGAACTACCAAGAGATGGCACGCTGCCACCGACGGTTAAAGCAGCACGGCGAAGCGATCGCGTTGTACAACCAGATCGTCGGCGGAAGCAAGCCGCACGCTCCCTGGGCGCTTTTGCAGATCGGCTACACTCAAGAAGAAGCCAAGAGTAAGGACAAAGCAATTACAGCGTTCAAGAAAGTCTGCAAGCTATTTCCAAAAGATCGACACGCCAGCATCGCACACGCTCACTTGCAGAACAAATACAAGCTGTCAGTAACGCTAGGCGGAGCAAAAGACGAATAAAAAAGTAGCCATCGATCTCCGAGCGATGAAGCCCGACTTTGTGGCGACCAGTTC
>CAZZDZ010000061.1:0-2537 GCA_964652675.1 uncultured Pirellulaceae bacterium
CCGCAATGTCAATATTCACACGATACGCAAACACGCGTTCGTGCACGATTTCCGACGTAAAAACAAACATCCGCTAACGCTTCGGGTTACCAAAAATTCACTTGCTGGTATGTCGAACGCATACACCATTTGCGTTTTGCACTGATCTACTGCTTGTTGCCAAGCATGCTGAATCGCCAAGGCTGTTGTTTTTGATACTGATTGATTGCAGATCGGAGCCAGGGGGGAACGGGTTCGTTAGACTGCTCGCCTAATTGGAAAGCTTGGTTGGCGGATTGGATTGCTGTGTCAAAGTCGCCGTTTTCGGCTTGGGCAAGTGATAGAACGGCCAGCGCCATGGGGGACTTGTTCTCGGTGATTTTACACGCTGTTGTGGCAAGCTCGATCGCTCGTTTTGCATCGCGATTTTCGTCGTCGGCAGCAGCATAGACCGCCGCGAGATTGACAACTGCCAATAGAGAATCCGGATGATTTTCGACGATACGCGAATAGTCGATGATCGCTTGGGCGTACTGTTTGGTTTTTCGATACGAATTTGCTCGTATCAACCGAGTGTTTAATGAGGACGGAGCCAGATGTAGTGCTTTTGTGCAATCTTGGATTGCTTGTTCATTTTGGCCTAGCTTGAAGTGGCTGTAGGCTCGCGAGTGGTAGGTCGAAGCGGACTGATCATCTTGTTCTAAACTTAGCGTGTAGTCGTTGATCGATTCTTTTAGACGCCCTAGTTCTTGGAAGCAATCGCCACGTCGGTCGAGGATCAATGTGTTGATTTGATCACTTCCTACCAGAATGCTGAATTGATGCGCCGCGTGTTCGTACTCCTTCAGGTGATAGTGAGCAAACGCCAGATTGTACGTTGCGTTTGCACTAAGTGGATCGATTGCTGTGGCGCGGATCGCGTCTTGCTTGGCAAGTTTGTACTGTGACAATTTCAGCAGGACGTTTGATCGGTTGTTGTAAGCCACTCCGAACGTGTCGTCTAAGTCGATGGCCTTGCTGTAGGCATCGCGAGCTTTTTCAAATTGATTCGAAAGGGAGTAGGCTCGTCCCAGTTCATACCACGCTACCGTCCAACTGGGGTCCAGTCGGACCGCTTGTTGATAGTCAGCTATGGCTTGGTCAGTACGATTTTGTTCAAGGTGGATTACACCGCGGCGATAGTATGCGATGTCATAATTTGGATCGACTTTGATCGATTCAGTTAACGATTTGATTGCGTCATCGACGCGATTTAGTTTTTCGTAGACCCGGGCGAGATTCGTTCGGTACTCGCCCACGTTTGGCCCCAGCTTTATTGCTTCTTGGAATGCTTCGACGGCGAGATCCCATTTGCCCCTCTCTCTAAGGATGATGCCTAGCTGGTTGCGATGCGAAGGGCTGTCCGGTTCCAGTTTGATTGCGGTCCTGCTGGACAATTCTGCTTCGTCGTATCGATTCAAGTTTATCAACGCGGCAGCACGGTTTGAGTGTCCCAGGGCGAGATCGGAGTCGAGACGGATCGCGTTGTCAGCGAATTGAAGCGATGCGTCCATTTCGTTTAGGTCTAAATTTACAAATGACATGTTTGCATTGGCCAATGCGTCGTTGGGCTGGATACTTAGCGAAATCTCCAGTTGTTTCTTGCCTTGTGCAGGGTTTCCTAGCTGTGCGTAGGTTACCCCCAAGTCTGTTCGCTTACGCGGGTCATGGGGGGCTAAACGCACGGCCATCAGGAAATCTTGAAGCGCCAGCTTCTTGTCAATTTTGTATAGATGTTGGCCACGCAGGGTGAAGTTTGCCGCGTTGCCTGGATTCAATTTGACCGCATAATCGAAATCCGATTTGGCGAGCTGCAAGTTTCCCATTGTGGCATGGATTTTTGCTCGGGTTCGAAAAGCGACGTCGAATTCGCGGGCGTCGATTAATTCATTGATTTGCTGTAATGCTTGCTGGGTCTTTCCCTGATCCAACAACACCGCGGCGCGATTGTTCATCGCGAGTACGGATTGGTCGATGGCGATTGCTTTGTCATAGTCAGCAATCGCGGCGTCGTTGTTGTTGAGTTCTGAGTTGGCAAATCCGCGATTAAGATAAATGGTTGACGACGACGGATCGTGTCGTAGGCCCTCGTCACACGCTTGGATCGACTCTTGATAACGCTCCAATCGGGCAAGGACTCGTCCCCGAATCACATGGACGTGCCGGTAACTGGGGTGATGCTTGATCAAGCGTTCGCAATACTCCAGCGCTTCTTCGTTACGACTGATATGGCTCAGTAGTGAGACCATCGCGTACAAAACGTCATCATTGGCCGGTGATTTTTGCAATCGTTTTTTCAGTTCATTCTCTGCCTGTGCCAAGTTGGTCAAGGTATTGGATTTGACCCATCCCCGAGCCCCAAGTTCGGTGACCAGCAATGAAGTATCGTCCTTGACTTCGATCACTTGCACGATTTCGCCAACGACCGTTTCGATGAATTCTTTCGATTCATCTGTGGCTGTAGTGACGATGGCACTAAACGGGACTTCGTCGGCTGGTACTTCGTCGGCTGGTACTTC
>CAZZDZ010000061.1:2637-14752 GCA_964652675.1 uncultured Pirellulaceae bacterium
GACCTCTGCGGCTGGGAAATCTTCGGCTGGGAAATCTTCGGCTGAGACCTCTGCGGTTGAAATATCGTCTTTGGTGTTCGGCTGCTTGACCGCTGGCGTGTTTTCTTGCGCCAGACTTGGTTGCGAAAGCATATTCGTCGCGACAAGGCACACCATGACGATAGCCAAACGCGTTGTGAATGGAGTGTTCATTGGGGATACCTATTACGAATCGGTAAAGCGGGCGGGTTGGTTTTTCTTGTAAGAATCGAGGCGCGTCTGAATGTCTTTGCGTTCCTCTTCTGATTCTGACTTTCGGATTGCCTCTTGGGCGACTTCGATAGCTTTGTCAAAATTGCCCAGTTCTGCGTGGGCTGCAGCGATGTTGTCGATGATCCAGGACTCTTTCCAATCGGTTAGATCCGCGGCCTTGGTGGCAAGTTTCAACGCGAGCGCTCCGTCGCGAACGGTATCATCGGGGCATGCGGCAAGAAGCCACGAATAGTTGCTTATAATGGTCGAGTCATCCGCGGCGTCTTCCAAAGCCAGCGCGGCAGTGAAATCTGATTTGGATTTTGCGTACTGTTTCGCATCCATGTAAGCACTGGCACGCCATCCAAGTGAGGTCGCGTACTTTGGGTCGATCTTGAGGGCGCTTGTGTGGTCGGCGATCTGGTTGCCAGTTTCGCCTTTTCGGCCCCAGCACAATGCGCGGTTTGAGTAACTCCATTTGTCGGCTGGATCCAACTCAACCGCTTTGCTGTAGTCCTTGATTGCGGAATCGTATTTTTCCATTTCTAGCCAACACCCTGCACGACCTTTCCATGCGTCTGCGTCGTTTGGTGCCAGACCAATTACGGCGTTGTAGTCTCGAATCGCACGTTCATATTGACCATCGTCTTCGAGCATGTCAGCCCGTTCATTCAAGTAGGTTTTGTTTAGCGGTTTCTGGTTCACACAAATGTCCATGTGCCCAATTGCATCATCCAGTTGATTGAGTCGAAAAAAGGTGAAGGCAAGATAGTTACGCGTCAAGTCATGTTTGGGGCGTTGGGCGACCGCGATTTTTAGATCTGCCAGCGCCTTTTCGTTTTGCTTAAGCTTGAAGTACGCGAGGCCTCGCAGGTGTGTCGCTCGCCATTCGCTCGGATCAAGTTCACGCGTTTTGGAAAAATACTTGATGGCTTTCTCTGTTTGCTTGAGCGAATTGTGGGCCCAGCCGCGGAACAACCAGGACTCGGCGGACTCTGGGTTCAGGTCGGTCGCGTGCGCAAATGCTAAGAGTGAATCTTCGTTTCGATCTTGGGCCCACATCGCTTTGCCGTGACCCAAGTAGCTACGAAAATCTTCTGGTGCCAAATCGACGTAGAGTTCGTAGGTCTTTTCGCTGTCCAGGTACTTTTTGGTCTCGTATTGACTGCGACCAAGACCGTCCAAGGCGTCGATGTTTTCTGGTTCGTCAGTCAGAATCGATTGGAATTTTTCGATTGCGGCAATGTGTTTTCCGCTTTCGGCAAGCTTCTTTGCGGCCTGGAGGTTGAAAGCGGATTCCGTCATGTCGACGCCCGGAACGCTCGCCGAAACTTTGTCGGATTCGTCGTCGGGCTCAAGCGGCCACTTCTCTTCCACGAGATCTTTATTGGAAGTGAAATCCAGTGCTCCGGTCATCGCAGCAGCGATGGCGGCGATGCCGATGCCCGACGGAGGGAGCGTTTGGTGTCGGATGATTTCTACTCCATCATCGAAACTGCACGTTAGGGTGGCGCTGTCCAAGTGATCCGTGATCGCTGGTAGCGGTGGTAGTGATGCGATGTCCATTGAGACGACTTCACGCAACTCTTCGGGGATCTCGCTACTGACAGATGAATACAGGATCATCAGTATTGGATAAACGTGTTCCGCGACGGTGCGCTCGCGGACTTTGAAATAGATCGAAGCGTTCTGCTCGGTCACTTTTGAGAGAACTTTTTGGGAAGGCGGCATTGGGGGACGAGTCAGGAAACCGTAGATGCCTTGGGGGAACGCCGATACGATCATGCGACCGTTGTCGATGCACCAGGCGGGTGCTACTGGAGCCCCGCCTTCAAAGACAAGATAAGAAACTTTTTTGCCATTGAACTGCCGGTGTTTGATTTTCACGTCGCTGTCAGCTTCGTTGACGCGTCGTTCAAATTTTGCGATCAAGTCCAGCGCTTTTTTCTCGTCGCGTAACGAAACGGCACCAGTCCAGCCAGTAAACAGCCGACCGCCTTCGCGAGGAGAGTTGTAGATTTGAATCGTGTCGCCAAGCGTACTGAATATGTCGGTGCGTAGATCGACGTCGAAAATGTCTCTGCAGTCTTGCTGAATTTGTTGTGCCAGATCTTCTTCTAGCATGTTCATTGCGGCGAAGAGGGGATCGACCAACGCGTCAGGGTTTAGCTTCAAAATTGCTGTGACGTTGGCGTCCAGTGAAACCGCCTCAAGATCTTTTTCAGTGATCGTGCCACCGATGCTTTTGAGCTGCTCGCCAAGTTCGTCGTTGACATCGAACCAAGTTCGCACGACAACGGCTTCTTTGTCCAATCCGGTGACACAGACCATGGACTTGCCCATGTTGTTGCTTAGCGGCGCAAGTTCTTCTGGCACGGGGATCAATTCCCCAAACGCTTTGCCAAATGGTTCGATGTTGACATAGGTCAGATTTGCGACTCGCTGCACGGGTACGCGCTGGCGCGCTCGAGTCAACCAGGGAGCGATCTTTTCTGCTTGGAAACGGGCCATGATTGCGTTCAACTCGCCTGGCCCGATTCCGATGAACAGATGTTGTTTGTCGATTGTCAGTTCTATTGGTCGCAGCAATGGGAAACTTCCCCATTGGTAGATCGTCAATCCGTTTTTTGATGTCGTTTTCACTTCGTCGGCAGCCATTTTGGCGAACCCAGAAATGACATTTTTAAATAGCTGAACATCATCGCCCAGGTTGCATACCAATCCGCCCGCAGGCCCTGGTACTCGTTCGCCGAACCTCGCGTAGGCCGCTGTTTCGCGCGAAAGAAGTGTTGAAATCAGTTGATCGGTGGTTTCCAAAACCGTTCTTGCCGTGGGGTCGTTTTCGGCGGAGGACAAAAAAAGCTGCCGAAAGCTCTGCGATGCTTCGTTCAGTAGCAGTTGTATTTGCTCATTGGCAAGCAAATTTTCGGTGCGGTTTGCACTCGTCGCGCTGGGCGTACCCACACGGCTCCAATAAATGAACGCCGCCGTGTCTTCTGGCGGCGTAGTCAACAAACGTTCATCGGACGGTGCCGGTGGCATTCCAAGCGGCAAGCCGCCGGACAATGCAGACGCAACTGCACCGCCAACGACTTGCCCACCCTCGTATTGCGAGGGTTGAGTCTGGGTGACCTGATTTTGAGTATCTTGCCCGAAAGCAAATGGAGCGATTGCCAGAAAGGCGATCGCGATGGCGAAGCGGATTTGGTTGTTCATGATTGTGTCCCTTGCGTATTTCTGGCTCTCATGCCTGTATAGCGATTGAGTTTGGACAATCTTCCGATGAATTGCAAATAATTGTTGGCTTGTTTTGTGGAAGGTTTTTCGCGCAGCGTTGCCACAATACTTGGCCGCCTAACTTAGTGCTTTCCAATGATCTAAACTGATCGCATGCCTGAGCTACCAGAAGTTGAAACGATGCGTCGCGGTGTGTTGCCGATTGTTGGCAGCCGAATTGATAAAGCCGAACGCCCGCCCTGTAAGTGTCGGCCGATTGTTTTTCAGCCTCGTATCGATGCCTTTGATCGACGCGTTCGTGGCAAGACGATTTCGGGAGTGGGTCGACGCGGAAAACGTGTGATGATCGAACTGGAAGATCGCCAGGTGATCGTCTTGGAACCTCGCATGACGGGGCTTGTCTTGTTGGCCGATCCGCCGGGGCCAGAACATTTGCGGTTGAGGCTGTATTTGTCTGGTGGCCCCAGCGAACAGTTGTTGTTTTGGGATCGACGTGGATTGGGAACGGTTCGTTTGTTGAAAGAATCGGAGATCGCAAAGTACGTCGATTCCAAACTGGGCGTGGACGCGCTTGAGATTTCGATGCAGCAGCTTCGCGAGCGTTTGGGCTGTAGTCGTCGTGCCATTAAAGTCGCATTGCTGGACCAAGCGGCCGTGGCTGGGATCGGGAACTTGTACGCTGCAGAGATCTTGTTTGTGGCTGGGGTCGATCCGCGAACGAGATGTGATCGACTGTCAAAAGCACAGTGGACACGCATTCAGCGCGGGATTGGTGCGGTGCTCAATGAGGCGATTGAGCACGAAGGGAGCACGCTGAGCGATGGGACTTATCGCAATGCACTCAATGATGCGGGTGGTTATCAAAATTATCATCGGGTCTACGATCGGGCCGGGGCGTGTTGTCGCAGATGCGGCAAAGGGGAGATAAAACGCATCGTTCAGGCCCAGAGAAGTACGTTTTTTTGCACGAAATGCCAGCGAAAAACCGGACGACATGAATCCGTGGCCGCAGATTGAAGTTATCGCTAAGCCCTAGCCGACGCTACAATGAGGCTTACTATCTTTGGGGTCATTGTCTGACAGAGGGCGAGATCAGCCGCAGAGCTAGGTTTCCGTTTTAAAAGAATTTCTGAGCAACACATTATGTCCAACAATCGTCGCGACTGGCTGCGTCAAGCCACCATGCTTTCCGCTGCCGGGTTGGTTGGCTTGCAGAGTCAGAATGTGTACGCCCAGCGTGATCCGCGATGGAACGAAGCGACCACTAAAGGGCTCAAGTGGCTTAGTCGTACTCAATCGTCGCGTGGTCAGTGGAACACTCAAGCTTATCCGACCGCGATGGCTGCACTGGCTGGTACGGCGCTGATCGCTAGCGGCAGCACAACGACTCAAGGACCGTATGCCAAAGAGATCGGACGCGCAGCTGATTTTTTGATCAGCAAGTCGCGCGACAATGGTTTGATTGGTGATCCGCAGACGGATACGCGATACACCTACGGTCACGGGTTCGCGATGATGTTTTTGTCGCAAGTGCTTGGCGAAGAAGGCTTGTTGGATCGGCGCGAAGAGATCGTCAAGATTTTGACCAAGGCGGTGGAGTTCAGTGGTAACGCACAAACACTTGCTGGCGGTTGGGGTTACGTGTCGGCAAAAGACGGCAGTGACTTTGACGAAGGCTCCACCACGATCACTCAAGTTCAAGGGTTGCGTGGTTGTCGCAATGCGGGAATCCCGGTGACCGCAAAGATTATCGAGCGAGCCAAAGAGTACATTTACGGGTGCAAGAATCCCGATGGCGGCATCAGTTATTCCAGTCGGCAAAAGGGTTCAAGCCGACCAGCGATCACAGCCGCCGCGCTCGCGGCACTCTATAACGCGGGTGACTATGACGGCAAGCATGTGCCTGAGATGTTGAAATACACCAAAGGTCAATTGCACGACATCAGCGATGCGACAAGATCATTCGGCCACTGGAATTACACGTATTTGTACTACAGCCAAGTGGTTTATCGCCAAGGTGACGAGCTTTGGAAACCGTTTCGCGACAAACTGTACGATCGCATCGTGTCGCAGCAGCGCCCCGACGGTTACTGGGAAGGCCAGATTCATCCCGTTTACGTCACCGCATGCAATCTGATCATGATGCAACTGGACCTGGGTTACCTGCCAATCTACCAACGGTAACGTCGCGATCGATCAACGTAGCCATCGATCTCCGAGCGATGAAGCCCGACTTTGTGATAACCATTGGCTATCGTTCGGATCGTACAAGTTGTCTGCCACCAGACGCCGTTCGTTGCGGGCCGTCTGCTTTAGCGGGCGATGTCGAAAGCGTAGATCAAGTCTTGGTCGCGAATGACTAACTTTTGGTCCGCGATGACGGGGTGTGCCCAGATTTTTCCTTTGCCGCGTGGGATTTTCGTCTGTTTTGGCAATGTCAATGTGCCTTTGGATTGAAAACCGCGTCGACTGGGTTCTAGCAAGATGACGGTTCCGTCAGAATCGTTGTAGCAATACAAGCGACCGTCTGCGTAGCTGATCGCACCACTGCGATTGGGGCGTATTTTTTCTTCCCAAAGCGTCTTTCCAGTCGACAACTCTTGGGCTATCCAATTTCCGCCGTTGGCTTTGGTGAAACCATAGATCACGCCGTCGACCAAGACGAATCCACCGTGGTGGTTTTCCATTGTCTTGCCTTGCAGTGCGTAAACCGATTTGGCTTGGATGCCGTTGCCCTGCTGGGACAGTTTTAGCAATGTGTTCCCAGCACCATAGGCGCTACTGTGAAAAAGTGAATCACCCGACAGGATCGGAGTCGGGATCACGGCCATGTGATTGGCCGTTGCGTCGTCATCGAACAATTTTTTGCCGGTCTTTGTGTCAAAAGCAACCAGGCCCTCTTTGCTGGCGGTGACATAGAAAGAACTGTCTCCGACTTCGCCACGCATGATCGAGACATACTGCGCTCCGGCATTTACACCATCGCTAGTCCATGTTTTCTTTCCCGATTGACGATCAACGCCGATCATGAAGTTTTCGCCGCCGGGTGTGATCATGACGCGATCGCCGTCTACCAAAGGCGACTCGCTGCATCCCCATCTCGGCACACTGCCACCGTGATCTTTCACTAGATCAATTGACCATTGGATATCGCCGCTGTCTTTCGACAAAGCCGCCAGGATTCCCAAGTCGCTGAGCACAAAAACTTGATCGCCATCGACCGTTGGTGTGCTGCGTGGTCCGCCGCCCCAGCCGTGGTTGTAGTCGTCGTCCTTGCCTGGGTCCGCGAACTTGCGTTGCCAAACTTGTTTGCCCGTGTTGACGTCGATGCACATTGCAACGCAACCTCCATCACGTTTGCCAAGTGTGAACAGTTTTCCGTCGACGACGCTGACGGCGCTGAATCCGGCGCCGGCGTTAGAGAATTCCCAAAGTTGTTGGGGACCATCCCCGGTCCACTGTTGCAACAACTTTTGTTCAGCCGCTTTGCCATCGCGGTTGGGGCCGCGCCATTGAGGCCAGTCTGCGTGCTGAGCAAAAGAGACGTCGGCCAGCAGTAAGCAGGCGAACAGAGTGGCTAAAAACGGGAATGCTACGAGCGGGTTTTCAAACTGGTTTTTATATTGGAGTTTCATGAGTGTGATTTAGAAAACCTGGATTGTCGTGGTGGACCGTTTACGGCTAATTGACGGTTTCGTGGTTCATTTGCAGGTTGACCATGTCATGGTACTTGCCATTTTTTTGTAGCAGTTCTTGGTGTGTTCCTGTTTCGATGATTCGGCCTTCGTCCAAGACCACGATTTTGTCGGCTCCGGTAATCGTGCTTAATCGGTGAGCGATCACAAACGCCGTTCGGTCTTGCAGCAATTCTGCCAAGCTGGTTTGGATCAACCGTTCGCTTTCGCTGTCCAGGTTGCTGGTGGCTTCATCGAGTACCAGAATTTTGGGGTCGGCCAGGATCGCTCGGGCGATCGCCAAACGTTGCCGCTGACCACCCGAAAGTTTGACACCGCGTTCGCCGATGATCGAGTCATAGCCTTTGGGGAGTTTGCTGATGAATTCGTCAGCGGCAGCAGCGGTGGCGGCTTGTACGACTTCGGTTTCGGTGCAGTTGCGGCGCGCGTACGCAATGTTGTCGCGAATCGTGCCGTCAAACATGAACACGTCTTGTTCGACGATGCCCAGCAATCGACGGTAGCTGGCCAGTTCGATGTCTCGCAAGTCACGTCCATCAAGTGAAATGTTGCCTTTGACGGGATCGTAAAACCGCGCGATCAAGTTCGTCAACGTGGTCTTTCCGGCGCCACTGCGTCCCACCAATGCGATCGTCTGGCCGGCTTCGATCTCCAAGTTGATGTCTTGCAAAACCATCGTCTCGGTTTCCGGATAAGCGAACGACAGATTTTTAATCGAAATGGCCCCCTCGACTGCTCCGCGACGCACGGCAACGGAATCGCTGCGACTGGGCAGTTCTTCGTCGATTTCCAAAACATCCAAGACTCGATCCAGCCCGGCAAGGTTGTTTTGAAAACCAACCGCACTGCCAGCTAGCGCTGCCATCGGGTCAAGCAGCATGGTCAAGTAAATCAGAAACATCATCAGGTCGCCCAACGTCAGTTCGCCGCCGATGATTTGGTAACCGCCGTATAGCAACAGCCCGGTCGACGCCAAAGGTATCAGGACTTCCCATACGATTTCGATGATCCGAGTCCACCACCATGTGAACAGTTGTTGGCGGACAAGATAACTGCCTTCGCGAACGAATCGTTTGGATTCATTGCGAGAGCGAGAAAAAGTACGAACGACTCGGATACCGCCAAAGGTTTCCGTGGCGCCCGCGTCGATCTTTTGACGTTGTTTGCGAATGTCGCGATACAGCGGACGAATTCGGCTGATCCAAGTCCGGTGCGTGAACCAAACAACAGGCAGTAGCAGTAGGCCGCCAGCCATCAGTTTCCAATCGACCAACATCAAAATGATCAGGCTGCCAATGAACTGCACGATCGCGCGCCACGGGTTGTACAGCATGCTGAAGATGAGGTCGGCCACGCCACCAGCATCTTCGCGAATCAGGCTGGCCACTCCGCCGCTTTTCATATCGTAGACATGATGCAGTGGTAATTTGATCGCGTGATCGAAAACGTTTCTGCGGATGGCGATCTGTGATTGGTTGACTGCTTTGGTTGCCGTCCAACGGCTAGCCAAACGCGTAACGGTCGCGACGATCGTGATCAGCGTGACGGCCAATGCGATCCAGATCAATCGTTGCATGGGGTCGGTCGGAAATGGCAACGCTTGGAGCCAATTCGGTAGCGGTTTGGGTGGCGACGTCAGCACGGTATCGATCGCCAGCTTGGTACCCACCGGCGGGATCAATCGCATAAAGATCGCGAACGTCAATAAGCACATCGCAAAGACGACGCGGCGATGGTGTGCCGAAATCAACGTCCAGAAAGAACCCAGTAGTTCCCAGAACCCGCGATCTCGGTCACCCAATTTCTTGGGATTGCGGTCTACGGTTCCATGATATCCGTGCGTCGGTGGCTTCTCACCTTTGGCGTTTCGCTCGCGAACTTTCTGGCGATATTCGGTAAATCGTCGTCGACTGGTCTCGATAGGCATGCACCATTGGTAGTCGGGCCGTCAAGTTCTGGCAACCGACGGCAAGGTGCGAGATGTAAATCGGGTGATTTTACGACCGAAGTGGGGAGCCTGCCGATCGTTTTTCTGGTCTTTCGCTTGGTCGCTATTTTGGGTGGTCCACTTTGACCATTTCGGCTTCAAAAATATCGATGCAGGTTTTGACCAATGGGTTGTTCTCGATTTCTCGCATCCGCTGCATCTTGTCTTTGCTGCTCTGTCGCGGCTCTGGCTTGGAAGCAACGGGCTTGGTAGGCACCGCCTTGCAATGCAGTTTGATGTTTTGACCCACCAAATTGCTGACGGCCGTCGCCATCGCGCCCTTGTGTTCGGGAACGTCAAATCGGGTCAATGACAATTTGCCACCAAATACCAAACTCAGCGTGTCCGTTCCGGACAGTTCCACGCGCTGGGCCGCTCTGGCCAAAGTGCCGGTGGCGGTTTCGGCGTTCTCAATCGCTTGATTCCAAATCTCAGTTGCGTTGGATGCGGTCAGCGTTTGGACCGCGATTTGGGCAACGGCGACTGGGGCAGCCTCTGGCGTTGGTGACTGCGTGACGTCAACTGATTCTTCGACGCTTGCCGTTGGTTGGGGCGATGGTTCAGCAGGTGCGGTGACGTGAGTGGCAACGGCTGCAGCTGCGATTCCTCCTGCTGTGGTCGCAACGGCGACGGCAACAGCCGATTCACTTTGGTCAGACGCTTTGGGTGTGGCGTCGATGTGGGGGGCAGGAATCGGCGACGAACTGGCTGTTGGCGTATCGACTTGTGGTGATGTTGCAACTGTCGATCCATTCGTTTGGGGATCGGGGGTTGCAGTGGGAGCGTCTTTGGTTGCCGGCGCTGGTTCGGTTGCCTGTGGTTGCGGCGTCGGCTTAGCTACGTTTTTTTTTTCAGCAGGAGCGGCGGGGCGCTTGGCTTGAGAAACGTTGCCACCGGCGGCGCTTGCCGCTGCTGCCAAGTCAGCGATGTTCTGCAGATCCGGCAGATTACAAATTTGGATCACGGTTGCTTCTAGCAAGACTCGCGCGTAAACGCTGTGACGAATCCTGACTAGCGTTTGATCGATCAACCCGACAACGGCGAGTACTGTTTGCAGGCCCCAGCGGTCACCGAGTGTTTTTAGTTCGTCGTTCAATGCGACCGAAGTGTGCCGCATCAACGACGCATCGCAACCAACGGTGACCGTCATTAGATCGCGAAAGTACCCGAGCAATTGTTCGGCTAATCGGCCAGCGTCCACACCAGCATCGATGCCTTCGTCCATCTGTTTGATCGCTGACGCCGCGTCTCGGTCGGCCATCGCTTTGGCCAACGCGTGCAAACGTTCATCATCGGCGGTGCCCAACATCGAATGAACTTGCTCTGCTGTCAGATTGCCATCGCAAAAACTGAGCACTTGTTCCAACAACGACTGACTGTCTCGCATCGAACCGGCAGCCCGACGTGCGATCAGTTCCAAAGCGGCTTCGTCGGCTTGAGCGTTTTCTGCCGAGACGATTTCTTGCAGTCGTTGGATGATCTTGGTGACTTCGACCGGTGCGAAATCGAATCGCTGGCACCGGCTGAGGACCGTGATCGGAATTTTTTCGGGGTCCGTCGTGCAAAAAATAAACTTCACATGTTCGGGTGGTTCTTCGAGCGTTTTAAGCAACGCGTTGAAGGCCGCGCCGGTCAACATGTGAACTTCGTCGATGATGTAAATCTTGAACCGCGATCGGCTTGGCCGCACCCCGACGTTTGCACGCAGGGAACGGATTTCGTCGATGCCACGATTGCTGGCACCATCGATTTCGATCACGTCGACGTCTTCGCCCGAGTCGATGGCTAAGGCAACGTCACTGGTATTGTCCGGCGTGCCGGTTGGACCAGAAGGATCATTGAGTGCTTTGGCAAAAATTCGAGCGGTGCTGGTTTTGCCAACTCCGCGAGCACCAGTGAAAAGATAAGCGTGACCAACGCGATTGGTTTCAATGGCGTTTTTCAGTGCGCGGCCAACGTGATCTTGACCGACAAGTTCGTCAAATCCACGCGGCCGATAACGTCTTGCGACAACGACATAACTGCTGTCTGACTCAGCCATGACAATACCGAATAACGCGGAGCAATCTTAGGAGTATGACAAAGCCTGTTGCGACAGAGGGATCCCAGAATCATCCAGTGGGACACGTCACACGGCTGGTTTGTCTCTTGCCCGGGGGAGGCGGCCCTCACACAAAGCTACACCACTTATGGCTGCTCCAGTTAAGGCCTGACCAGGTTCATGATTCACAGTCGCAAGGAACCGCCACCCTCAGGCAAGAAACGTCGGACGACCGTAGTCATCCGCGAAGCTGAAATTTTAGGCGACGATGCGGGTGACGGGAACCCGCTCAGATCGCCTATTTTCTAGTTCTTTTTTGCCGGATCAGATCGCGACAAAATCAGTTGTTTTTGTCTCGGCGTCCCCGCCCACTTCGTCCTCGGCCGCGTCCCCGTCCACCGCCGCTTGACGATTTCTTGTGGTTTTCGATGTTCGCGTCGACGAACAAATCCACGGTCTCTTGCCAAGTTGGGATGTTTTTGTGCTGAGGCCGCGGTTCATTGGATTCGCCTTCGCCTCGCTCGCTGCGACCGCCACGTGAACGACGTCTTGGGCGGCGTCCGCCTTCGGATTCTCCGTCTTCGTCGTTCCGCGCTTTGGTGTCACGGCCGCGATCACCGCTGTCTCTGTCACCTGAATCTCGCCCACGGCCTCGACCACCGCGACTGCGACCGCGTCGAATCTCTTCGACTTCTTGGTCGTCTTCGTGGTCATCGTCGAATGCGGACCGTGACTCCAGCGGGTCTTTTGCGTTGCGGCTTTCGTTATCGTCGCGTGCCGAATCGGCTTCGTTGCGAGATCGTCCACGACCTCGCCCACGGCGTCCGCGACGACCACGTTTACGAGGTGCTTCGTCGGACGGTTCGTTCGAATCGCGGGCATCCGAATCGCTGGAGTCGTCATCTAGCAAGCCGGTTGCGAATC
>CAZZDZ010000061.1:14852-22040 GCA_964652675.1 uncultured Pirellulaceae bacterium
TTGCGGGTGTCGGGCTTGCGGGTGTCGGGCTCGTGGCTGGCGGACTTGTTGCTGGCCGAGAAACCACTGATCGAATCGTCTGTGTCGGATGTTGGCTGGTCGGCTGACTGCGAATCAGATTCCAGTTCCGGCTCTGGACCTAAATCGAGGCCAAGCCCCGTTCCGAATCCGCCTGATGAAAGTTTTGTCGGGCGACCCGTTTTCTCTCGCTTTGGTTTCGGCGGCGCGGGTGCTTCGCTTTGAGGCCGCGGCGCGGGAGCCGCATCGGGGTCGACGCCCAATTCGCCCGCCAAGTCATTCCAGGCAGCATCGTTGGCCGCGATTTGTTCGGTGTCTGGCTCGGTCGGCTGATCATCTGAGCTGGACGGTTCCACTTTATCGAAATCAACCGTTCCAGGATCAGCCGGCGGCGCATCCGTGTTGGCGGTCAAGTCTTCCAGGTCTGGGTCAACGGCCGAGGTGCCAAACCCGGGCAACGAATCCTTGTCGACCGCAGAGGTCAAAGCGGACAGGACTTCATCGGCGGCGGGATCTTCGGCAGGCTTGTCCGTTTCGTCGGCCGCGCTCTTGGAGTCTTTGCTTTCTGGCTCCGCCTTGGATTCGGGCTCGGCAGGCTGTTCAGGTTTGGTAGGTGGTTTGGGCGGTTCAGGAGTGCCAAGGATTTTGGCCAGTAGGTTCCATGAGTCGGAAGACATAAATGTTCGGTTTCGTTAATGAGAAAAATGTTGTTCAAACCCACTTAAACCGTTCACATGACGGGAGCGTCGCAATTGGAGAGTCGGAAAACTCCGGTTTATTGGAGAATCGGCTACTCATTTTCGCTTCGGTGGATTCATTCAGGTCGTTTTCAGAGCCATTTGGTGCTGCTTTTGTCCCAGCAGCGATTCGGAAGCTGTTCGATTTGTTGTGTTCGACTATATGTATAGCCTGACAGGTTTTAACGCCCAAGGCCGAGCCCCATATTTCCGTGATTTGATGACTAATTCTCACTCCCAGCGCCCGCTACGCCCCCTGATTGTCTTTGGCACCCGCCCAGAAGCCATCAAACTGTGCCCCGTCATCCGTGAATGCCAGTCCAGGGACGAAATTTCGCCCATTGTTTGCAGCACCGGCCAACACCGCGAAATGCTGGACCAAGTGCTGGGGTATTTCTCTGTAAAACCAGACATGGACCTGGGATTGATGAAACCTGGCCAGACGCTCACAGGCCTAACAGCGGCTTGCTTGCAAGCGGTTTCTCAAATCATCTTGGACGAAAAACCCGATTGCATCGTCGTCCAAGGCGACACGACCACCGTGATGGCCAGCGCGATGGCAGCATTTTACAACCGCATCCCCATCGTCCATGTCGAAGCTGGTTTGCGAACGGGCGATCTGAATGCACCTTGGCCCGAAGAATTCAACCGCCGCGTTGCTGGCATCGTGACGCAACTGCATTGTGCTCCCACCCAAAAATCCGCCAATGCACTGCTTCGAGAACACATTCCAGATGACCAAGTTCGCGTGACGGGCAACACGGTGATCGATTCGCTGCTGTACACCGTCGAACAAGAACGTGCAGATGACGCTCGTTGGCGCAAAAAATACCCGCAAGCCACCGCTGATTCCGTTGTTTTGATCACCGGCCATCGACGCGAGAACTTTGGCGACGGACTGTCCAACACTTGTGACGCGATCGCGGAACTAGCCCAATCGCACCCCGAAACGCAATTCATCTATCCCGTTCACCTGAACCCCAACGTCAAAGGCCCCGTTCACGATCGGCTTGGTGACAAAGCCAATATTCATTTGGTTCCGCCAGCCGAGTACCCAGAATTTGTGTGGCTGATGGACCGCGCCAACGTTGTCTTGACCGATTCGGGTGGCGTCCAAGAAGAAGCCCCTTCATTGGGAAGCGCCGTGTTGGTCACACGCGAAAAAACCGAACGCCCCGAAGCGGTCGAAGCAGGCTTGGCCGAATTGGTTGGTACGGATCGCGAACTGATCGTGCGCCGCGTCAGCGAATGCTTGGCCCAAAACGCGACCGGCCAAGGAGCCAAGGTGATCGAGAACCCTTATGGCGACGGACAGGCTTCCAAGCGGATCGCCGATTGGATGCTGGAAACCTGGGGCTAACGTGCTGCAAATTTCGTGGGTTCTTGTTTGCGAGACCTATCGGCCAAACGCTAGCAATAGCGATTTGCCAAATTCGTATTCATCGCCTATCTTTTCGCCAGCAAGTAGGACTTTGTCGCGTTCATCCCAAGGAACGTGCCAAACCGAATCGGAGGATCCGATGCGGGCGTGAAAAGTAACTCGCGCTCATTGGGATTTTTCGACAGCTTTTGTTTTGTCGCCCGTTATCGAAGAAGGATTTTCATTCATGTCTACTCGTATCCCACTGATCCGCGAAGAAGAAGACGCTCGCCTGAAAGCAGAACGCCTGGAGTTAAGCATCGCCGAAATGGGTTTGTCCGTTCGGACCACCAACTGCCTGGAAGAAACCGGCATCTTGACCGTTCGCGACTTGCTAAACGCAACCCCCAAGCGGTTATTGTCGATCAGCAACTTCGGCGAAAAAACTCTCGACGAAGTCTACGCTGCTTTGGAAAAGCTGGGTTTCTATCGACCAAGCCGTCAACCAAAGCCATCGCCCAAGTAGTCAGCCATCGCCCAAGTAGCCATGGCGTCGCTCAAGTCGAACGTAAAGTCAAGCAGAACGTAAAGTTGTCGGCGTTTGTGTCACACATCGCCTCGGCGCTGGCGGTTCGTGATACGATGCAAGTCTGTTTCTTTTTCACGTGCCAACTTTCGACGATAGGCCATGCCTCGTTTTCCTAGACCATGGAGCAAAAAACGGGGCAAGCGATTCGCCAGCACCGCACTGCGTGGGGTGGCTGGTGAAGCAGTCTTTTATGCTGCGTTGATTCTGATCGGCGTGTTCGTTCTCTCATTGGTTTTGATCAACCGCTTTGGCTTGGACAGAATCCCGGTTGCTGAATCCCCCGAACTCTCCAGCAGTCTTAGCTTTTGGATTTTTGGCGTCCTGTCGCTGGCCGCGTTTGGCAGCGGTGTTGCTGGCATGATCATTTCGCTCACACGCATGGGCGCTAGCAGTGAACGTCGCGCGGCGATTGCCCAGCGGGCTGGTTCGATCGAAATCATCGGTCCCAGCAGCGACGATTCATCCAAGCTACCAAGTGTTCCTCAAGGCCGATCGCTAACCGATAGTCCCGGCGAACGCTTGACCTATCGGCTGGCCTCAGAAAATTCTCCCGCTGCCGAGGCTGCCGGACCCGCAGCGCTTGCCCTGTTGTGGAATGCTGTCTGGTTTATCTTGCTTGCCGTGGTGGTTTCGGGGTTCTGGTTCGGTACCCCGCGCTGGGTGTTGGCTGGGATGTTGATCCCGTTTGGCGGAATTGGAATCTGGTCGTTTCGCTTTTTCCTTACTCAATTGCGTCAAACGGCGGGAATCGGCGCGACGATAGTGGAGATCAGCAACCATCCGCTAATGCCCGGAGAACAGTATCGAATCTTTGTATCCCAAAGTGGGCGTTTACGTTTGCGGAAGATAACTGTCCATCTGACTTGCGAAGAAGAAGCTTTCTATCGCCAAGGCACAGATGTCCGTGTCGAGCACCGTGAAGCTTTTACCCAAGAATTGTTGACCGAACGCAATGTACGAGTTGACCCCCAGGCCCCTTGGGAGCAACAATTGCAGTTAGATCTTCCCGAAAACGTGATGCATTCCTTTGTCGGAGCTCACAACGCGATACGTTGGAAGATCGTTGTATCAGGAGAAGCCCGTCCGTGGCCATCGTTCTGCCAAAGTTTTCCCGTCGTCGTACACCCACCGGGCGCGCCTCCGAAGCGCAGCCCGCGGTGAATGTTGCGCTGTGTCGCGAAGACGGAACTTATGCCGGTCACGAAATGCTGACCGTGAAATGGCGAGTGAGCCGCGTTGCCCTTGATCAACTTCAAGCGATCGAAGTCTCCGTGTTGTGGCACACCGAAGGCAAAGGCGACCAAGATCTAAACATTCATCATTTCCAACGCTTGGACGAAAACCAAATTCGTCGCGCTGGTCTGGCCGACGAACAATCACTGCAATGTCGTCTGCCCACAACTCCGCTCAGCTATCACGGACAATTGATCAGCCTTCGGTGGTGTGTTCGACTGAGACTGTTTATGGCTGGTGGTCGCGAAGTCGTCGCCGAACAACCATTCCACTTGGTGGCTGCAGCCAACCGCGAAACCTGCATCGTCGACACCGACTTGGATTCGCTGCATTACGAAAACGATGATCCGGTGCACCAATCGCAAGATCAAGACGTGCAGCAAAACACGACTTATTGATCTTCATGCCTTTGGTTTTGATTCGTGCGGCTCTCATATGGCTACCATCAACCCCGTATCGAATCCGTTTTGCACTCGGTTCGTTCGCCCAGGCCAGATCCCGTATCGTTTTGTTGACCCAAACGAAACACCTTCTGCGATCGTCGAATCGCTGATCGCCTGCCAAGCTGGCCTCATCGTTGGGCCCCACGGCACCGGCAAGTCGACTTTGCTGCACACATTGCTCCCTGTGCTCAATGCACGCTTCAGCGAGATCACCCACGTTCAGCTATGTGCTCCGCAAAAAAATTCATGGCTCAGCCGTCAGAAACAAGCCAGGAAAAACTCAAGCGAGATCTTTGCCTTGCTTTCTGGCAACCACCAACGCTGCCAGTCGCAGGCGGGCAACCATCTGATCATCATCGACGGGATCGAACAGCTTTCAGTCATCGCTCGCCGCCGCTTGATTCGCCGCGTCGAAGATCCTACAAAACGAAACCCGCAAACGATATTGGCGACCAGTCATCGCGACTTACGCGGTTTTCAGACGCTTTATCGGACCAGTGCAACACAGCAAATCGTTCAGCAACTGACGGAGTCTCTGCTTGCTGGTCAGAGTGGGCAACTACAATCACGTATTGAACAAGAACTTGCCAAACGTCCGATCGAATCTTCGACGAACGTCCGCGAGCTGTGGTTTGACATGTACGATTTGTGCGTCACTGAGCCCGATACCTTCCGCTAACAACCAACTGATTCTTATGGCTGCCCGATTAACCGTCATCATGGTGCACTCGCCACCAGCCAATGCAGCCGCCCAAGGAATCGCCGAGTCGGTGGTTGGTGAAATCATCGGTCGACCAGGCATTGATTTAACCCTTGTTGGCCCGGTGGATCAAATCGCCCCGCAATCCACCGACCTTCTAACGCTCCAAGGCATCACCGGCGACGTTGCGGTCATGGATTGGCGAACCTCCGATGATCTTGTCCAAAAGCTAAATGAAACCGGATTCCCTGGAGTGAGAGCTCCCCACGCGGACGATCAAGAACCGCCTTCGCCCCCAATCGGCCAGCGCCGTATCTACGCATTCGATCTGAATCAAACCACCGACGCCAAGCAGTTGTGTGTCGCCCTGAACAACCTGCTGGCTGAACGCCAAGTCCGCACGTTCACCTTGGGCGGCGTAGGCTCCCAAGTGAAATCAACCGCCAAGCCAACCGCTTCGCTTCCGTTGGCGAAACCGCAGCCACAAAAAGCACCATCCCAGCTACCCGAATCCCAGCCCGAGTCCCGACCCGAACCCCAGCCCGAGTCATCCGCAAACCAGCGTGCAAACGAATCCACATCGATCAACCTGGACGATTTGGTTGATCAACTGGACCAGCTGGATCCCTAAACGCGGCTAGACTCCCGAACACTGTCGGGTGACTCAACGAAAAAGGCCAGGAACATTGTCCTGGCCTTTTTGTAATCGCTTAAGTCAACCTGAAGTTATGCAGGTTGAGCTTTTGCCTTTGTGCGGGCTTCTCGGAGGCCTCGGCTGAGGATGTCTCGCAGCATGGGCGAGAAATCTTCGTACTTGGCTCTATCGGGAGCCCCGTTGCTGAACTGATAAATCGCGTCGCGTGGCTTTACGCCCAGAGCGATCAACGAACTACTAACGGTTCCGTAATCTTCATTACGCATCACCATGCTTGGTCGGCCTTGGCCCACAGGGGCTCGGGCGAATACCCGGCTGGCGACGGCCAAGAATTTGACCGGCGAATCGAGTGTTTGAAGCGTCAACAAACGTCGGGCCATCTGAACACGCTGGTCGTCCGGATCATTTAAGTTCCGGGCGCCGATGATGTTCAGGCCTTCTTGCAGTTCGACGACTTCCTGACGTTCGTCCGCGTGGATCGCAAAACCGTTAGCCGCATCCGCAATCACGATGTTGCAGCCTTCGTAACGCGTATTGGCGAATTCAATCTGGGCTTTCTCCAACGCCTTGGCAGCAGATGTGCATCGCATCAAATCAAGTGCTAGCAGCCCACGCGAGCGTTGCCCGAACAGGGGCATCGCAGTGGCACGATTGCAAAGGCCAACAAAAACGCCGTTTTGGTTGACTCCTAACCACGTTCCGCCGGCTTTTTGGTCAATGCCGCATAATACACGTGGTTTTCCAGACTGAATCGACGGGGAGAGACTGGGGCGATCAAAATACTCCTCACGGTTTGCCGCCACCAAGATGGGACTTTCGGGGACCAAGCGATACTGAACAGCCAGTAAGCACATGTCGCAAGCTTTCTATTTCAAAGATCAGTGATTTCCTACTCGGGCCGAATAGGTGAAATCAGCTTTGCGCCAATCGCCCCCACACGACGATGACCAATGTATCTACGGGCTTCACCAACCTGCACCCTCCACCGGGGGGAAAGCGGCTAAAAAGCACAGTATTTCGGCCAAATCGGGGTCCGATGTGGTCACTCTGGGCAATCTTTGACGGTGTGGTTGGCCGATAAGGAGGTAGGGGATAGCAAATGTCGACCGTTTTAGCCCATTTGGGCGGTCGCCGATCTGTGAAATAGGAAGGGTCCAAATCGTGCAGCAAGCCAAACAAACGCAGCAGCCCAGCGAGTCGCAGCATCAAAACAACGTGTTGTCGATCGAGACACCACTGAGCGTGACGGTTGCACGCCAGCAAATACCGCTCGCCCAGGTGCTGGGTCTGACACCAGGCACGATCTTGCGATTCGATAAGCCGTGTACCGAACCGTTGAGCATCGAAGTGGTCGGCAAGGAAGTCGCAAAGGGCCAAGCCGTAAAGGTGGGCGAACGAATGGGCGTGCGGATTTCGTAGCCCTTAGAAAAACACGTAGCGTAAGTCGTCAAGA
>CAZZDZ010000062.1:0-22019 GCA_964652675.1 uncultured Pirellulaceae bacterium
AGATCAGCTCCGCGTTTCACAAGAATCGAAGCAACCTTTGGTGCGTTGCTCCAGGCGGCACAAATCAACGGCGTGCCGTTCTCCATTGTTCCGTCTCGAAACTCCAGTAGCTCAGGCGTGTTGAACAGTAGCCTGGCGACCGTGACCGCATCGTCGGTTTGGATCGCCGTCCTCAGTCTGCTTTTCTGATCATTGGTTGCTTGGAAACCACGCTCGGACGAAACGACAAGAACTCTGTCGATCTCAAACGTCCCCTTTGAACCAACGATCGCGGCTTGCATCGTCAGCTTTGTCTCTCCCTGCAAGACACGCGCAGTCACTCGATAAGTCTTCCAACCACCCAGCGAGCCATAATCGTATATCGGCTCTATTCGTGGGAAGCTACGTTTCTTTCCATCATCGGTGGAAAGTGAAAACACCATCCCAGCGGCTGCTTCCTTTGCCTCGGCTGCTTTGCCGCCAGACTTTGCTTTGGAATCATTCTTGGCTGCAGCCGCTGCTTTGGCCGCTGCGGCGGCTTTTTGCTGCGCCGCTGTTGCGTCGCTGGAAGCCCCTTGTTGGCCGGTGGATCTAACCGATGGTCCGCGCATTCGCGTCAACATCGTCACGAACTCGATTTCTTTGGGCAGTTCGATCGTCGTCGAGACAGATGTTTCTTTCCCATCCTTCGCGCATTTGAGCTGCATGATTCCTTTTGAGCTCTGGAGCATTTTAGCGTTTCCAGCCTCGAAAGCTTGTACGTCGCTCCAGCCGATCGGAATGCGATTCTCATCCAGTTCTGTCAGTTCGCCAAATTCAAAAAAATTGGCTTGTCGCTTCGCGCTCCAATGAGGATTCTTCTCAAACGACGCTTGCCCATACGCCATCCCCGCAGCCATCACGCAGGTCAAAAAGAAGGTAACTGTCCGCATCGCTTTCCCGTATTCCTAAGTTCAAATTCGAAATTGCCACCGATTTAACTAACCACGATAACATGTTTACCAGGCAAGTTTCTATTCAGATTGAAAACAAACCGCCGCACGCCCGGTTGGGCAAAGGAATGGGGGCAGAGGAATCGAATAACAACCGATGCACAAAAACATCCTTTGCCCCCATTCCTCTGCCTATATCCCCATGCTTCAAATTTATCAAACTACATTTAGGAGCAATCGGGCTTGTCTGGTTGCCTGATTGGTGTAATCGGACCAATGTGATCGAAGATGTTGTTGGCGAGAGTGAAACGTCGACTATTTCTAGATGCAGTATTCGGCTAGCCATCTTCGACAACTTGCCCAAGGACATTGGGTTGGGATCCTGGCAGCGGCAGGCCTTTCGTCGGCTCTTTTGGATGGACGTGGTCATGCTTGCCCCAAGTGCGGTGGGCGAGATCGGTTTGCGTCATTTGCATCAATCGACCTGCGGGGTGCTGTGCATTGTCGTCATTGTTTTACGCGCGGCACCAACCCGAGTCCCGGTGATGGAATCGCCACGCTGATGTGGTTGCACGACACGGATTTTGCAACGACTATACGATGGCTGGCAGATCACTTGGGTGTTGCGCCGCAATCTGGTTTTGCGAATGCGACTCCGTTTGTTGGCGGATCATCCGCGCGGCCAAGAGACAGTTCAAAAAGTGCGTCGACATCGGTGGCGCTGGTGCGACGGATGACTACGCTCGCTCGCGATGCAATGATGCGAATTCAGATGTCGCATTTTGATCAACTGCAACGCGAACTTGGGGTGCCTGCTGGTTGTCTACGTTCGCTTTGTGTGGGGTACAGCAGCGACCATCGCGCAACGACTTGGCCGATGCGAACGAGCGACGGACGGATTACCGGAATCCGGTTGCGCGGAATCGACTCGCCCGCTAAATGGTCCGTCAAAGGCAGCGTGGCTGGATTGTTTCTTTCTCGCGATCACAAACCAAACGGGGATCGACTGGTGATCGTAGAAGGCGCCAGCGACATGGCAACGGCCATCGACTTGGGATTGACCGCGATTGGTCGCCCGAGTTGCCGTGGCTCGGTGCAAATCGTGATCGATTACATCCGGCGTTATGGGTTTAAGTGCGTCACCATTGTTTCGGACAACGACGTCGCGGGCTTGGCAGGATCAAAAGCCTTGGCGAGTGATCTGGCGAAAAGCGGCATCGATTCACGCATCATCTCTCCACCAGCAGAGTTTGGTGATTTGCGTTCTTGGTACCAACGAGGAATCGGCCGCCAGGAAGTTCTCGGCCGCCCAGTGTTGAGCGAGCACCCTGGTGTAGGCGTGGCAACTCAGTTGTCGTTTTCGTTCGACAACAGCGTCACAGCGATGCCGTTTCAATAGCGCGACGGGTAAATCGTATTCATGAAAAACAGCCGCTCCAGAACAATGCCTGGGCGGCTGTTTTGCAATCAATGATTGAGCTGAATTCTCTACTTAACTGAGTTCTCTATTTGGCCTTGGTCTCTTTTACTTTTGGCGCCTCTTCTTTCCTGGCGGCGTTGTCTTGCATCTTTTTCTTCATCCGTTCCAACTGCTTCTTCAAGTTTTGATTTTGCTTGTTGGCTTTTTGGATTTTAGTTTTTGCGTTCTTTTCGGCTGTACGTGCTGCAGCCTGCACCTTCTCGATCTCTTGCTTGGCTTTGTCTGCTTGTTTCTTGGCTTGAGATTTTGCAGATTTGATTTCCGTGTCGCGCTGGGCGATCGTCTTTTCTAGCTCGGCAACTTTCTTTTGATGTTTCGCATTGTCGGCTTTCATTCTTTCCAACGCAGTGTTTTTCTGTTCTGCGTTTTTCATCGCGGCTGCCAATTGCGCCTTGGCCTGCTCCAGAGCACTATTTGCCTGTGCGGCTTCGTCTTCTGCGGTCTTGGTCACCGCAGCCAACTTTTCCTTTGTTTCCTTGAGCGTTTTCTCTGCCGCATCAGCCCGCTTGGTGGCCTCGGTAAACTTTAAGAACTGTTCCTCGGAACGGTTCTTTTGGGAGGAAACCAGTTTCTCCGAATCTTTCAATGCGTCTTTTTGATTTTCGCACTCTTCGTTCAGCTTCTTTACTTTTGCTTCCAGTTCAGCAATTTTCCCCTTCAACTCATCAGCCATGGAGTCTACAGGCGACGCGTCTGCGTCTTGCTTGATCGGCGTTCCTTCGGCAACCACTTGGCCTTCGGCGTAGTACTCACCGACATAAGGCTGTTCGATGTAGCCTTGCTGGGGAACGATCTCGCCAACCACTTCTGTCGCGTAAACATCTTCGGTAGCGTAAGCATTGCCGGTTGGAATTTCTCCCGCGTAGCCTTCAGAGTAAACTTCGCCGCTGTAGGGTAATTCGGCAACATAAGAGTCGGCCGCGTAAGGAGCTTGTTGTACATACTGGTCAGCTTGGCAGCATGACGAATCGACTGGAGGCACGATCACGTTTTCGATAACCGGCATTGGATGCACGATTGGGGCGGCAACTTGGCAATTCACAACGGGAACAGGCGTACAAACTTGCTGGGAGCAACATCGTCTATTTCCGAACAAGCCTGCACTGGCGTTGGGGGTGATGGAAGTCACAGCGAACAAGATCGCTACAAGCAAGCGTGATGTATTCATCAAAGATTCCTGGAAGGTGGGAGGGCGGCAAAGAATCATTTTCACTAGCGTTCACGATCAAAACACGCGGTTTGCTAGCACTAGAGGCAATACTATCGCGTGTTTCCCCAGGCAACGCAAATCCCCGAAGCTAAAAAACTTGTCGTTGTTGAAACAGGCGAAGAATCCTTCTTGCATGCCCCAATCGACACGCCTGGGGTCCCATCACTCCAAAACGGATTCGCCAACGAATCTCTTGTCTGTTACTGCGCCGGGGTAACTGGGCCTGTCGCTGGGTTGGTCAGAGTGGTGACGGGGACAGCTTGGCCATTCTTGATGATCATCATTGTTGACCAATCAGGATAAGTGATCGAGGCGTAGGGAAGCTTGTTTAGGATTCGTGTCGCGTTGGGAGTCACGCGAGTTTCCTCGAGCGACAATTGCGTTATTTGTTTGCACTGGTTCAACACTGCGAGTGATTTGTCGTCGACCAACGTTTTAATGAGCGACAGATTCAGGAGTTTTGGCAGTGGGACAAGGTGCTTGAATCCTGATCCGTTCACTTTTGTTTCATTCAAAATCAAACCCTCCAGCTTGCTTAGCTTCGACACGTGCTGCAGGCATTCGTCGGTAAGCCCCGTTCGCTGCAGGTCAAGAGAAACCAATCTGTCCAGGCCAGTGATTTTTGCCAGTCCACTGTCGGTGACGTTCGTTCGATCTAGATCTAAGTGTGTAAGTGTCTTGCATTCTCCGATGGCATCCAAGCCTCGATCGTTTACTTGAGTTTCGTAAAGCGTAAGCGTGTTTAACTTTGGAAAACGATTTTTTAAATTTGTGAAATTCGTCGCTCCGAAGTCGTTGCAGTTAAGGTCCAGCGAGATCAAAGCTGGGATCCCAGGGATTGCTTGAAAGGCTTCGTCGGTCAGCGAGTTTTCAGTAAACGACAAATGCGTCAACTTTTTCAGGTGTCTCAGTTGCGTGATTTCCGCTGGTTCGATTTCGCATCCAGAAAAGGTAAGCGATTCTAGGTTTGGAAAGTTGCCAAGACTGCTTAAGTCCCCGACCAGGATTTCTGTGTTATCGATCGAGAGATTTGTAATTGAATTAGACGTAGGTGCGAGCGAAAGCATTTTTCCAACGGGGGTCTTGTACCCTGACAACGACAGTCCGGTCACGGATGAGTCTTCGGCAGGATAAAGCCAGCGTGTTGGTGACCACGATTCGTCCACGACCGCTTCGTCAGCGTATTGAACCGTTCCGCCGGCGAGCTCAAAAACACGCACCGCGCGTGATTGCCGCGAAGCGGGCGAGCTATAGCGGGCGAAGAATAATCCCGCGATCATCATCACGATCATTGCTTTGCGAAGATCAAATTGCAGCCAATGCCGCGGTCGGTAGTGCGGCGGAAGCGGGAAAACCCAATCGCCTCTTCCTTGATAGGAACCGTCCCACACGATCGTTGCACGATCATCGCGTTTGTCTGGGCCGATGCTGTAAACGATCGGTTGGCCAACTTTTGTACGCACCTTTTGCCGATGGTTTTCTACTCCCATTCCTTTCAGTCGTTCACCGCCCGCTAGCCGGATCTGCAACGGACGCCCGCTTTCGCCAAAGGAATCGATCGGTTCGGTGATGTCGAATTCGGCGCACGCGCTGGCAAGGTTTTCCGGGTAAAAACCTAGCTGTCGGTGGTGAGCCAACACGCACAAATACGACAAAGTCGCTGCCGCCGCCGTATCGCGAGCGTCCATCGTTTCGCACATGATGAACAAGTCGTGGATTTCGGCTCGAACCTCGTTGCTCAGCAGCAGTTGCCAATCTTCAAGCGGCGGCAGGCCGTACTTGGCGGAAAATTCGGCAGGGAACCTGAACTTGGTTTCTCCGTCGGTATGCTGAAAAAAACGAGATGATTGGGGGCCCGTTTCGTATTCACCAAGGCAGGTGTAAATCGCACGACAGAGGTTTTCGCTTTGTTGTTGATCGGGTTCAACGTTACCGTCGGGATGCCGCGCAAGAAATCGACGCAGGTATTCGTTGGCAAAAAATTCGCCGCGCGACATGGGGTTTGCAAATGAGTTTTTTGCTTGTTCAACCGCGTCCCTTGCGACATCCTGGGCGGCCTTGCGGCGAGAGAAGATAGCACGTATTTCTCGCATCAGATGCATTTCTGAATCAATCGCCATCCGCATTTGTGGCCAATTGGCTTCGCGTCGCAGGTCAACGCTTGCCCGTAGCAAGTCCGCCAATAGGTGCATTGCCCAATCGGGACGTCTTGCACTGGCGAGTCGTCGGGCACGCAATTCGCCAACTCGAATCATCCATTTGAATCCGGCCAAGTCTCTTAGGTGTTGTTCGGCGTGTTGGTGGTCTGCTTGTGTGCAGACGGCGCCGCCAGCACGAGCGGCTTCGCGAAACCGATCCAGCAGTGGATTCCACCGCGAAAGACGCCATAGCTGCCAAACAGAGGTGCGACGCCAGCGGTTAATCAAAGTTGCTGAGGGCAGCACGTTTTGTTTCGGATGACGTTTGGCACGCAGTGTTTTTAAGATTCGTTGGTAAAGCTCGGTCGCATCCTGATCACTTAGCCCAACGTGGTAGGCCACGTTGTTGGTCGATTTTGATTCGGGTATCGGAAAATCCGGAAACAAGCTTTTCTCTCAGTTCTTTGTAGGTTGTCGCGGCAACGAATCGGTCGCTCATTTTCATCTATGATAACCTATCTGACATTTGTTTCTTTCCTTCATTTTATGGCCAGGCAATGCGATTCTTGATTCCGCTGATATTGTTGGTACCGACGTTCGCATTTGCACAACAAAAGAACTACCCGCCCGAGTTCGACGATGCACGCGCGGAGGCGTACAAGACAATCGGTGACGTCGAATTGAAACTGTGGGTATTTCAGCCGCAGGAGCATCAAGTATCTGATAAACGTCCCGCCGCGATTTTCTTTTTCGGCGGAGGCTGGAAGGCGGGCACGCCGGCACAGTTCGAACACCATTGTCGTTACCTGGCGTCGCGCGGGATGGTCGCCATCACTGCTGACTATCGCGTTCGCGGCCGGCATGAGACATTGGCCGATCGTTGTGTCGCGGACGCCAAGTCGGCCATTCGATGGCTTCGATCGAATGCATCGCGATTAGGTGTCGATCCAGATCGCATTCTCGCTGGCGGTGGGTCAGCCGGCGGCCACTTGGCAGCTTGCACGAGTGTCGTCAGCGACTTGGACGAACCCAGCGAAGACCTTACCGTCAGCAGTAAGCCAAACGCGATGGCGCTCTTTAATCCGGCTGTGCTGATCGCAAAATTTGGCGACGTGACTTTGGACGCCGAAAAGATCGCAGACATTGCGGATCGGACGGGTGTGAAGCCGGAACGAATTTCGCCGATTCACCAATTGAAAGGCAAGATTCCGCCCACGATTATTTTCCACGGCAAAGCAGATCCGATCGTTCCCTATCAAACGGTGGACGAGTTTACAAAGATCGCAATTGCAAACGGTAGCCGTTGCGAATTGAAAGGCTACACAGACGCTGCTCACGGTTTCTTTAACTATGGACGCGGCGGAACTCCTGGCGAGAACTACTTGAGAACGCTTCAGCAACTGGACCAATTCCTGGCATCGATTGGTTACCTATCTGGCCCACCCGAGATTGCGCTGCCTGAAAGTCGCCATGCTCACTTGCGCAGCGGATTTGACAACGCCAGGATCAAATTTGAACGAGAAAAGAAGGGCAGTGTCGCATTCATCGGGGGTTCGATTACCGAAATGAACGGATATCGCCCGATGGTGATGCAATACTTAAAGGAACGTTTTCCTGATACTCAATTCACATTCACCGCTGCGGGCATCAGTTCAACTTGCAGTACAACCGGCGCCTTTCGTCTGCAACGAGACGTTTTGTCTGCCAATCCCGATCTGTTTTTTGTCGAATTCGCTGTGAACGATGATCAAGACGCCGCGCATGCGGCACGTGAATGTGTCCGAGGAATGGAAGGAATTGTGCGACACGCGCGGTCGCACAATCCTAACATGGACATCTTGATGACTCACTTCGTGAACCCTGGCATGTTGGCGAAACTGCGAACTGGTAAAAAGCCGGTCAGCAGTTCGCAGCACGAACGCGTTGCGGCGCACTACGGGGTGTCGACGAACTACTTGGCGGCGGAACTGGCTGACCGTGTCAACAACGAAACCATGACGTGGAAAACATTTGGCGGCACGCATCCCAAGGAACCAGGGAATCGTTTGGCGGCTGATTTGGTGATTGAAATTCTGGAGTCCGCGTGGGCAAAACCACTCGCCAGCGACGCGGTCGTAACCAAACACCGCATGCCAAAAGTGATGGACGCAAAGAGTTACACGAAAGGCAAATTCGTTCCGATTAATCGGGCCGTTTTGGCTGACGGTTGGCAAGTTCGCAAACCAGATTGGAATTCGTTGCCAGGCGGGAAACGCGAACGATTCACGAACCAAGAACTTTTATGTGCCACCGATCCGGGCGCCCAGCTGACGCTTTCTTTCAACGGAACAGCTATCGCGGCTTATCTGTTGGCAGGGCCCGATGCGGGAATGTTGGAGTATTCGATCGACGGTAGCGAATTCAAAACGATTGACCTGTTTCACCGGTACAGCAAAGGTCTCCACTATCCACGGACGGTTGTATTGGACGCCGACTTGGATCGCGGCAAACATGAACTGGTCGTTCGTGTTAGCAAAGATCGTAATCCGTCCAGCAAAGGGAACGCGGCTAGGATTTTGCAGTTCGGTGTGAACTAGCTGGCACCGGAAAGCAGAACACTAATCCACCAAATCAGCATTATCAAAAACATAATGCTGCCGCCCGCGATACTGATGACTTTGACGAATTGTAGAATTGGCCCGAATTCGTCGAAGTCGCCATGGCCTGCGTGGTCGTCGGCTATCGAATCGGCGGTTGGTGGGGTTTCTGAGGTCGCCAGTGGAGGTTGGTAGGGATTGGTTTTCATCGAGCCTGCCCTCATTTTGCCAGTAGGCTGTTGCTGCCGCGTGCTCTTACTGGGGTGAGCGATTGCCATGCGTGTGCTGAAGCCTGATTGGAGACCGTCGCACATCCCGCTACATTCTGTGTCACGCTCCGTACAAAACAAAGGCCCCAGATGAACCGTCGCGAAAATTTGCTGCACCCACGTGATGAAATCATGCAGACAATGGAGCGAATTTATCGCTACCGAATGACAACAACCTCGGGCGGCAATTTGTCGATTCGCGAAAGCAATGGCGACATTTGGATTACGCCAGCGAGAATTGACAAGGGAAATCTGACACGAAAAGACATCGTTTGCGTTCATCCGGATGGCACGGTGGACGGTTTGCATCCGCCGTCGTCCGAGTTTCCGTTTCACCGCGCCATCTACGAAACACGGCCAGACTTGGAAAGTGTCGTGCACGCCCACCCAGTCGCCTTGGTTGCATTCAGCATTTGCGGGGCAGTGCCGGACACCAGAATATTTCATCAAGCTCACTGCGTTTGTGGCAAACCAGGTTTTGCTGAATATGCGTTGCCAGGCAGCGATGCGTTGGGCGAATCGATCGCGAAAACGTTTGCCGATGGATACAACAGTGTGATTCTGGAAAATCACGGCGTTGTTGTTGGCGGTGGCAACATGTCTCACGCGTTCCAACGATTCGAGTCGCTGGAGTTCGCAGGCAAAACGATCATTAAGGGATCGCAGCTTGGCGAGGTAAAGTATCTAGACGAGTCGACGCTGAAGAATGTTCAAGAACGACGAATCATGCTGGGCAAGTTTGACGTGACGGCGGTGTCGAGCGAAGAACGTGAACTTCGGCGCGAGCTTTGTGAATTTATCCGCAGGGGTTGCCGCCAACGATTGTTGATCAGTACCGAAGGCAGCTTTTCGGCACGCGTCTCGGATGATTCGTTTCTCATTACCCCAAGCCAGCAAGACCGCGAGCTTTTGACGAGCAACGATTTTGTTTTGGTCAAAGGCACGACTGCAGAGCGTGACAAGCGACCGAGTCGGGCTGCCTTGGCACACTTGGCGATTTACCGCAAACATCCGCAAATTCAGTCGATCGTGTTTGCCCACCCTGTCAACGCGACCGCATTTAGTGTGACCGATTCGGTATTTGATACTCGGACGATCCCCGAAAGTTACGTGTTCCTGCAAGACGTCGCTCGCGTTCCCCACGGTGTTCAATACCAGAGCGATGACGCAATCGCGGAATACGTCTGCAAGGATTCGCCCGCCGCGATCCTGGCAAACGACGGAGTGTTGATCGTTGGCACCAGCGTGCTGGACGCATTTGATCGATTAGAAGTTCTTGAGTCGACAGCGGAAGCCGTTATCAACGCAAAATCCATCGGCGATGTGAAAGCCATGCCAGAGGACGTAATCAGCGAACTGCGTGACGCATTCGGAATGAACTGAGTACGTTAGTGAAAACGTGTCATCGAGTACGAGTACCGGCGAAACGTCTGAGTACGAGTACGATTCAAAATGTTGCTGAGCCAGCTAGGCTGCGCGGCGGTCGATTCGGCGCGTTTCGATGCGTTGGCGTGGAATCGCTTTCGCGCCTGTCTCGGTCAAATTTGCGTCGGCGTACCACTTTCGCTGCTTGATCGCGGAGATCACTTGGTCGGCAACGATCACTGCACGAGCTGCTGCTGCTCCGCTGACCGTTGGGGACGCACCGGTTTGGATGCTGATCACAAAGTCGTGGAGCTCATCCAGGATTGCGTTACGCTTGTCCAATTCGATCGTTTCGCAACGCAGTCGCTGAGAGAACAATTGGTCTGCGTAGCCGAGTGGGTTATCGGTTTCCCTGGACAAATTAAACGTTCGGCTCGACATGCTTTCGCAGGGCAATACCGTAGAAAGCGATGGGGTGTTGAAATCGATATCAGCAAACCCGCCGCTGCCATAAACTTGCATGCTGCGTGCTGGCTGTGGGCTCACACGGGATGCTTTTAAGTTGGCGACCAAGCCACAGGCAAACTCGATTCGCGTTTCGGCGATATCTTCATGGTCGCTGACCACGGCAAGGCCTGTTGCAGCAACCGACGTAACCGCTGCGTCGGTCATCGCTAGGACCAAGTCGATATCGTGAATCATCAGATCCATGACCACGCCAACGTCCAGGCAACGACCGGGAAAACGTGACGCCCGAACCGCTTCGACGTATTTGACATCCACGCCGATGTCACCCAATGCCGTGAACGCGGGGTTAAACCGTTCGACATGACCGACTTGCAATGTCACACGCCTGGCGGCTGCAAGCATGGCTAGCTGGTTTGCTTGTTCGCCGTTGTTGGTGATCGGTTTTTCGACCAACAGGTGCTTGCCTGCTTTTAAGAACGTTTTGGCGATGTCGAAATGAGCGTCGGTAGGGGCCGCAATGATGGCGGCGTCGACATCATCGATGACGTCTCGATAGTCGGCAAACGTAGGCACCGAAAAAAGCTTGGCTGCGTTTTCTCTGGCGGATTCAAACGGATCGCTGATCGCTACCAATTCGGCACCATCAACTTGTCCGAGAAGTTTGGCATGAATACGACCCAGGTGGCCGGCACCAATAACGGCGATACGTAAGCGACTCATGCTGCTTTTTTCTCGTGTCTTCGATCTTGGCCGCGACCGTGCCGTCCACCGCAGGAATGATCCAAACATTCAAACAAGTGTTTCAGGACAGGACGAATGGGACCTCGGGAGAATACTTCTTCGCGAGCAGTTTCAACGCCCACGCGTGAGCGGTAGAGCAGCTTGAATGCGGCCACCAGGGCTTTGATGTCGTCTTGGGAATAATCATGCCGCTTCAGCCCGATCGTGTTTACGGCGCGGGGCTTGGTCGGCTGCCCCTCCACGATCATGAAAGGCGGAACGTCGTGCAGCACCAAGCTCATTGCGCTGACGAAACTCAATTGGCCAATCGATGCAAAGTGTGAGACACCGACGCCACCGGCCAGTGTGACATCGTTTCCAATGCGAACGTGGCCGCCCAGCATGCCATTGTTGGCGATCACGATTCGGTCACCGACTTTGCAGTCGTGCGCGATGTGCGTGTTGGCCATAAAATAGTTGTCGTTTCCGACCCGCGTGACACCGTCTTCTTTTTCGGTTGCGCGGTTTACTGTGCAGTTTTCGCGAAACACATTACCATCGCCGATTTCCACGCTGGTGGGCGACTCTCTGTAGCTTGTGTCTTGCGGGTGCGCGCCAATGATCGAACCCGGAAAGATATGATTGTTGTCACCGATCGTTGCGATTCCCGAAACGATGACATGATCGTCGATCAAAGTGCCATCGCCAATTTTGACGTCCGGACCGATCACGCAAAAGTGACCGATTCGAACGTTCTTGCCAATCTGTGCCCGAGGATCAACAACTGCGGTTTGAGCGATTGTCACACTCATCGTTGCTCCAGATATCTTTCAAAGGTTTGGGAGGTGGTCTGTTGCAACCGCATTACTGCTAAGCTGCTTTGCGATCTGACCGAAACCGGTCTTCGCTGCTCTGTGCTTCGTTGTTGTTTTGTTTTTGGCTTTCGGCAATTTTGGCAAGCTTCAGGGCCAATTGTCCGTTCAGGTTGTGCCCACCCCGATACGAGACAACTTTGCACGCCAGGTCTGACCCAACGAGTGCCAAGTCACCGATCAGGTCAAGTGTTTTGTGTCGGGCGCATTCGTTTTTGAACCGAAGTTTGTTTTCGATTGGGCCTTCGGCGCCAAAAACCAGCAAGTCCCGGTTGCTGACATGCTGCGCGACACCTTGAGCGCGAAGCGAATCGGCTTGCGACTGCGTCACGAACGTTCTCGCCGGTGCAATCTCTCGTGCGAACCGCGATGGGTTGCATTCGACGCGGTAGGTTTGGTCAACAATGGGTGATTCGCCGTCGAATCGAAGTTGATACTCGTAGCTATTTTGCGTCGCATGTTCGGACAACGGTTCAGCTTGTATCCAACGATCGGTCGCTTCGATTCGCACGACGCGATCAAGAACGAGTCGGGAGCGCTGTTTGGCTTGAACGATCAGGCCGGCATTTCTAAGCACTTCGACATATGGCAAACTGCTGCCATCAAGGCCGGGAAATTCTTCGCCGTTGATTTCGACGCGACAGTTGTCGATTTCTAAAGCGTAAAGCGCGGCCATCAGATGTTCGATCATCTCGAATCGGGCAGCATCTTTCCGTAGTATGGTACGCAAATGAGCGTCGCGTCGATTCGCCACAACTGCCGAGCAACTTGGAGCTCCATCCAAGTCAGTCCGAACAAACTGGATGCCTGTGCCCGCAGACGCTGGGTAGATTTCAACCCGTACGTCTTGCCCGGTCCAATAGCCTCGGCCACTGACTTGGCAATTTGTTGCGATTGTGTGTTCGTTGCGCGATGGGTTCACGCTCGGCCTCCCTGCCGCTTAACCGCTTCATCCATGAAATCGGTTGGGGATTACTCTGATCGGCTCGCGTTTCCGAATCCTCCCTGCCTGAAAAGTTCAGGCAGGGAGCCAGGAATGTCGCTGACCGGATTAACTACGTTGAAAAGACTTAGCGGCGTGGAGTTGCTGCAGCACCAGTTGCAACACCGTTGCCAGCTCCACCGCCAAGTGTTTTCGTCAAATACTGCATCACGCCTTTGGTCATGTCCAACGACTCGTCGTGATAGACGATGTTTTTCATGACACCACGGATAACCGAATCACCAGCAGTTTGGTCCATGTCTTCGCTGTTGTAGCGAAGGACCAAGTTGATTTTGTAGTGACCAGCCAAAAACTTGACGCCAGCAGCGATCTGCTGGTAGTTCTCGAAATAGATGCGTGCTTCTGCATCTGCGAGTTCTTTGCGTTTACGCGCCATGTCCAGACGAAGCTTTGACTCCATCCCGGCCACGCGCTCTTCCTGGGCAGCGTATTCTGGCGAGCCCACGTTGAACGTCTTCAACTGTTCTGCGGCTGTCTTAAGCGCATCACGCTTTGTCTTCAGCTCCGCATCGTAGTTTTTGAGGTTCGTTTCAACTTGAGTCACCTGAGCTTTGATGCCTGGGTGATTCTTGAAGATGTAAGCAACATCCACGACCGCGATACGGTGTGGTGCTTCTTGTGCAGAAGCGATTGCAGGTGCCAACACAAACATGCTTGCGATGGCTGAGAAAATAGCAGCTTTTGTAATACGTCGCACTTCCGCTCTCCTTGCGTTTCAGGTGCGCATCCGATCTCTAACAAGAAAGTAAATCACGCGATCAATGGCATCCATCGCCATCGATCGAGACTCTCTTGTCAGCACGCCTCACGACATTGTGGCGTGATCGACATCGGTGCGGATTGTGTCAATCAACAGCTTGGGCGTAAAGACAGAAAACGCAGGTTCGGGGAGGTGTTTGAAAAAATTTTGCCGCCTGAATTGATGCTGTTGGACCCAAAAATGGGAGGCCACTGCAATCAGTCGCTATTTTTTCGATTAACCCGTCGGACGCTTTCCTAACTTTACTTGCAAGTCGACGGTTTGCCCGTTGCGAATGACCTGGACCTGCAGCTCGTCGCCCGGTGAGCGAAGTCGCAACAAATCCTTGACATCTTGAACGGTCCGCACACGCCGTTTGTTAAAACGACTGAGCTGATCGTTTGCAAGCAAACCACTTTTACTTGCCGGACTATCCTTAGAAACTTCCGAAACGACCAATTGGTCACCGCGTTTGACGATTTGAGCGCCGAGATATGCTGTCAATTGACGGCGTATTTCGACGCGTTTTTCGGTCTCCGCGTATTTCGGTCGTTCCTTGCGAACAGCCAACTGCAAAGTGACATCTGAGACCATATCGGTTATCCGAGTCATGCTGCCAAAATCGATTTTGTCGAAATCGTCAGAAGGTCGATGATAGTCGTTGTGCAGACCAGTGAAAAAGAACAAAACAGGCACGCCCGCTTTGTAAAACGACTGATGATCGCTGGGACCGTAGCCAGTGGGAATTTTGAAGAGACTAAATGCATGCTTTTCATTAGAGACTTCAACAATCTCGTCCATCTCTTCGGCTGATCCCGTCCCATAAAGCGTCAATTCATTGTCTCGCAGTCGACCGACCATGTCCAAATTGATCATCGCAGCGGTGGTCTCAAGTGGATAAAGCGGATTGGCGACATAGTATTTGCTGCCGATCAGCCCACGTTCTTCTCCCGTGAACGCGATGAATACGATGCGTCGATGCGATTCGTAACTCTCAGTGGATTTCATCAGCAATTCGGCCGCCCCCAAAATGGTCGCCGTTCCACTTGCATTGTCATCGGCCCCGTTGTGGATCGCGACCGTTCCTGGAGCAAGCGATCCGTAGCCCCCCATTCCGACATGATCGTAATGGGCTCCCACGACCACCGTTTCGTTTTTCAGTGCACCACGTCCAGGGATCACCCCAATCACGTTGGGGCTGGTCGCAACCGAAGGTTTCAGTTCGACGCTGATCGATCCGGTCACTCCGGCCAGTTCCATCGATTGTGGACGAAACCGTTGGTTGATTGATTCCTCGACTTCTTTCAACGCAGGCTGACCGCTTGATTTCAGCAATCGGTCAACCACATCCCGAGCGACCGAAACCATCGGAATTCGTGTTTTGCCATCGACGCGTCCACCGGCTCCCGAGATACCAAGAACGCCTCGTTCGATTTGTTTTTGCTCCAGCGCCATCGATTCAACAGACGCTTTCACTTGTTGCAGTTGCATTTGAAATTTAGTGCGACTGTTGACCGCTTCTTCGGGAAGCTCTTTGAGTTGTTTTTCTAGCCGTTCAGCACGCGTCTGTTCTTGTTTGATTCGGTACTGAATCAACCTCACCGCTTCTTTAATACTTGCTTCGTCGTTGACGATCATTACGCCCGCGGCGCCGTGCTTGATCGCGTTCTCTGCCTTGGTGGCAAAGTAGGCATGTCGCGTATTCTTGACGCCATCAAACGGGCTGTTCGGGTCCGATCCGCCAGGCTCTTTCCGCAGAATGATGACAATCGCATCTTTGACATCGACGCCTGCGTAGTCGTCGTAGTTCAGTTTCCGAGACGTGATTCCATATCCAGCAAAGACCACTTTGCCACTGGCGCTGCCTTTTTGGGAACCGATCGTCAGCGGGTTCATCCCTTTGCTCAATTCGGCAACGATCTTGGAATCGCTTGCGGCGTCGGTGTCTGAGTTTTCCTTGGCGTTGTTTTCGTCGTCATCGTTTTCTTCACTGACGCTTTTTTCGCCGTCATTTTTTTCCAGGGCAAGTTCAAACGTGGCATAGTTATTCTCGGCATTGCCAACCTGAGCTCCCAACGTCACGTCGACGTCTTGGAATGGGCCGTCGTCGACTACATCCACTTTCAACCCAATCGAAGCCATTCGCTGGCCAACGTACTTGGCTGCTTCGTGAATCGTTTCGTCCGCCGCGCTGCGACCTCTTAAGTCTTCGCCGGCAAGAAACTCCACGTCATCACGCAGTTGCTGCTGCAAGTCTTTTTTAAGCTTGACGGGACGTTCACCCGGACAGGTCGTGGCGATGCTGGCAGCGAATACGGCGACAAATCCAAAACGCATTGCGGTTGAAGGAGCGAAACAAAGGCCAACGGACTTTGCGGCCCCAAATACCTGACTGATCATCATGTTGCTTTGATTGGTAGAAATCGATATTCCGATAAACCCCACAAGGATCTCGATGATCCTGAGTACAGCATATCAGTTTTGAGCAAAAAACAACCTTGGGTTCGATAGCCAAAGACCTCTAGTGCTGCAGACGGTCCTTTGACTCTAGTCGAAAGGCCGTAGCGCGGCACGAAAAAACTCGCGTGTTTCGATTTTGAAACACGCGAGTTTTGGCTTTGAATATTTACTCTTTATCCGGCAATTAGATCGCCGACGTTTTTTCTTCTTTACGCTCGATCAACCACAGCAAGATTGGGCTGGCGACAAAGATCGAACTATACGTTCCGACCAAAACGCCGATGACCAATGCAAACGCGAATGCGTGAATTCCATCGCCACCGAATGCGTATAGCAGCACGACCACGATCAACGTGGTGACCGATGTTAGCAATGTCCGACTAAGCGTCTGATTGATGCTGGAGTTGATCATTTCGCTGGTCAGACGCCGGGCTTTTCCCTTGGTCTCGCGAATTCGGTCAAACACAACAATCGTATCGTTCAATGAATAACCAATGATCGTCAACAATGCGGCGACGACGGTCAGTGAGATCTTGAATTTGTCGATCAGCAAGAACCCAAGGAAGTCTGCGACGTAGAAACTGATCGCGATCGCACCCAACGTGATCAAAATATCGTGCAACAAAGCGGCGACCGCAGCCAATCCGTAGATCACACGCTGGAACCGGAACCAAATGTAGCCAACGATACAAATCAGGCTGGCAAAGAACGCACCAAGAGCTCGACCGATCATGTCGCCAGCCACTCGCTTGCCCACTTTACTGCTACTGATCCAAACAGGTTCGCTGCCAAGTTTCTTTTCGACCGCCATCAGTAACTTTTCTGCAGGACCAGCTGCCAGTGGGAACGCGATCGTCCATTTGCTGAATTGAAGCGACGAGCCTGATTTCCAGTCTTCAGTTCCTTCGCCCATCGGGGTCAGTTCAACTGACTTCTCGCTCAAAGGCACATTGACCAATTTGCCAGCCTCAATCAACTCACCCAGCAATGTTGCTTCGCTGACCGATGCGTTACTCGCATCGTCACCAACTCCCAATTCGATAATGGATGTCGTACCGGGAATGGTCGCGTCATCGACCACTTCAGGTTTGGGTTCCATCGTGAATGCGGCTTCGTCTGAGGTTTCTGCTTCAACGGCTTCATCTGCCGTTTCAGCAATGGTGTCTGTCTCCACAGGCTCCTGCGGCTGAAACGCAGCCAGTGTAATTCCGTTGCTAGTCAAGGAACGACGACTGCGAGGAATGATATTGTTGTTTGATTGACCAACAGGCCGGCTCAGTGTGGGACCTGGGCTGGTTTTGATTTTGTAACTGGTCAATGCCGCAGCATCACTTTGCTCGAAAGCGGTTTGAATCGCCTTCTTTAATTTGTCAACGTCATCGTAGGACGAATCGACCTTGAAAACCGTGTCGTTTTTCGCGGTTGCCATTTGAACACCGTTGACGGTGTAGCCAATCGCGTCCCCAGCATCATTTACCATGACCGGTCCGACGATATCACGAACAGTTTGCGTGTCCGTAGGCTCGTTGACTTGGAATTGGACGCTGGAACCACCGGCAAAATCGATGTCGAAAATCCCGTTTCCGCGTGCGAACAAGGAAGCCACGCCAACGCAAATCAAAAACGCAGACAGTGCTAACGTCAGTTTGCCTTTGCCGATGAAATCCAGGTTGCCTTCGCCAGAAAGTGCGTGACGAATCGAGTTGACGCCGTCGGACATGCCCAATGACAAGAACCCATGACGCTCAGCAACATCAAAGAAGGTACGCGACATGTAAATCGCCGTGAACATCGAGAATAGAATTCCCAAGATCAACGTGACGGCAAAGCCACGAATCTGGTCAGTACCAATCGCATAAAGCACGATCGCGGTGATCAACGTGGTCAAGTTCGCGTCGACAATCGTCACGGTCGCTTTCGCAAAACCGTTTCGCACGGCCATTCGGTCGGCCGCTCCTTTCTTTATCTCTTCGCGTATCCGTTCAAAAATCAACACGTTGGCGTCAACCGACATACCAACCGTCAGGACAAGACCCGCCAGCCCCGGCAGCGTTAACGGTTGGTTTATCAAAACCATCGTGGCCATGATCATCGCCAAGTTTAATATCAAGGCGACACAGGCTATCACTCCCGAGAATCGGTAGTAGAACAAAATGAACACCAAGACCAGTGCCAGCGATGTTCCGATCGCATAGTAGCCTTTTTGAATCGTGTCTTCGCCCAACGTCGCATCGATCGCGTTTTCGGCAATCGGTTGTTTTGTTAATGCGGCTGGCAACTGGCCTGCTTTCAAAATCGAAACCAGACTATCGACTTCTTCACGAGTAAAGTTACCAGTGATTCGGCCTTCTTTGCGAATTGGCTGCAAAATGTTGGGTGCTGACAACAGTTTGTCGTCCATCAAAATGCCAAGTTGACGCTTGCGAGTTCCGACGGGTGCGTTGTTGGTCGTCAACGCAAAGAACTTGCCCGAACCGCGATCGGTCAAGTTAAACGCAACCGCAGGCGAACCGTTCTGGTCAAACGTGCTTGATGCAAACGCCAAGTCTTCACCGGTGACGTCCAGTAACGGGTCCACATCCATCAGGGCTTCGACATAGCCGAATCCCATGTCGTCGATCCATTTTGCCTGTTTGAATTCGGCATTGCTGCCCATCGTCTGAGGAGGGAGCGTCAAGATCGCACCGGTTTTTGGATTGCGAATGATCGCCCCGCCCAAGCTGACACGTACGGGCGCCAGCTTCCCTTCCTTCACTTTTTCACGATCAACTTCTGACCAGAGTGCCGTCACACTGCCATCTGCGTCCACTACTCGGTCCTGAGTTCGCACGTTCGCTCTTGGCGAATTGGCTTGCTCAGTTGCTAATTCGATTTCACGTGCATGGTCAAGGCGATTCGCCAAAATCGCGAAACGCAAAATACCGGCTTGGGCAATCTCTGCTTTCAGCTGGTCGACTTCGCGCTGGTTTACTTCCGGGACAATGCACTCGATTTCGGTTTCACCGTAGGGACGCAATACGATTTCCCGGGTACCGGCGGGATTGATTCGACGTGTGAGCGGTTCAATCAAATCTTCTGACTTGATTTTGACTCCGTCCCCATCAGCCGTGTTTTTCTCGGGATCGATTTCATAAACCAGAATCGTGCCACCACGAAGGTCTACACCCAGGCCCGGTCGTTTATTGATCAACACCACGATGCTGGCGATGACAGCCAACAGCACAAAGCCAAAGCGAGTCCCGTAGTTGGGCATCTTGAGCGATTTTGCAAAGAACCCGCCCAAGAGGAATGGGACGACCAGAACGGCGATCGCAATCCCCAAAGCCAAATACTGCTTCCAAGAAATGCCACGCTCGGCATCGTCGGTGGCAGCTTGGGCAAGTGGCAGTGCAAAAGACGTGACGTCGCCGATCAGACCAACCGCAGTTGATGAGAGTGAGCAAAACAAGTCAGCAATTAAGAAGCAGTCCATCGTTGTTTTCAGAATCAGGGGATTCGGTGTTCTCGACGTAGCCATCGTGGCTGGCGCGAGAAGTTTAAGTTCGGTCCACACGACATTTGCCGAGTGGTCTGTGTATTAATCGTTTTTCGTTTTTTCGTTCTCAGCCTTCAGTCGCGTTGCGATGGCTGATTGGTTTACTTTGATTTTCGCATTGCCGCTTTCGTCGATTCGCAATGTCACGACACCGTCATTCACAGCAACAACGCTGCCATGAATCCCGCCAACCGTGATGACGCGATCATTCTTTTTCAATGCTGCCAGCATCGAAGCTTCTTCTGCTTTTCGCCGTCGCTCTGGTGCCAACACGACCAAGTAAAAGATCATGAACAAACCGATCGGCAAAAACAGCGGGTTGCCCAGCATCCTCTGCAGAAACGTTGGCTCGGCAACCGCATCTGCTCCGGCCCCATCTGCTTGAGCCAAAAACAGGCAGGCGGATGTGGTCAGTTGATACGATGCATTCGTCAAATATGCGATTGAATTGGCAAGCAAGAGGCGTGTGCCTTAAAGTTATTCTCAAAACCCAGTCACCAAACATGACTTTGCTATCTCAGCGAACCCCTTGATGAGAAGGAAATCCGGCCGAGAAACACAAAGCCGATTTGACGGCTTTCTGGTGGCTAAAATGCGAATGCGGCATGATATGGAAGGCAAAAACGCGTCACAAGCCCAAGCCCATTCTTGTGGCCCGATTCAACCAGTAAAACCAACTAAAATCCAAATCCACGCGCCCCAGTGGTCCTGTCACCCCAAAACCGACGCTCGGTCCTGGCCATTTCAAAAAGGCAACCGAGTCCCCCAAGACTCCCCAAACCCACTCAGATTAGGCGTTTGTTCGCTGATTAGGTACTTCATGCAGTTTAAATGCCCTTGCTGGCCGCCCGATTCGTCAGAGTTGAACGCCGAGATCCAAGCTGCCGTTTCACAACTCGTTGATTCAGGCGAATGGGCCCGCTACAAATCGCCGCACCAAGAACTGGTCCGGAAAAGTCTCGCGGAGCTGTCTGGCTGCGAACATGTGCGGCTTTGTGGTAGCGGATCGGCCGCAGTGGAGATCGCGTTGCGGGCTGCCGGGGTCGGGCCAGGAGACGAAGTCATCGTGGCGGCGTACGACTATGGAGGCAATTTTCGCGCGATCGAAGCTGTCGGTGCGAAGCCAGTCTTGGTCGATGTCGCGCCAAATTCCGTCACGATCAACGCCGAGCAAGTTGCCCAGTTTGCAAATGGACCAGACGCAGGCAGTATTAAATCTGTCTTGGTATCACACTTGTACGGGGTCGCCGCGCCAGTGCAACCACTACGGGATCTTTGCGATCAAAAGAACTGGACGCTGATCGAAGACGCGTGCCAAGTTCCCGGCATGAATATAGATGGTCGCCCAGCCGGCAGCTTTGGTGACATCGCCACGTTCAGCTTTGGCGGCAGCAAGCCGCTGACCGCTGGCAACGGTGGTGCGGTTGTTACAAACAGTTCGCGCATGTCGTTGCGAATGAACGCGTTACTCGATCGCCCCAGCGATTCACAACCACTTAGCAGTCTGCAATGCGCCGTGCTGCTGCCGCAACTGAACCACCTCCCCAAACTGAACGCAAAACGCAGAGCAACGATCAGTCAGTTAGCATCGGTTGCATTGGGCACATGGACTTTTCTAAGTGGACCAGTCGATAGTGTTTTGGCTAGTCACTACAAAGCAGCTTGGTTATGCGATTCGCAAGAAACGAGAGATCGTGCCATCGAAAAAGCGGCAGCGAATGGGTTACCAATGGGAGTCGGTTTTCGGTCGATGTCGCGCAGTAGTGAGCGCCGGTGTCGCAAACCGTTTCCACTTGATCGATCACTGCAGTTAGAAGAACAAATTGTTTTGTTAGACCACACCGCGCTACTAGTCGAACCGGACCAGATATCAGTTTTGATAGATTGCCTAGCTGAAGCTTCGTAGCCATCTCTGTCCCAGAGATGTAGGCGCGACTTTGTGGCGTCTAGTTTTTGAGAATTCGGATCGCAAGTTCGGTCGTGCCATTGTCCGATCGTTGCGTACGATCAAAATCACAGGGATTGGATACTTGTTCGGCCGGGCTTCGTCGCTCGGAGATCGACGGCTACGTTTAAGTAGCCATCTCTGTCCCAGAGATGTAGCCCGACTTTGTGGCTGCCAATTGGTTCCGTTGTGATCGTAACTGACTCGTTCCAATCGCCGACCTCAATCTACGATCCGAATCGAAGCAACTTGAAAAACGGTTCGGCCGGGCTGCGTCGCTCGGAGATCGACGGCTACGTTTAAGTAGCCATCTCTGTCCCAGAGATGT
>CAZZDZ010000063.1:0-3695 GCA_964652675.1 uncultured Pirellulaceae bacterium
CCCAACCACGAATCTGAGACATCCGTAAAAGTCCCATCGCCGTTGCCCCGGAGCAGGTTTGGTAACGATCTATTCATTTCCAATGACGGAGACCTGAATCACTTCTGGCAATCCACTGGTGATGCAAATGAAGCCACAAGCAAAACGGCGACCTACCGCTTGGCAGAGTCTGCTGCATTGACGGGCTGTGCCGTTGGGCATCTTGGTAATGCCCAAGCCTGTATGGGAGTCGCTGCTGGCGACATGGACGGAAACGGAAGACTGGACCTTCACGTGTGTAATTTTTACGGTGAGTCGTCCAATCTTTTTCTGCAAGTAAATCGCGGCTTCTTTTCGGATGCAACTATTCGTCGAGGCATCGAACCGGTATCCAAACAGCAGCTAGGTTTTGGAACGCAAGGGGCCGATTTCGACAACGATGGGCGTCTTGATCTGTTTGTTCTCAACGGGCACCTGTTTGATCGAAAAGACGGCAAAGTTCCCTTTCGCATGAAGCCACAATTACTTACTGGGACCGAGACTGGCTTTATCGACGCAAAGGTCGAATCCGATGCAGACCATGAATCGTTTTGGGAGCGTCCTGCACTTGGGCGTACCGTTGCCCAAGGTGACTTCAATCGTGATGGCCGGTTGGATTTGATTTGCAACCACTTAGACGGACCTGTCGAATTGTTGCAAAACCAAACGGATGAAGCGGGCCACTGGGTCACATTGGAATTGGTTGGAGTGGATAGCGAACGGGATGCGATTGGAGCCAAGGTCATCGTGACCAATGGAAAACAAAAACAAACCGCTTGGATGATTGGTGGAGACGGCTACATGTGCACCAACGAGGCCTGTGTTCACATCGGGCTGGGGTCGGACAGCGAATCGATCGAGCGAATTGATATCGAGTGGCCAAGCGGACAACGTCAACAATTCGCAAATCTCAGCCCGGACGCACGCTACCTTGTTGTAGAGGGATCCACGCAAGTCTTCGCACGCCCCGAATGATTCCGAAGCAGATCCAACGGTTGATCACGGTCAACCTTCCTTATTATCGCCGACTAGCCTTTGCAGTACCGTGGGCCAGTCGGGAAAAGACTGCGAACCGAATTGTATTAATTCGCCTTCAAAATTCTCTTGGCCTTTTCCACTCGCGTTGTCGTCAACCAGAAAATCGCCTTTAAGCAGCCCTTTGTTGGGGCTGATAATCAGTCGCTCGGTGAACGGATAGCCGAAGTGGTTTTCAATCCACAGTCGTTTCTCGGTGTAAGAAAGTGGATTCTTGGTCGATGGAGCCGTCAGCACATAAACGTTGAACGTTTCTCTTAGTTGGTTGACCGCTTTGATGGCACCTGCGATGGGATGCAAGTTGACATAGAAACCCGGCAAGCTTTGCGGGAATGGTACGCAAGGGTATTTCTGTTGAGCATGGCGAAGTGATGTGCTGTAGTCACACATCACATCGTCCATGTCAATGTAAACGATTGTCGGATTCATGCTTGAACCGATTCGTTTTGCACTGCGGGTCGCACGTACTGGTACATCACATCGCTGCGCAACACGTACTTGCGGCCTGCCGATACGCTTTGGCCTTTGTGCTTGATCTGGTGAATAAAGAACAACGCCATACCGCGCTGTGGTTCAATATCGACATGACTGAACTGCGTTTCGCCGCCAGCGAATCCGTCGTTCAAGTAGACCATGAACGTCAAAAAGCTACGTTCGCCGTTGTCGCGTTCAAAACAACCATCGTAGTGCCAATTGAATTGCTGGCCGACATCATATCGATAGAAACGAAATCGCTCGTTCAAACCACAAACTGACCAGCAGTCTTCCAGCGTTTTCGGAACATACAACTCAACACGTTTGTAGAGCTCATCGGCCCGCGCGAGATCGTCGATCATGACTCGCGTGTTGTTGCGAATTTCTGGACGCATCTGCGGCCCGCGACTGGTCGTAATCGGCGCGTCGCGATAGCCAGCTTTCTCGGTCAGTTCAATGTACGCGTCACATTCTTCTGATGAAAAGAAATCAGCAACGGTAAAGATCTGCTCTGTAATTTGCTTGCGCAGGGGTGTGTTATTGGAAGCCATGGTCATTGTCCAAAAAGAGCACGAAACACGAAGTCAACGTTACTAATTAAGACACCTCTGGCGTGTGGCGGGTTCGCAAAAGACCGCTTTCCGGTTGCACCTTTTACTTCGCGACAGGCGGTAGCGCATCGACGTACTTGGCTTGCGTTCGACGAAGCTCGGTCACCAAGTTTGCACGCATCGTTTTCAACTTGACTTTGTGCTCAATGTTGAGAGCGAGATTGACCAACTCTTCTGGGTCATTCTCCAAATCATAAAGTTCTTCGATTTCTCCTTCGACAAAAGTGCGGATGTACTTAAATCGACCATCGTGCAACGATGCGTACCACGGAACTTGGCCGATATGCCGCAGGACGGCTGGATCGGTTGGAATGATGTCTGTATCGCTGCCGTAGTGATCGCCCGTAAAGGTCACTAATAGGGATCGTGACCAGTTTTGATCTGGCTTTTGCAATAGTGGCATCAACGATTTGCCGTGCATTTCCCAAGGTAGGTCGATCCCCGCGATGTCAAAGAAAGTTGGCGCTATGTCTGGCCCGCCAACTGGCGTGCTGCATGTTTGACCTGTAGGCAAGCGCGACGGCATCGAAACAATCATCGGGCTACGGATATTGGCGTCATACGGAGCGACTTTGATTCGGAAACCATGTTGTCCAAACGCGATTCCTTGATCCGATGTGAAGACGATCATTGTGTTGTCGTACTGGCCGCTTTGTTTGAGCGTTTCGATCAAGATCCCAACCGATTCATCGAGGGCACGGACTCCTTGATGGTATTGGCGCACCCAATCGTTTAGCGAGCTTCCGTGAACACCCTTTCCGGACATGATCTCTCCGGTCGCTCGTACGCGGCCTTTTCGATGCGGTTGTCCGTCGTCGCCCTCGAACCAGCTCTCACGTTCTTGCACGTAAGCTGGTTTGCCATCGCGCGGTGGATAAATATCGGCCGGCACGGGGACTTTCAAATGGGGATAGTCATTTAAGTGTCGATCGGCTGGTGTGAACGGTGCATGCACGGCCGAGTAACACAGCCACAAGTACCAGGGTTTGTTTTCGTCACGACCTTTTCCGTTTAAATATTCAACAGCCCATTTGGTGTAGTTGTCTGTCGAATAGCCGTCGCACATTTTGGCTTCTTTGCCGTTAAATTCGATCAGCTGATCTTCGTAGTAGTTTCCCGCGTTGGCGGGATGACCGGGTCGATTCCATACGATCTGGTAATCCCAATCGCGGCCGAAACCCGTGTCTCGTCCGGTGTGCCACTTGCCAATTTGTGCAGTCTGATATCCGTTTTCGCGAAACACGCTGGGCCAAAACCGACACTTCACAGGATCATACGTGCTGCCTGGATACTTGTCATCCATTCGCATCGACTGCACAGAATGTTGATGATGTCCCGTCAACATGGTGGCTCGCGACGGCATGCACCACGTCCCGATGTACGCGTAATCGAACCGCACACCATCTTTGGCAAGCTGGTCGATGTTGGGCGTTTTAACGAAGTCGTAAGATTCTGGGTAACACCCAATCGTCCGATGCGAATGATCATCCGTGTAAATAAACAGAATGTTCGGTCGCTGTTCGCTTGACCGGTTGTCGCCCAGCGCTTCGGCTGCGA
>CAZZDZ010000063.1:3795-21847 GCA_964652675.1 uncultured Pirellulaceae bacterium
TTGTTGGATTGACGACGGTTGGGATGTAAAGGAACAGATCATGAAAATCATTCTTGCTGGTGGGAGCGGACAACTTGGCCAAATCCTCGCACGTCATTTCTCGAAACGCGGTGATGAAATCGTTGTTCTTAGCCGCCAGGAAAATTCGCCACAAAAGCACTCGAATACCCGCAACGTTGCTTGGGATGCCCGAACACAAGGTGACTGGTGCGGTGAACTAGACGGTGCTGATGTAGTGATCAATTTGGCGGGGCGAAGTGTTGACTGCCGCTACCACAAAGCGAATCGACGCAAGATCATTGATTCTCGTGTTGAATCAACCAAGGCGATCGTAGACGCCATTGCCGCGTCGGCGAACCCACCAAAACTACTGCTGCAGTCCAGCACGGCGACAATCTATTCGCATCGCTACGACGCGCCCAATGATGACGTCACTGGTGTCATCGGCGGCGATGAACCAAACGTACCCGAGACTTGGCAATTTAGCATCGATGTTGCCAAGGCATGGGAGGCCGCAGCTACATCCGTCGACCTACCCCAAACGCGGCTCGTTCTACTGCGCAGCGCGATGGTGATGAGCCCCGATCGTGGTGGAGTACTTAGCGTTTTGTTGCGATTGCTGCGACTGGGACTTGGTGGTACCAATGGCGATGGCAAACAGTTTGTGTCTTGGATTCACGATCAAGATTTTGTCGCGTCGATCAACTGGATCATTGATCATCCGGAGCTGGACGGGGCAATCAATTTGGCATCGCCGGGGCCCGTGCCCAATCGCGAGTTCACGGGGACGTTGAGACGATCTTGGGGGAAAAAGATAGGATTGCCAGCCACACGCTGGATGTTGGAAATCGGTGCGTTTTTCATGCGAACAGAAACCGAGTTGATTTTAAAAAGCCGTCGCGTTATTCCGACTCGCCTTATCGAATCAGGGTTCAAATTCGCCTATTCTGAGTGGTCCGTCGCAGCAGATGATTTGTGCAAACGGTTTCGGGCTCTGTAAGGGATCGCGGAGGCGATAGCTGACAAAACGATTGAGGATTTTGTAGTTCGGTTTAGGTTCAAGAAACATGAGTACTGACGCGATCGCATGGTCGACTGATTCAATCTGCCTGAGTCCAAGTTCGCTGAATGCGAAATTGGTTTCAGAGGCAATCTACAAACGAACGTGTCGCGTTGATTTTACGGCACCCGGGTTTTGTGTCGTTGACTTAGGTTCGCTCATCGACTCTGAAACTCTTCGTCGCTTAATGGTCGATATCAAAATTGCAATGGCAGCGATTCACGAATCAACCACTGGCAATACGCTGTCGTATCTTTCTGCGGCCCGCTTTGACCAGCAAGAGACGACGCGACCCCATCTTGATGGCGGCCCCGACGAGTGCTTTCTGATGTTGGGCTACGAACCGTCCGAGGTCGATTCTGAACTTGAGATTGCTGACTATGCAAAGTGTGCCTTTGATCTTGGACTCTCGCCAAAAGAATTCATGACCCAACACAATCCAATGTTCAAATCTGGCTTTGAAATCCTGCAGCCTTACTCGACACGGGTTCCTTGCTTTTCAGCAACGAGCTATCAGATCGTCTGTATCAACAACTCATCGGCTCCCTATTCAGAATCTCAATCTGCATGGCAAGGCACCCTGCATACAGCGACGATTTTGACCCCCGACGAGACCAAACGCCGCGTCATCAACTCAACGATGATAGCCTCCACGCCAGTGGGATCGCCGGATGCAATCGACGACAAATCGCTAAGAGAATTCGTTTCCACTTCGGTTGTCCGCCGACGAGGTTACGACAAACCGCACCTTAAAGACGACGTATGACAAACGTCTGCTGCTGATGATCCGCGGATGGCTCATCAGCGCATAAAAAAGCTCCCGGAGAGTACGATGTCCTAGGGGGGCGGAGGACGACGCGCTCGATTTCCGGGAGCCGGTGGTTTGTGCGTCCGACAGCAGCCCGGCATCCGTGCCCTGGCTCGTCGAACGAACACAACTGATCCTTTTGGTTCGCATTTTCGACGGCTTCCGTGCCGCCAAATGCGATGGACTTTGTTGTGTCCTGTTGTCGACTGATGTTTCAAATGAACTTCAGTCATCAACATGAAGCGGAGGATAGAGATTAGGTTTTCGCGCGGTCAAGGCAGATCGGCATCAGATTTAATTTATTTTCAGATGTGGAGTTTCACGGCGCTTTCATCACCAGCGAACACACGTTTAGTATCTGAAGTTCATGCCAGAGCGACGTTGGCGCGAGACGGCCTTGGCAAAGGATATTGCGTAGTCGTCAAACGCGGATCCAAACGTAAATCCGTACGCATTTGAAAAGGTGCGAACGCGGTGCAATGTTCCGCGCAACGTTCCGTGCAATCCTCAATGGACGCACGCAGACAATGTTTACATCAGGCGAAAAATGCGAGCAAACCAACCTTAGCTACCTGCCTATTTTAACGCATCAATTGACGTCAAAGCGTCAGCCTGATCGCAACTCCCGCAATTCAGGAGTTATCTGCAAATTGGTCTCTATGCCATCATCTGGGACAACTTGATGGCGCAGGTGGAAATGTTTCCACTACTTCAGATAATTGAGCCAGATTCACATAGTCAACTTCTTAAGTATGTGTGATATTTAGGTGGTATCGATTGGTGAAAGTGGCACACGTCGCCTCCTTCAGGATGTAGGGCGAAATCATCAATCGGAAAACGGGAGACGGCGGGATGCCAACTCCGAGTATCTCTAACGGAAAGCAGAGTGCAATGGCATCAACGGCACATCAAGACATTGCGACGCGGGCAAGTGCAGTTTTGGCAAAAAGTTCAGTTAGTGACTTGCGTCAAATCAGAGTTGACCGAAACGCTGGGAAGCTACAACTGAGCGGCCAAGTCAGAAGCTTCTATCACAAACAGCTTGCTCAAGAAACCGTTCGGACAGTGGCTGACGGAATGCAAGTCGTGAACCAAGTTCATGTTTGCTCCTGATCAGCGACTTCCATTGTCGGCAACCATCCGGCAATAAAGAACATTCAAACATCAAAGCGTTCGGTTTCGGCCGAACGCTTTCTGTTTGCGCTGTGGAACTACTAAAGCCGACGGCGTTTAACCTTTCGATGCATCGGGTTGAGCCGTTTCTTGGGCGCCTTCTCTTCGTCTGTTGCGCTTTCAGCGACCTTTGGCACCGGGACAGCCTCGAATCCGTCGATCGTATCGCGAATCAACTCTTTGTTGATTCTCTGTTCGATGCTGGTCAACGAATCGCCTTCGCCGGGCACCACAAACGTAAACGCGATCCCATCGCGGCCCATTCGACCGGTTCGTCCGACGCGGTGTACGTAGTCGTCACAATCTTGGGGCAAGTCGTAATTGATGATGTGCGAAATGGTGCTGATATCGATTCCTCGACCGACAACATCAGTCGCCACCAAAATTTTCAACTTTCGATCACGCAAGCTTTGCAACACACGGTCACGTTCGCGCTGCTGCATATCACCATGCATGCTGCCACAGGCGTCGTAAGATCTTGCCAGTCGACGATAAAGACGATCTGTTCCACGTTTGGTGCGACAGAACACGATCGCTTGCTCGGGGTCTTCGCGCGCGATCAACTTTTCCAGCAGTTCGGCTTTCCGGTCGTGAGCGACTGTAAAGTATCGCTGCTCAATCGTCTCGACCGCCATTTCGTTCTTGCAACAGTCAATGATGACCGGATCAAACATATACGTCTTGGCCAAGTGCTGGACAGTATTTGGCAGCGTTGCTGAAAGCAGCAACGTTTGTCTGTCCCTGGGGCACTTGCGCAAAATGCGTTCGATTTGCGGGCGAAATCCATCGTCCAACATTCGGTCGGCTTCATCCAATACGACGCACCAAACACTTTTGGTTCGCAGCGTGCCGCGTTGCATGTGGTCGTGCAAACGTCCCGGAGTGCCGACAACCATCTGAACGCCATTTTCCAACTGGCGTAACTGTTTGTTCATGTTCTTGCCGCCCGACATGACGGCGATTTCGGTGGGCACCCCGTAGGCCAATCTCTCGGCTTCGCGAGCGACTTGGTCGGCCAGTTCGCGTGTTGGCACGACAACGATCACCTGCGGATCGCGGCAATCTTCAAGCGGATCCAATTGTTCCAAGATCGGAATCGAAAACGCGGCTGTCTTGCCGGTTCCGGTTCTGGCTTGCCCGATCACGTCCAGGCCGTCCAAAGCAAGCGGGATCAGCGCACCTTGGATGGGGGATGGCTTGGTGAATCCCGCCTTGGCTACCGCCCGTCGCATGACGGGAGACAGATCCAATTCGTCAAAAGATTCGACTTCCGGTTCGTTTTGCTCAGGTTCCATAGTCGGCAGTGTAACCCGGTTGGGGAAAACACACTACGCGGCTTGAAAACACCCTTCCAGCGTCGTGAAGTGCTCCAACAGACGTACGCTAATCGCCCTTTTGCGTTGACTTGCTGTTTCTGCATTATTAGGCTTTTACGCTCTTCGCTCCCCCCTAACCGACCACCGGAGGCCGCATTATGAAGCGTCTAAGCTTGCTCGTTGCGACTGTCTTGATCCCTGTTCTTGCTGGATGCAAACCAACTTCGTCATCAACTAGCAAACTTTCGCCGATCAAAGTGGTCGCGTTTGACGAACACGACGAAACCCTGCAAGCGATCATTGACGGCCAAATGCATGGCACCGTTGTACAGAACCCTTACATGTATGGGTACAAATCCGTTGAACTTCTGAAGTCGCTAGCGGACGGAAAAGAACTGCCCAAAACAGATGACGCGTTCCTTGATCTGCCAGCGCGACAAATACGCGTCGACAATGCGGCAGACTTTTGGAAAGACAAAAATGAAAAGCTGGCCACTGGCGAAGGCGATTCTGAAATCGTTCAAGGCCGTAAATCGGTCGCCTATGTGACCAACGGAATCGATCCGTTTTGGACGATCGCTGCCGCTGGAGCAAAAGCGGCTGGCAAGGAATTTGATGTGAATGTTTTACTTCGCTTTCCGCCCAAAGGAGTCGGCGACCAGAAAAACATGCTGGAATCGCTGTTGGTCAAAGACGACGTCACTGGAATCGCTGTGAGTCCAATTGACCCCAAAAACCAACAAGAAATTCTGAACGAAATCGGCGACAAGAAACATTACATCACGCACGATTCGGACGCTCCTGAAACCAATCGCTTGTTGTACGTTGGAATGAACAATTACGATGCGGGTCGTTTGGCAGGACAGCTTGTCAAAGAATCGATGCCCGAGGGTGGAAGCGTGATGATTTTTGTCGGACGCCTTGGGCAACTCAATGCCGAACAACGTCGCCAAGGATTGATCGACGAACTGCTGGACCGCAGTAAAGACCCAACAAGACGCGATCCCAACGACAATATCATCGAAGGCGACAAATACACAATCCTTGGTACAAAGACGGATAACTTCGACAAAGCCAAGGCTAAGCAAAATGCTCAGGACACGATTTCCAAGTTTCCAGACATCGGTTGCATGGTCGGATTGTTCGCTTACAACCCGCCACTGTGCTTGCAAGCGATTCGTGAAGCCGGACGCGAAGTTACCCCTGTTGCGTCGAAGTAGAACCGAATGACTTCGCCACCGTTGTTACAAGTAGAGGGTGTCACCAAAAGGTTCGCGGGTGTTCATGCATTGCGCGGAGTGGATCTGCACTTGGAGGCTGGCGAAGTCTTGGCGGTGGTCGGAGAAAACGGTGCCGGCAAATCGACGTTGATGAAAATCCTGGCGGGGGTTCAACCGCCAGATGAAGGCAGCATCTCGATCGACGGTAAACCCGTCACTATCGATTCGTGCAAAACCGCCATGGGACACGGGATCGTTCTGATTCATCAAGAACTGAACCTGGCGGAGAACCTGGACGTGGGTGCCAATATCTTTTTGGGTCGTGAACCGACCAAACTGGGGCTGATTGACAAAAAAACAATCTACAACGAGTCAAAGAAGTATCTAGAAATGGTTGGCTTGGATGTCAAACCATCCACGCTTGTCAAAGAACTGCCGATCGGCCGCCAACAGATGGTCGAAATCGCAAAGGCGCTTTCGGTGGGCGCTCGTGTGCTGATCATGGACGAACCAACGTCCAGTCTTTCGACGAAAGAAACGTTGCGATTGTTTGAAGTAGTAAAGGACTTGCGCAATAAAGGCGTCAGTATCATCTACATTTCGCATCGTCTGGGAGAAGTCCAGGAACTGGCTGACCGCACAACCGTGTTGCGAGACGGCGAAAACGCTGGTGAATTGACGAAGCAAGAGATCACGCACGACAACCTTGTCCGCTTAATGGTCGGCCGTGACCTGTCTCAGTTCTACGCGCGCACCCAGAGCGTACCAGGCGATATCGTTTTTCAAGCAAACGATCTAGTCACTCCGACGTGGCCGGAGCACAAACTGAATTTTTCTATTCGAAAAGGTGAAATCGTAGGAGTCGCTGGCTTGGTCGGCGCCGGCCGCACTGAAATGTTACAAGTGCTTTTTGGGATCGATCGGGCCGTCTCTGGCAGCATGACTTTCGGCGGCAAACCGCTTCGCCTCACGTGCCCCAACGACGCTATCGAAGTCGGAATCGCGCTTGTCCCGGAAGATCGAAAGCAACATGGCTTGGTCTTGGAGATGTCGGTTCGCGAGAACATTTCCCTGGCAGGCCTGAAACGAAACAAACTGCCAATGGGGTTTCTGAATCGATCCCAAGAATCAAGCGACACGACCGAGATGACCGACAAGATGTCGATCAAAACACCCAGTGCCGAACAAGTCGTGCAATACCTTTCCGGTGGCAACCAACAAAAAGTCGTGATTGGCAAGTGGCTGGCGCTTGGCCCCCAACTGTTATTGTTGGATGAACCAACGCGTGGAATCGATGTGGGCGCCAAGCAAGAGATTTACGCCCTGATGGAACAGCTAGCCAAATCGGGTGTCGCGATTTTGTTCGTGTCTAGTGAAATGGAAGAAATTTTGGGCATGAGCGACAGAACGCTTGTGATGCACGAAGGCAGAATTGCGGGCGAACTGAATCGCGACCAGCTTTCCGAAGAAGCCATCATGCAATTGGCTACCGGTGGCGCCCCCGTCGCGGCCACCGATGACGACGCTTCATAAAACAGTAGATCATCCTTTCGATTTAAAACTGGCATCTAATCAGCCAAAGGGTTTTTCGTGATTCACTTTATCGGCAGTTACAAAAAAATCTTCGGGATTACCGGATTGCTGTTTGCGATCTGTGCGTTCACCGCATTTATGGCCCCGGATTCTTTTCTGAAAGCCGGCAATATCGAAAACACAATTCGCTGGACAGCCTTGTTTGGGATTATCAGCGTCGGCGTTGCGTTTGTGATCATGACCGAAGGAATCGATTTGTCGATCGGATCCGTTGTCGGATTGGTCGGATGCATTTTGGCAATGTCGCTCAACACGACCTATACGCCACGGCATTCAATGGACGTGACCAATGCGGATATCAGCGCGCGAACTCTGGAGGTGGACGGGGATGCTGCGCTGTTTAAAAAAGGCGACAAAGTGTGGTTTTTGGAAAAAATCCTTGCCGTCGAAACAAGCGGTGACGGCAAAATCACTTTCGCTAGCGATGAAGCCAGCCAACGTTTGCGTGATGGCGACAAAGGGCGTGTTTTGCGTCTGTACCAACCCGAAAAAGTGAGTGACGAACTGCCCGATGCGGTTTGGCGAGGCAACAAAGAAATGCGGCTTCGCCAAGTGGTTCTCCAAGGTGAACACGCCGACATCGCCCAAGACGATAACCTGTCAATGATTCTGGAACTGGGCGCTCCCCATGTCTTCACCGTACAAAAAGCGACCGTTGCCGACGGAAAAACAACTGTCGATTTCTTTGTCCGACCAAATCAACGCGTCCGCGACCCGATCGCCATCACCATCGCGCAACGGACTCAGCGCATGCCCACCTGGGCGGCGATCCTGACTGCACTTGGTGTGTCGCTGCTGATCGGACTTTTGCATGGATTGCTGATCACAAAGTTGAAACTGCAGGCGTTTGTTGTCACTCTTTGTGGCCTGTTGATTTATCGAGGAATTGCACGGTATCTAACTGGCGACCAGGAACAAGGTTTTGCTGACGAATACCCTGGCCTGAAGCAGTACGCCAAGGGCGATTTTATGCAGTTGCTGACTGGGCAAGAATACGCCTTCGACATCCCAATGCCAGCGATTTACTTGGTCGTGTTGGCGATCGTTGCGGCAATCTTTCTGAACAAGACGATTTTTGGAAGATACATCTTGGCACTCGGCAGTAACGAAGACGCCGCGCGTTATAGCGGTATCAATACTGACCGCATGGTGATCGTTTCCTACATGATTTGTTCGTTTTGTGCAGGACTAGCTGGGATCCTTTTCGCCTTGGATCTGAACTCGATTCAACCATCCGCCCACGGCGAGTTCTACGAACTTTATGCGATCGCTGCCGCGGTTTTGGGTGGGTGTTCGCTACGAGGAGGCGAGGGTTCAATTCTGGGTGTCGTGATCGCAGCAGCGGTCATGCGGGCTTTGAACAATGCGATCAACTTGATTGACGGCATCGACACAACGACCGAATTCGCGATCATTGGTTTCGTCATCCTGTTGGGAGTGATCGTCGACGAAACCGTTCGAAGAATCGCCGCAAAACGCAGGGCTTCCTCGCAGTAGCCACTACCAGTTTTCAGCTACCAGCCTTTACGCAATAGAGACGCTGGTCTGAACGGATAAGCAATCGGTCGCCGACGATTGCGGGGGTTGCGTTGAACTTTTCGTCTTCGCTGCCCAATTTGTTAACGGCCAGTTCTTTGTATTCAGGCGATGCGGCGATCACTAAGACGCCTGCATCTCGCGTCGTCAAGAAAAGCTTCTCGCCGTCTCCAACGATGGATGCGTAAACGCGACTGCGTGTCGGCAAACGTTCGCGAAACATCATTTCCCCATCGCTCGCTCGTAAGCACAACGCGATTGCTTTGTCGTGTGACCAATAGAGATATCCGTTGTGCAAAACCGGACTGGTCACGTTCGCGCCCATGGGTACATCCCATACCAAATGTGATTCACTGACATCGCCGCGCCCGCCAGCCTTGACGGCGAACGTCATGTTGCTGCGACCACCGCTGCAGTAGAGGGTTTCTCCGTCGGCCAAAACACACGGTACCACGTAGTCTTGGATCGCGTCGCAATGCCAAAGCCTTGATCCGTTTTTGGGGTCGATTCCCAAAATCTGTTCTTTTTGGTTGAGCACCATTTCCGTGCTTCCGTCTTTTAATTTGACCAGCGTTGGCGTCGTCCAAGCCTTGGTGATCTCATCGGTGCGCCAGCGAACTTTTCCGGTCGTTTTTTCGATCCCATAAACCGCACCGTCTTCGATCGATGCATTCATGATCACCAAGTCTTCAAAAACAATCGGGCTTGCCGCAGCACCAAAGCCAGCGGTTTTTGCACCAACGCTACACCGCCAAAGTTGTTCGCCGTCGTGCGAGAAAGCCACAACACCTGACGGACCAAAAGCCGCGTAGACGTTTTCGTCATCCACGCAAGGCGTTGGCGAAGCGTACCCATGATCGACAACCCGTTTACTTGCGTTCTGTTCGTCCGGCGATGGGTCGATCGTCTTGTCCCAAATGATCTCGCCATCAGCTAGCGACATGCAAATCACGTGCAACTTCAGATCGTCTCGATTTCCCAGATCGGTCGCGCTAAGCGCGTAGCCGGAGTAGGCAGTCAAGAAAACTCGTTGGCCGTAAACAACAGGGCTGCTGGAGCCCTTTCCAGGAAGCTTCGTTTTCCATGCCAGGTTCTCGGTATCGCTCCAAGTCGTCGGGATATTCTCCCCCGAAATTCCACTTGCCGTTTTGCCACGAAAGCGGCTCCATGTTTGAGCCTGAACGGAGAAACAAAAAACAAGTTGGGCAATGAGCCCGATTGTGGGCAGGATCTTTTTCATCTGAGTGATCGGGTGGGACGTTTGAGGCGGGTCAGTAGCCGTGAAGCCAGCATTGATAGCGACTGGGTTTAGCTTAATGTCATTCGCTGTGCGGCGGCAAGCAATTCGTTTCGCTTGGCAAATTTCGTCTGCCGGGCTGGTGTGGCGGTTTCATCCAACGGTGCGAATGACTGGAGCACTCGAATCGCAGCGGCAGGATTATTGAGGACTTTCAATTGAATTTGCGCGATCCGTAATTTGGCGTCTTCTGAGTAGGGGCCGTTTCGCAACGCAACGATTTGCAGAGGACGCAGCGCTTCAACATATTGTTTGCGTTTGCCCAACAGAGTGACATAGGCGAACAATACCTTATCAGAGATCCCAATGGACAACTTTTGCTGGTCCATTCTCAAGAAAGCCTGCTGAGCGGCGGCTGCATTATTGGATTCGACACTCTGTCGGAGCATGTATGCAAGGCCATTGAATTGTGGATCTGCTTTTGCCTTGGTCACTTGTGGTAGTTCCGCAACCGGCGCTGCGCCGGGCAACGCGGATGACGTGTCTGCGCTGAACGCAGAAGCACGCGATGCAGATGTCGATTGTCGACGGCTTGCTTGACTTGCGGTCCGGCGGGATGCGGTCTGGTGTGTTGCAGCTTGGGGGGATCTCGTACCCGCTGGCTTTGATTGTGTGGCTTGGTTGCCAGATTTCCTTGAAGTCGTGCCGGGGAATCTTGGATCCGGTCGCCCCTTGCCCAAAGCCAGCGCGGCTGCGATTGGATCGTGAATCGTTGCCGCTTCAGTACGCACTCTTGCTCGTTGCTTGTCACCAAATAAGATCGGGAACTGTTGCAGACTAGGGTTTTTGGAAATCAAATCCCAGCCTTCACAATCCACCCAGTCGTAGCGCAGCATACAAATTCCCGCTGGAATCCCAATCACAACGCCCGCCATATGTAACATCGCTGATGACATTGCAAAGTCATTGAAAAACAGCATGACCATCTGCAACGCAATGAACACCAAACCGAGGATAAAAATCCGGACTTCGAAAGTGCCCCAGAAAATCAGCCCTACCCAATAGAAACATTCCATTTCGTTTTCTGGCGCCCAAATCACGGCAATCACCATCAACGCATAAATCGCGCCGGACGCGCCGAGCGCTCCACTCTCCCCACCGAGGATGAACATGGGAATTTGTACGATCGCACTTTGAAGCATTGCCAAAGCCACGTACAAAATCGTAAAGCGGGTAGGGCCAACCTTGCCTTCGACCACTAACCCAAAGGCCCACAAGAAAATCATGTTGCCGATCAAATGAGAAAAATCGGCGTGCATGAATGCGGCGGTCAACCACTGCAAAGGGTTGATGGTATCGAACATCAGAATCAACCATTCCAGTGATTCTTCGTCGATGTTGCCCAGCATGAACTGGAACGTAGTAAAGAAGAACATCACCACGTTGATGATGATTAGACCCACCGTCGCAAAGGGCGGATGATAAAGCGGTGCGTCGGTGTTGTACGGTACGAAAATCACGTGATAGTCAGTCTTGAACGATCCGCGTCGAAATGGCAGGCAATAGAGGAAAACAGCTCCCCAGTTTCGCCACCATTTCTAGGCCCCGACTTGGAAGAATATGCCCCAAGTCTCGATTGATTTTGATCCATGCTAGCTGAGAACATTCAGCCAATGCAAAAAGATTGCTGCTGTGAAAGGATAAGGCCACAAACGACTCCAAGACGGGCGCGCGAATCGAATGCCAAAAGTTCCCTAAAACCGGGGTGTTTTGGGCTCAGTTTTGCTCCAATGCGAGAGCAGTGATACATAAAGAAACGTTGACTTTTGGGGGTATTTGGGTAACGTGTAAAGCCCAGGCAATGCTTGGTTTTCGGCAAAGCTTGTTGGTTGTTGGTACAACTGACGGTCCACCCAACACCTGCCCACCATCCCACCCCAAGCCATTCGTTTCCGGTTCTGCTTGCTCAAGCAATCAGGAATGTCGCATCTAGACGACGTTTGTGACTTTGTTTTGTAAGTAAAGTTCGTCGAATCGAATCTACCCAATTCAACTGAATGTTACTCTCTAAGTCACAAAGATTCCTGCGGCTCTCGTGCAAGCCGATTGGTGTCTTCATGGTTGCGATGTTCTTACTGGCAACCGGTGTTTATGCGCAAGAGCCACCGGTCGTTGAACAGGTCGCCCCAATACCAGTCGATCAAGTACCAGTCGATCGAGCCCTGGCCCCTCAAGAGCCCTTGATTCAAGCCCCCGCCATTCCAGCCAAGTTCTTTGCGGACGCCAACAAGGATGAGTCGAAAGTTGTAGCTCAGTCGAAAGCCACTTCAGACACACTGCAGTTTTCTTTCAATGGCACACCTTGGCGAGAAGTCATCGATTGGCTGGCATCAGAAGGCGATTTGGCGTTGCACGTCAACGACTTGCCAACAGGTAGTTTTACCTATTCGGATCCAACCACGTTCACACACCAAGGCGCATTGGATCGAGTCAATTTGTTTTTGCTGCCGCAGGGGTTCACCTTAGTCCGAAGCGGAAAACTGTTAACGGTAATCAATTTATCTGATCCGCGCAGCATGCAACAGTTAGACGCCATGGCCGACTTAGTCACGGTCAACCAGTTAGCCAGCCGCAACAACTTTGACGTTGTTAAATGCATTTTTCCCTTGGGCGAGATCGAAGCAGAAGACGCCGTCAATGAATTGAGCGTATTGAACCTCATGTCGTCACCGTCAGTCTTTTCTAAGACCAACCAGTTGATGATTACCGACACGGCGGGAAAACTGAAAAATGTCAAAGCGGTGCTAGACGCGTTCAAGACGGACGGCATGGAAAATGGGACGGTCGTTAAGAACTTTGCCCTCAAACATGTCGAAGCCGAAGACATCTTGCTGGTCGCGCGGCCGCATATGGGATTAGCCACTGGAGAAATGATCGGTATCGATGTGAGCCTATCGTCTGACCTGGAGGGCAAGAACATTTTCATCACGGGCGTCGAAGACAAAGTCAAGCTGCTGGAGAACCTAGTCAGCGCTTTAGACGTTGAACAAAAGACGATGACCAACAGCGGTGAAAATGTCCTGCAAGCTCATCTAGTCGAAGGGGGCAACGTCGACACCGTCTACAACGTTTTGTTGACATTGCTGGCTGACAAGGAAGTTCGGTTGTCGAAAGACGATGAAGCTGGCAGCGTGGTGGCCTTGGCGACACCCGAGATTCAAAAAGAAATCGCTGCTACGGTGACACAACTGCAAGCGTCAGACGCAGATTTTGAAGTCATCCCGTTAAAGACGGCCGATCCGTACTTTGTGATCAGCCTGCTAGAAGAAATGCTGGACTTGCCCGACGCTCTGACCGACCCAAAAGACATCGAACCGGACACACCCAAGATCGACGCCGACCCTGGCAACATGCGTTTGTTTGTGCGAGCCAAGAGGCCGCAAATTGAACAGATCAAAAAGATCGTTGCTGGATTAGACTCCACCGCCAGCTTGGGCGACGACGACAGCAATGACATTCGGATTCTACCGCTCAAAGGCAAAGAAGCTCTCCGAGTTCTTGAGACGGCATCTCAGTTTTGGCGTGACGCAAACCCAATTGTTCTGTTTCAAGCATCCGGGATGTCGACCCCTGCTGTTACCGAACGCGTTGTTAACCCCGATGCGAGCGGCGGGCAACTGACGCGGAAACAGATGGAAGACGTTGACCTCCGTAGCCAACGGATTTTAACGCCTGACGCCAAAAATGATTCGCCCTTGATCCGATGTCAGATCACCACTCGCGGATTGCTTTTGCAGAGCGATGACGCAAAAGCACTGGAGAAGTTCGAGGAGCATCTACGAACAATCGCCGGTCCATTGGATTCGCTTCCATCGCCACCGATCGTGTTCTACTTGAAATACACCAAGGCGGATGATGCGATCCGAATGCTGGCCGAATTGCTTGACGGTGGTGAATCAGCCAAAGACGGCGAAGCGGGCACGCTGGTGAACGGTTACGTTTCTGGCTCATCTACGTCTAGCGGATTTCTTGGCAGCTTGGTTACCACACGCGAAGGCACGATCACGATGATTTCTGGAGCGATCACGGTTGTGGCCGATTCGCGACTGAATCGTTTGATCACACAAGGACCAGCTGGCGACATCGAAACAATCGAAAACTATTTAAAAATCATCGACAAAGACAGCAGTATCACCGCGATTGAAACGCAAGGTATCTCACGGGTGATCGAACTGAATCACATTCGCGCAAGTGAAGCGGCTGATGTGATCCGACAGGCTTTTCCTGGTCGAGTCAACGGAGACACCGGCCAAAAAGGGGCTTCCAGCGCAACAGCGGCGCAGCAAAAGGCCGCCGCAGCAGCAGCGGCCAAAGCAGCGGCTGCAGCCAAGAAAGATCCCAAAGCAAAGTCTGGCGGCAAAGCAGCCGAAGCAAAAGACATGTCTCCCAAAATGAGCATTGCGGTTCACGAAGCAAGCAATTCTCTGATCGTGACGGCTCCGTCGCAGTTGTTTAACGAAGTGGAAAAGTTGGCAAAAATCATTGACTCGCGCGGCGAACAATCCATCGAGGTGCTGACGCCATCGAACGGCGAAGTTTTTGAAGCAGTGCTGAAACAATTGATGGGCGAAGAAGCGCCAAGTCGATCATCCAACGGCAGCAGTACCTCCAGTCGAAGCTCGTCATCTGTCAGCAAATCCTCCAGAAGCGATCGATAGATTCCGCGAGGAAATAAATGAAACGATGTATCGCACTGCAACCGTTTTGCACAAAAAGCACTCGCTTGATCGCATTTGTTGTTGTCTGCATCGCAACACAGGTAGTTTTCCAGACATCGGCGTGCGGCCAGGCGGGTTTGCGTGATTCTTTGGAGCGGCTTGATACAAACGAAGACGGCGAGATCCAGCCTGATGAGATCACGCCTCTGGCGCGCCCTTATTTGGAACGTGTTGCCAAATCTAGAAAGATGTCGTTGGATCGTCCCAACCGTATCGACAAGTGGCAAGAAGCAGCGCGGATTTACTACGCTTTGCAAAATGGAGTTGCCGGCGAAACGATCCGCCCCGAAGACTATTCCATGTTAAAAGAGTTTGGTCCCGACAAAGACCAGCCACTCGTCCCCGAGTTTGGCTTGGCGAAGATCAAATACAAATACATCCAAGAAGACTTAGACGAAGCCGACCAATCATTGCGCCGCAACGACCGCAACCGCGATGGATACATCGATCGCGAAGAAGCAAAGCGAGGAAAGTGGTCGCACAGAGATCCTTTTGAAGAAGACCTCGACAAAGACAACCGGCTAAGTCGATTGGAACTTGCGCAGCGGTACGCTCGACGCCGATTGCTTAAAGGCGCATCTGACGAACTGGTTCAAAAGGCCCGCCGCGTAGGCAACGGCATCCAACCATCGGAGCGTTCACAAGAAAAAAAGAAAGAAAAATCACGGTGGAGTGGAGGTGGAATCGAAACCTATCTGACGACCACCATTCTTGGCCGTTACGATTCCAACCGAAACGGACGACTGGATGAACAAGAACCCTTGGCATTGGGGATCCCGCCTGGCCGCATCGACGCCAACCGCGATGGAGATTTGACTCGGGAGGAACTGCAGAAATATTTCACTGAGCTGCAAGACGAATTTGGCGAAACATCCGAAATCGTTCCGGGGTGGTTTTACGAGTTAGACGAAAACCGTGATCAACAAATCGTCATGACCGAATTCGCCAAAGAATGGTCCGACGAAAAAATCGCCGAGTTTGCGTCCTACGACACCAACTCTGACGGCATTCTTACCGCAACCGAAATCGTTCAATCACGTGCGTTGGTTGGTGGTAGCTACAAAAACAGCACCGCAGAAATTTTAGCGCCGCGTAAAACGGTCATCTCTGAAATCAATGTCGAGGAAGATTTCATCATTGGTGATTTAAACATTCAGTTTTCAATCACGCACACGCACGACCAGTATTTGGATGGCTATTTGACAGGTCCGGATGACACGCGAATCATCTTGTTCGAAGGCGTTGGTGGACACGACGATCACTTTGACCAAACCGTCTTGGACGACCAATCGGGCCAACCGATCGCAAAAGCGCGACCGCCATTCAAAGGAACGTTTCAGCCACACGCGATCATGAAACGTCAGCCCGGCTTGAGCGCATTCAATGGCAAATCAATCAAAGGGGTTTGGCAGCTGGTGATTGCTGGAACCCGCAACGATCGATTTGGAATGTTGCACAATTGGTCCATGCAAGTCGTCCCCCAAAGCGATTTGGTCAACGGCGCTGCACCGGCACCCGCAAGCGATGGGCCGCAAGTAAATGCGAATCGCGAACAGCCGCGCCGAGAAGAGCCAAAACGCGACAAAGGTCGCGGCGAAGAAGACCATCGCCGTGTCGTTGGTGAAAAACTCTCCCAAGCCGACGGCTGGCTGCGTGGTATTAGAGAGCGCCTTTCGCAAAGCGACATCAGTGAGCAAGAACGAAAGGGATTGCAAAAAAAGATCCAACAGATCGAGAAATACAAACAACACATCCGCAGTGGCGGCGACAAAAAGAAGTCCTCTAAATTCAAACCCGGCAATGACGATCGGCGTGAAGAAAAGGCGAGGGCCAAAATGCTAAAGAAGGCTTCTAAGAATTAAAATGAGCGGCGAGCGACTACACGTCGCGCTCGCGAACTTGACGCTGCAGATCGCTTGCAAGTTGCTCCAACTGTTCAAGCGAGAACCCATCGAGAGAGCTGGATTCCAGGCCGAGAACATCTCGCAATGCCTTGATGACGCCTTTTGCCTCGCCTTCTGCTTGGGCGTGCTGCAACCTTGCACGTTCGTCTCTTTGTGCTTTTAGGCGCAGTTCGTATTGGGTTCGTTCTTGCGGGGTGCGTTGGATCATGTCGAGTACCAGTGCGGCTGCGGTTAATGCAGGAGGATCGAACGCTGCTCGATGCCTAACAGATCGTGTGGCGAGCGGCTACACGTCGCGCTCGCGAACTTGACGCTGCAGATCGCTTGCAAGTTGTTCCAGTTGTTCAAGTGAGAGCCCATCGAGAGAGCTGGATTCCAGGCCGAGAACATCTCGCAATGCCTTGATGACGCCTTTTGCTTCACCCCGCGCTTCGCCTCTTGCTTCGCCCCTCGCTTCGCCCCTTGCCTCACCTATTGCCTCGCCTTCTGCTTGGGCGTGTTGCAACCTTGCACGTTCGTCTCGTTGTGCTTTTAGGCGCAGTTCGTATTGGGTTCGTTCTTGCGGAGTGCGTTGGATCATGTCGAGTACCAGTGCGGCTTCGGTAAATGCAGGAGAGTCGAATCGCTGCTCGATTTCCTGGGTTGTCATCTCGTCGGCTTGGCGGAAAAAGTACAGCCACGCTTCGATTGGATCGGTGATGATTCTATTATCGCTTGGAACGACGTACTTGGGCAACTCAAGAAAGTGAATTTGTAGGCCATCGGTCAAATCCAGGTCCCCATCGCGACTTCGAAGTCGAAAATCGTTTTGAATCAGCGGTGATTGGTGGAACATGATGGCATCCAGCACGCAGATACTGATCGCGGGCCGTAGTATCGTGTAGTTGTCGCTTTCGCCAATCTGTCCGACGTACAGCGAAGCGGTGTAGTAGGTCAATCGCTGCGCCAAGTTGGCTGGCAGGCTGGTTTGCATTTCGATGTCGTACCGTCTGCCGTCTGAATCGCGGGCCAAGACGTCCAAGATGGACAGTTTGCCCATATCTTCTTGCTTGCCGAGTATTGGGTTGAGAATTTCGACATCGGTAATCTTGATTTCCGGGCCCAAAATCGCATTGAGAAAGTGCAGCGTGATCGCTGGATGCTTGGGGCTGCCCAGCAAAAGCTTAAATGCGTAGTCAACCGTGGGATCGATGCCGATTGCCATGGGCAGTTTTCAGGTGCTAGATCGAATTGTAGAAGGACCGATAAGTCTATTGTATGAAAGATCTGGCTGTCTTTTGCGACTGGGTAACTTGGCACAAAAAAACCGGGCTGGAAGTTGCCTTCCAGCCCGGTTTGTTCTTGTTTACTTATTGCTGACACGATTGTGTTCAGACTGCCTGCATGACGTCCATTTCTTTGGCGAGACGCTTACGAGCGACGTGCAG
>CAZZDZ010000064.1:0-21729 GCA_964652675.1 uncultured Pirellulaceae bacterium
ACAAGCAACCAATCGTCTTGATTCAGATCGTAAAGAAAAACACTCCAATGGCTCGACCGAGCGCACAATCCGAATCCGCGGATACCGGCAAGCACCTCCAATAGATGGGCGCAATGTACGATCTAAACTAATCGACATGGCTGGACGTACAGTCGGGCTACATCTCTGGGACAGAGATGGCTACTTTTGCAAAGGCAATCGTTTGAGTGATCGCAGTCCTGTTTTTGCGGACCACTTCAAAGTGTTTGTGCTCTGCGCGACGCGAATCTCTGGAAAACGCTCTAGCAATCTTGTGATGCCGATCTCGGTTTCGATCCTTGCCAGTTGAGCTCCTAAACAAAAATGGATTCCGCCGCCGAATCCTACGTGCTGATTTGGCTGGCGATCGAAATCGATCGTTTCGGGATCGTCGAATTTCTCTGGGTCGCAGTTCGCCGATGCGAGTAGCCCCATCAACTTGTCACCTCGCTTTAACTGGATGCCGTCTACCTGAGTGTCTTCGGTCACGTAGCGTGGCTTGGTCATTTGTACTGGCGTTAGATACCGCAACAGTTCATCCACAAAACGTAATCGATTCTCTGGTTCGGTCATCCATCGCTGTCGCAAATCGTTTCGCGTTAAAAGCGTCAATACAGACAGCGTGATCAAGTGCGTCGTGGTTTCGTGCCCGGCCAAAAACAAAATAAACGTCATTGCCAACAATTCGTCTTCGCTCAGCTTGGACCCTTCTTGTTCGGCCGCCACGAGTTGGCTGATCAATCCTCCGCTGGGCGACTGCCGTTCAACCTCAAACCGCCCGCGCAAATATCGATTCAGTTTCCAGATCCCTGGCAAGACCTTGAACATGCCCATCGGAAACGAAGCGTTGGAAAAATAGCTGGCCCACTTGCTGAATTTTGGCCGATCTTCCAGCGGCAAACCCAGCAATTCGCAAATCACTGACAACGGTAGCGTCCGTGAAAACGAACTCATCAAGTCAACTTCGCCGCTGCGATCAAACGCGTCAATCAATTCATCGGACAATCGCGCGACGTCGTCTCGCATGGAGTCGACGTTCTTTCGCAAAAACGCTAATTCTGCAAAGCTGCGCAAACGCCGATGATCGGGTTCGTCTTTTTGCAACATGTTCTCGGCCAGAACACGAATCGGCTTGGGAAACCAGTTCATAAAATCCCCCAACCCCTTCACGCCGGCGTTTCTGGCTTCCAAAGCGAACCGCTGCCGATCACGCAGGACCTGATCGACCGCGCTGTAGGTGGTCGCGAAATGCAGTTTGCCGATGACTGGAATTTTGGACGAAACCAATGGGCCAACTTCGCGCAATTGACGACACAGCGGGAACGGGTCTCGCTTAAAATCGGCTGACGTCAGTTCTTTGAAGCTAATCTGCATTTCAACAACTTAGCAAACAGTCAGCCGCGACGCGTGAGCGGCTGGACCTTATTTCATCAGCCGCTCGCGCTGTTCATCAGCCGCTGGGCATTAGCCCAATGTCGCTTGCTTTGTAGCCAAGCGGGCTATCTCCGTGAGCAAGTAAAACTGCGGAGCAGTAACCGAAGGATCGATTGGCCGAAAGTCTTGGCGACTTTCGCTACAATTCTGGTGACATTGGGCGCCAGCCACGGGCCTCGAAGCAGCCAACGTTACAGCTGCAAAAGCCCGCGGCTAGCGCCGTCGGCTCAAGGAAAAGTTAATTCGCGCGAACGTGAACTTGAGCGCATCTCGAAAGCGATTAAGAATGATTATGCAACCAATAACAAATCTAGCCGTCCTGCTCCTGATACTTGTGTCCAGCGTCGCTTCGGCCGATGACGTCCAGACCACTAATCTGCTTCGGGAGGCTAAGTCGGAGAAATCTGCTACACGAGGTGCGGCGGTTTTGAAATTGGGCGACTCTCTTCGTTCAATCACGGATGATGCTCAGCGAAAGAATGTCTGTGTAGCACTTATTGACGCGATCAGAGACCGCTCGGAGTTGGTCAGCCATTTGGCGCGACTGCGGATAGCAGAAAACCCAAAGTTGATAAACCAATATTTGGGGCCGTACATCAAGTCACACGATTTTCAACAATTTGGAACGGGTACAGAGACGATCAAAGCGGTTGGTAGCGAAGCGAGGCGATGGTTGCCCGATCTTTTGAAACAACTGGATTCAGAAAACAAGAAATTTAAACTCGGCGCGCTGCATGCGATGCGGGCTCTAGATAGCCAAGATCTTGTGGGGTGTTTGGATCAGACAATCGCGGCGCTTGATCACCCAGACTTTAATGTTCAGTTGTCTGCTTGCCGTGTCTTGGAAAAAGTTGGCCCCGATGCAAAGAAAGCTGGCCCTCGTTTGGTCCGACTGATGAGAGAAGGGTTGGTTTCTTCGCGCAGCTGGGCAAGCATCGCGCTCGGAGCAATCGGTCCGCACGAAGACTATGACGTGACTGGGCTCTTGGAAGGACAACTTGATCAATTTTCTGTGATCGATCGCGAACGCGCTCTGATCGGGCTCGCCCACTTAGGCGGCCATGCCAAGTCCGTTTTGCCGAAAATCGAAATACTGATGGAGAAAAAATCCAAACGAGTTCAAAACACGGCGTCCTTTGCGCATTGGAAAATCTCCGGCGACCCGACCAAAGCGGTCAGCCGATTAACTTCGCTCATTGCGACGATGGAGCATGGTGCCAAATCAATGGACTTTTTGGCAGAGATTGGGCCGGGTGCGAAATCTTCGGTGGATGAAATCATCGGGCAGCTGAAGTCTACGGAGTTTACACATCGGGAATCCGCAGTTCGTGCCCTTTCAAGTTTCGGTCCGGCTGCCGGCGCGAATGCTAAGGTAGCGCTGCAAGAACTACTGAAAAACGAAGAGGATCTACTGATTCGTATCATCACGCAATCAGCAATCAATACAGTGCAAGGCAATTAGGTTTTTCTGCGCGCAGCCTGACTCTCCTAATGCAAAAATTCACAACCTCTCCGACAATTTGGCCGTTTGCCAATAAGCGGGAGAACAAAGTAGCCGTCGATCTCCGAGCGGCGTAGCCCGACTTTACGTCAACCAATCAATACCTTCCGGATCGTAACGAAACCAATCCGTTGGTCCGCGCCCACTACGATCCAAATCTATACAACGTGGAAAACGCTATGGCCGGGCTACATCTCTCGGAGAGAGATGGCTACTTTTTGGATCGTAGTGAGTGCGGACCAATGGGTACTCGCCCAAGAACGGCGACTCGGTTCTTTACCGCTATTAAAAATGAAAGACAACCTTGGAAGCACGGACTGATGCCAGATTGTTTCGCGTTCAATAGGCCGGAGAGGCCCTCCCCGTTCTACGACCTCAATCATCGGCGTCGGCGGAGTCTTTGATGACGAAGCGGGCTTTCAAACGGGCGACTTCTTGAGCCAATCCGGCTTGCTTGACGCTTCGCAGCACTTCGTCGAAATCCTTGTACGCCGCGGGAGCTTCGTCTTTGGGATAGCGTTTACAGTTGGTCAGAATGTCGGCGGCCTGGAATGATTCGTCGACTTGTTTTTGATCCAGCGTTTTGATCGCGCGACGACGCCCCAGCATTCGGCCTGCGCCGTGGTTGACGCTGTAGAGACTTTCCTTTGCACCCGGCAGCGCCACCATCACACTCGATCCGGCTTGTGGGTTGCCTGGCAATAGAATCGGATGCCCAGTGTGCTCGAACGGGGTTCGACGCAATGCATGGTGGCCGGCTGGAAAAGCCCGCGTTGCTCCTTTGCGATGCACCCAGCTTTCGCGATTATTGATGATCTCTTTTCGAGCGATATTGTGGCTGATGAAATACACCAACGTTCCTTTGGTGCCGGGAATCACTTCCTGGAACGCTTCCAACACCAGCGCGTTGATCACCATGTGGTTGACGGTCGCGTAGTTGGCGCCCATCGCCATGTCGTCGATATAGTTGTCCGCCTCAGGAGTTCCCAGCGGCGCATAAACAAGTTGCTTGTCGTTGCCCGGATATTGAATCCCCCAAGCGTCAAACTTTGCTTCCAACGCGCGGAACTGACCGCTAGCCAATTTGTGTCCAATGCCACGCGAACCGCAATGGGACAAGAATGCGACACAGCCGTCTTTTAAGCCGAACACTTCGGCCGTTTCACGAGCCTTGTCGTTGTTGGCGACTTCGACGATTTCGCATTCGCCAAAGTGGTTGCCGCCACCGTAGGAACCCAATTGCTGAACGGTCTGGCGAAATTTCTTGAACGTCTTTTGTTGACGCAGATCGTACAAACGCTGCTTGAGCGTATCGACGCTATCGTCGTGTCCACGGTGATAAGCGTCTTCGCATCGTTGCTCCCAATCCGTCGGCACACCTAACGATGCCAAGACGCTAGGCGAAGCTCCTTCGGTCATCGCCGCGATCCCGATTTTTTCATCAATTTTACGGCCCTTGGGAACATCGCGGGCTCCCTTGCCCATGCCGGTTGGAATCCGACGACAAACTGCGTGCATGATCTTTCGGCGGACGTCTTCGTCGGCAACCGCATCGGCTGGCAAATCAGTCTGCAACAGACTCATACTGCACTTGATGTCAAAACCAACCGGACCGGGATAGATATGAGTGGGCGAAGCCAACACGCACCCGATCGGAGCGCCGTAGCCACAGTGGGCATCGGGGTTCAGAACCACATCGGTGACGCCCGGCGCGCAACGAGAATTGACGGCCTGTTGCAGACAAAGCTCGTCAAACGTCTCTTGAATTTTTTCGGTCCCAAACACCTTCACCGGCGAGTGATGGTCGCCACAAGGCAGTATTGCTGTCGCGACTCCGGTGGGAATGATCTTATGCGTCATGCTTTTCTATATCTATCAAACAAAAAGAAAACCGCTGCATCGCTGCAGCGGTGTGTAGTTTGACAGAGATTAAAGACGCCGTGTGGGTTCACGACGAAATCTTTTCGTTGACCGAAACAGTCAAAGCAAAATGTGCTGACTGCCCCCGCTACTCTCTACCACCCGTGATGAAGAGAGTGTCGTTTTCCGGAAAAGATCGGGGTCGGCAAGATCCCAACTTTGCTGCTGCTGTAGTAAGAGGTTGTGACAGGCACATAACTCTGCACAGGCACATAAGTTCGTACGGGCACGGCGACTCGATACGAAGTCACAGACGTAGTGCGCACAACAGGTGCTTGATAGACAGGTTGAATCACAGGTGCCCGGTAAACAGGAGCTTGGACGATGGTGGGGCTGACAGCAACGGCGTTTGCACGTCGTGCTGCACGTCGCGCGGCTCCCCGTCCGCCAAAGGCGTCGGCTTGAGGCATATCAGCAATCAATAGACCACCAAGCAACAAAACTGGCAGCAAAACATTTTTCATAGTACGGGTCATCTGTTCGGCTCCGAACGAGTTATTGAGCAAAGGGGATGCAAGGGAGATAGGCACCCAATTCATGCGGCGCTGCTACCTGTTGCTATGGTAATTGCTTGCCGCGAAGGTTTTGCAGGCAAAAGTCGTCAGCAGCTTGGCGACTTTCCCAAAAAAAACAACCTCAGCGCTTGCACAAACCACAGTGCCCGCACAAACCTCAGTATTTGTGCAAACCTGAGATTTCCAGCGATTTGAGCACCTCAGCCCGAATATTCTCCGCGCCGCATTTCGCTGGAGACCACATCCATGCCGTCCAAATTGGTGGTTGGCGTTGAGGCTTTGTCGCTACGACTTCATTTCGGCCGCGAAAGCTCTGAGGGGTTTTGGCAATGGAAACTTCACATTCTCTTCGCGGATTTCGGCCGTTTCGACTGTTGCGTTGAATTTGTCAACCAGCCAGTCGATGGTGCATTGAACGACGGATTCTGGTGCGCTTGCGCCTGCCGTGATCAATACCGACGAAGCATCGGCAAAGAACTCTTCCTTTAAATCCTGGGGACCGTCCACCAAGTAAGCCGCCTTGCCTTTATCTGCAGCCAACTCTCGCAAGCGTTGACTGTTGCTGCTGTTCTGACTGCCCAATACTACCACCACATCGGCTCGCTCAGTCAAAACGTGCACCGCTTCTTGACGATTCTGTGTCGCGTAACAGATGTCTTCTTTGGGAGGGCTCTCGATGTTTGGAAACCGTTCGCGCAATCGTTTGATGATCCTTGTCGCATCGTCCACACTCAGTGTGGTTTGAGTTAGATACGCGAGCTTGGATTCGTCAGCGATCTGCAAAGCATCCACACTGGATTCGTCTTCGACCAATACGATCGCCTCGGGTGCCTCGCCCATCGTCCCGATCACTTCGTCATGACCTTCGTGACCAATTAAAACGATCGTGTAGCCATCTTTGGCATACTTGATCGCTTCCAAGTGGACTTTGGTAACCAACGGACACGTCGCATCGAGTGCGTTCAGGTTGCGACTTTTGGCTTGCTGTCGAATCGCGGGCGAAACACCATGAGCGGAAAACAACAACACGCTACCCTCGGGTACTTCGTCGATCGTGTCAACAAACACGGCCCCCTTTTCTTTGAATGTATTGACGACGTACTGGTTGTGCACGATCTCGTGGTAAACGTAGACCGGCGCGCCGAATTTTTTCAGCGTCAAGTCAAGCGAGTCAATCGCCATGTTGACACCAGCACAAAATCCACGGGGAGCAGCAAGAATGATTTTCATGGTTGTAGAACGGAATTCCGTCCTTTGCTTATGATAAGTTGCGGTAACAGACTGAAGTCCGCTCTAAGGGTATAGTAACCGCGAACGAGTGTTGTCGTCTAACCTGGTTTTACTTGATGTCGCCCAATTTGGTTCTGCAAAGCAGCGAAAAATTCTGTCGACGTCTCGCTCGATCCCACTACGAGAACTTTGTGGTGGCCAGCGTTTTGTTACCAAGACGGCTCCGACAACCGTTTTACAACGTCTACGCGTTCTGCCGCACGGCCGACGATTTGGCGGATGAATCCGAGTCGCCCCAGATCGCAACGCAAAAACTGGCCGAGTTTCAGCAACATTTGGACAATTGTTTTGCGGGTGGTCCCACCGAGAACCTGTTTACGGCCCTGGCCGACACGGTAGAGCGATTTCGGCTTCCCAAACAACCCTTTGATGATTTGTTGAGCGCGTTTCGCCAAGACCAGATCAAAACGCGATACGAGACATTCGATCAACTTCAGGACTACTGTCGCCGAAGTGCCAATCCGGTTGGTCGAATCGTTTTACGGTTGGCCGATTCATTTGACGAAGAGAACGCGGCTTTGTCTGACGAAATCTGCACGGGGTTACAGTTGGCCAATTTTTGGCAAGACGTCGCAAGAGACTTGGCCATCGGGCGCGTTTACTTGCCCGAATCCGAAATGCAAAAATTCTCAGTTACGACCGATATGTTGCAACAAACATCGACTGCCCAATCAGTTCGCGATTTGATTCGTAGCGAATGCGACCGCGCCGAAGCATTCTTTCAGCGTGGATTGCCGCTGGCCGATCGCGTCCCGCGGTGGTTTGCCAGTGATGTGAAGTTGTTCGCCACCGGCGGCCTGGCAACATTGAAGGCGATTCGCAAGATCGATTACGACGTACTACGAATTCGTCCCAAAGTCAGCAAGTTGCAACAGGCGGGATTGATCGGTCGAGCGATGTGCGGATTGCTGTAGTTCCGATAGATCAAAATCAACGCTAATAGAAAACGCTCTCTAACGGAACTACTTGTCCGCGTTCTCGTCGTCGTCTTCTCTTAGCTGTTGATACAATTTTGCTCGTGCCAGTCGCCAATCGCGTTCGACGGTACCAACGCTTACTTCTAGCACTTCGGCGACCTCGGGAACGCTCAGTCCGGAAAAGAACCGAAGTTCGACAACCTCTCGTTGCCTGGGTGATTCCTTTTCGAGTGCCTCCAACGAAGCTTCCAAGTCCTCGAATCGGCAACCGTTGCTGGCTTCGAATTGTTCAAGCACGACATCCAAAGAACCTCGTTGATAATCACCGCCTCGTTTGGTTGCGTTTCGGCGACGAGCATGCTCGACCAAAATCTGACGCATCGCCCGGTTGGCCATCCCGAAAAAATACCGACGATCCGATGCGTTATTGACGGCATCGGAGTCCAGTAGCCGAACACAAGCTTCGTTGACAAGTGCGGTGGCTTGCAAAGTGTGATCGGGACGCTCGCGTCGCATCATGGCCGACGCCATGCCTTTTAACTCTGACTGCAGTTCCGTGAAAAGGCGTTCACGAGCAGAGTCGTCGCCGTCTTTGACTCGTTGCAGCAACATCGAAACTTCGTGCTGGGTCACGATGTATATCCTGGTCTGTGAATTTGGCTGATGGGCTTTTGCCGTTGTGGCATCGCGGAAGGTTACCACGACATCCATCTTTGATCCAATCCACGATCGACTAGGCGATCAACTGTTCACTCCTTTGTTAAAAAATCCAGTATTGCGTTGGCCAAACAGTTTTTGCCGGCGTCATCGAACCGCACGAACATTGGAAACGAGTTGATTTCCAAGAACACGGGTTCATTCATCCCATCGCGACATCGAAAATCCAGCGCGCAATAGTCAAATCCAATCTCTGATGCCAATTGGGCTGCGGGCTGAATTAACTGCTCGGGGACAGGAACTTCGACGACTTCCACCGCATCGTCTTCGCGATAATCAAGCTTGCTTGTTTGCAAATGAAAGCAGGTTGCGTTGCCATCGATGCAAAAGACACGCAGGTTTTCTCCGTCCAAACGTTCTTGCACAAACTGTGGACCGGTTTGCGAAAGCGTCTGAATGTCTTGGTTGATATCGGCGACCGAAACCGTGTGTGCGCCGCCGTTAAGCGGTTTCATCGCCAGACGCGTTGGATCCGGGTGATCTTTCAGTGGCGTCAGATCGCCCATCACGATCGTATTGGGAATCTCGAATCCAAGGTTCAGTGCGAGTCGCAGGTTATGTGATTTGTTGTTCGCGTCGGTCATCGATCGACGATTCAGAATTTTGATGTTGGGCCAAGCCAACACGTAAGACTGAATGACATCGAAGGCCGCCAAGTTCTTTTGCGCGTCACCTTGAAAAACGTTGTATCGCAAAAACACTGCGGTGGGTTCAATCGTGTGATCACCCAAATCCAGTTTTGCGGATGCGTAGTCCCAAGCGATTTGTTTGGCGTTGTCGTGATCGGTGTCCCAAAACAAATATTTGTCGCCACGAATGTGAGCTTGATCAACAATCCGTTGGGTGTTGGGATCCGATTCGCCGCCGACGATTAGGAGCATGATCTATAGAGACACGATTGTAGGTTACTTGGAAAAAGATCCACGATTGCCCACAAAAGACATATCGTCAACGCAAATACTCTGTCCGATTGCGAACGGTTACCAACGACGAAAATTCTTCCAAACCTTGGGGATTTGATCCCGAATTTTCGAGTTCCCAAAAGGAATTTTTGGCAACGAACCTTCTTCACCCATCGCACGCGTGGACGCTTTGGGTTGAGTCGTGGGCGGGTTGGGTGGAAGCGTTTGAACTTCTTCACCGATGGCTTGTGTGGTTGGCCGTGGGTTTGTCTCTTCGCCGTAGGCAGCTGTCGAACCTGTGGGTGGATTAGGCGGAAGCGTCTGAGTTTCTTCGCCAACGGCTTGTGTGGTTGGACGCGGGTTTGTCTCTTCGCCGTATGCGGTTGTAGATGGATATTTGCACCCTGGCTGAGATTCTTCGCCGACTGCGTATGTTGTGCCGATGTTTTCTTCGCCGACCGCACGCGTTGTGGGGTTGGGGATTGGCTGAGTTTCTTCGCCGACGGCGAATGTTGTGGCGATGTTTTCTTCGCCGATCGCCTGCGTTGTGGGGTTGGGGATTGGCTGTGGCGAAGCCTCCTCGCCGACTGCGTAAGTCGTTTTAGGCGGAGGTTTCGGTTGCGATTCTTCGCCAACTGCTAAAGTCGTTTGCAGATTGCCTTCTTCTCCCAAGGCCAGCGTGGTTGGATTCGGCTGGATTGGTTGAACTGGGTTTGGTTGAACTGGGTTTGGTTGAACTGGGCCGGGCTGGACTGGGGTGGGCTGAATTGGCTGGGGTTGCGACGTTTCTTCGCCAACAGCAAACGTCGTATGCAGTTGATACTGTTGAGCTTCCGCGGATCCTGGATTCAACAGCGAGTAGGCGGTTGCCGATGACGCGCCCAAAGCGACGACTTTGCGTAGAAAGTCTCGTCTTCCGACTTTCCCCTTTTGGACTTCTTTCATCAGATTCGAAATCTGCTTTTTGTTCTTCATTGCTGACATGACGTCGTCATCTTTCTTTGGAAGTTTTTTGGGAAGTCCTGCTTTTTCAATCGTAGCTTCTAAGAGATTGAATTTGCTAGACGAAAGAACGATTGCGTGATTTGTTTTTGCGGGAGCATGTACGCAGGAACACCTCGCACTACCCAAGGGGCGATACGAGGTGTTCAAGTGTTTCGGCTTTCCTAATTTTGAAAGTACGGTTGAGGCGAGATGATGTAGGGCATTCGGTTGTCGACTGCTCGAGAAGAGCTGACGCTTCTATTGCCGAAGGCGTTTGCCTGTGAATTGGCTTTCGCGTTTGACCAAAATCCATTGGCTACTGCCGTGCCGTTGCTTTGTGCGAAGCCACGATAGGCATTCGCATCGGATCGAACGTGCGATCGAGCACCCCATCCGTTTGCGTACGATTGTCCGTTGCTGATCGCAATGCCACCGTTTGCAAACGCATTGCTGTTGCCGGTGGCAAACCCGCCGTTGTGTCCGCTGCCGTACATTCTGGAGATAGCTGTGCCTCCATTGACAGCGACTGCGTTCGCGGTCAAACGTGTGTTGCCACGTCCGCTGGCAGTCGCAGATGCTGTTCCGCCGCTGGAGAAGCTGTTCGCTGTAACTTGAGCGTTTGCGTCGACAGCGATCAGGCAAAGTGCGGCGAAGGTGATTGTTTTGAGTAGAGTTTTCATCGTTTGGGTTCCTGTAGTGGAAGGTTGTTGTTGGTTTGGCGTTCGCCATTCACAAGTACATGTGCACGAATCGACGAAAGCCCTTAACGGAATTTTGAAATAATGCGTGGCTAGCGATTTTGGTTGATCGCTTGCATCACACGTTGTTTGGCTGCAGCAGATAGCCCGCTTGCTTGTAGCTCTTTGCGAATCTGATCGATCGATCCGCGCAAACGAATCGGTTTGTCAGTCAAATCTGGCAATGACATATCCAATGAAATTTGGTCGCCGTTGCGGCTGACCGATACACTTTCATTGCCGCCCGAGAACGAGTTCGCCGAAACACCGCCAGCTACCGGGGCTGCGAACCGGCCAAATATGGATAATCCTGGCGCCAACCCAGGCATCGCAAACTCAGTCCCTGCAAATCCAGGCCCCATCGGAGGCATGCCTGGATGGACAATCGGTGGCAGATTCGGTGGCCCGCCAATTTGTAATTCCGCAGCGATTTCTGGGGGAATCTGGCCGTTCGTCATGCCGACGATGGGAATCACTTGCCCACGACGCAACACGACGATCGCTATCGCGTCCGACGGCTTCGGCAGATCGTCTGAATCACTGACGTTTCGGCCGTTCGTTTGCAGGATCACGTCGCCAACTTGCAATCCCAGTCGAGCGCCGGGCATCGCAGGATCAATTTGTGCGATCAATAATCCTGTGTCGGGTTTGGCCAACGTTGGGACATGCAAGCGAACGACATCAGAGATTTCCGCGAAGGTCAGCCCCCAAAACCGATTGACTTGCGCGACTGACCGCTGGGCTGTTTTTGATTCGGTTCCCTGCTCTGCGAATTCGTCGTCAGCTCTGGCAAGCGAAAAGCAACAGGAGGTGAACGCGAAAGCGGCTGCTAACACGATGTTTGAACGTTTCATGGCTGGCCTCATTGAAAAAGAAGTGTGTTTGATTGGCTTGGTATCGGTCGCCTATAGAAATTGCGGCCCAAGCCCAGTGGGCAAAGGCCGCTAGTCGAATCCCGGAATCGGGCATTGTTTGATTTCGCTTAGAAGCGAATGTTGCGGAGCACTTGGCCGCCGTAGTTCTGCACAGGTCGGTTTTGGTATGATTGAGCCCATTGTCTGGTTCGGCTGTTTGACCAAACATTTGTTCGTGGGCCGTATCCAGTGGACGAACTTCCACCGTAGACTTGACCGTTTCGCACACCCGTTTGTCCGCCAGAAATCACACGATTGTTGCCGCCTTGTGAGGTGACACCGCCGTGGCTGATGTGTGTTCCGTTTGCTCCAATGTGCAGGTTCAAGTTGTGAGCGACGCCGTTTCGACCAGCACCTGCACCGATTGTGTTGGATAGCGAGATGCCATTTTCGCTGGCTCCGATGGCCAAGCCGTGTCCAAAGTTAACACCGTTCTTGCTGCTACTGCGAGACTTGGCGAATTGGAGCAAGCTACCGTTTGCAGATGCTCCGGCTCTTGCTTGGCCGTTTGCAAGGTCGATCCAGCTGCCAGCGGATTGAGCTGATGCGGTGGTGCTGGTTGCTGCCACGATCAGGCAAGCGGCGAAAGTGATTTTGGCGATTGTTGTGAATGGGCGGGTCATGGTCGTCTCCAGGTTGATGGTTGGTTGTTTGCGGTCATCCGCTTCACCAACACCTGTGCGATCCCCCGCCAAACCCCTTAATGGAAAACCAGAGATTTCTTTCAGACCTCTGTTTTGCGAACGTTCTACTTAGGTTCGACCTGTTTTGGCTCCACAAAGACTTGAATATCGTCCAGCCAAAACTGACCCTCGTCCGACGAAATCACGTTCAATCTGGCCGGCACAAAGGCTTCTACCCCAGCTTTTTCCGGTAGATCGAGAACAGCAACGAACTTCGTCCAACCAAACGAACCTTCTGGCAGCCGAATGACTGCACCTTTATCCACTACCGATTTGTCCACCGAATCGATAGCGGTTTCCTTGATCGGCACGGCTTCAATGGACGCTCCGCCCTGGCTCAGATGTCGCCCGCGGGCCCAAACAACAACACGACATCGACGTCCAACCGGCAGGGGAAACGTTTGCCCGCACCGCGCCGTACCCTTTTCGTGCCCAGTGACCTGCAACGAAAAACCGCCTGAGTGCGACTCCGTCTTCGTTACCACCGCGGTGGACTCGTTTTCATCTTCGCACAACCAAGACGCTCCTGTTGCATCGCTCCAGTATCGCAAGGTGCCAAGTTCAAAATCTCCGTTGAGCACCGCGGCACGGTATTGTTGATCGAACGTACGCTGCTTTGGGAACGCGATGTTAGTGACGCGAGGCAATTTTGACAGACGTTGCAAAAACGCTTTAAACGCCAAGGTTGCTTTTGAATTCGGATCCGCCTTTTTCAATTTTCCATATTTGATCGCCAGAGGTTTCACGACCGTCATGATGTCGCAAGCGGGTTCCAATTCACGCGCCATCGTGATCGCATCGGTCGCCAATTCATATTCTCCCGTCAGTCCCAACACGCGACTTTGCCCCAACAGACTCGCCGCGCGATGCTCGGATGTCTGCGCGATCCGCTGACCATGCCGATATCCTTGCAGTGCTTCGTCATATTTTTTTGACGCTTCGTTGCAACGCGACAATCCATAGACTGCCCAGTCATGATCGGGTTGATCAGCCAGCACATGAACAAAGTCGTCTTGGGCTGCGCTGAGCGCGTCACGTTGCAAGTTGATCATGCCGCGAACGGCATACGCGTGCGCGGGCGCGTCACCAAGATCGATCGCCTTGGTCGCTGCCAAAAGAGCTTCATCAAACGCATTTTGATTTAGACGAATCGTGGCCAGCAATGTCAGCAGTTTTGCCTGCGCGGATCCTGGTTGCGCGGACAGTTTTTCGATGACCTGACCTGCTTCTTGTCGGCCACGAAGGTCATCGACCAACAGGAACGCGGCGTCTTGAATATTGATCAACGGAAACGTCAGCTTTGAAGCCCGCAAAAATTGCTCGAAGGCTTGCCCTGATTGGCCAACTTCGTACAACGCCAAACCGTACTGCCATCCAACACGTGGTTGGTCCATTCCCAATCGGGCCGCCAATTCAGCATCCGCCAAACTCCATTGCCGCAATTCACTGACGCGTCTGAGCCGTTGAGCTGCATCGATTGACTCATCCTTTTCAATCAACCGTGCTTGTTCGCGATACATCGTTGACCGATCCGCATGGGCAAAACAATTTTCGGGATTGATTGCGATGCAGCGTCCAATCGCCTGCACTGCGATTTCTACATCTCGCCAGTTGCAATCGGGCTTTTTCATCGCCATCAAAAATTCGACCTGCGCCAACGACAAGTGCGTCCAATAGTGCTCGGGACGCAGAGTCGCGGATCGGTTAAACAAATCGTGTGCCGCCCGCAATGGTTCGTCACCCTGATAGTCATTGAACAAAATCCGAAAATCTGGATCCAGTCCCGCGATCATGCACAACACTCCCAGACTTTGCGCGTCGGTGGCGTTGCGTGTCAGCCCAAGTTCGTTGCTATGAAGCCGTCTGGCTTTGCCAAACCGAAAGGCGCCTACCGATCGGTACCACCGGGAAGCTTCCGACAGCCGAAATCCCTCGATGCGATCACTGACAACTAACCCGGCTGCGGCTTCGCGTTTGCCCGCATTCGTTTGTAAGAATCGACGGGCGCCTCGTAGCAACTTTGAACCGCCCATTTTTTCGGAACCGATCAATCGTATCCCGCTTAACTTGACCAACATCGCGTCAAGCATCATGAACTGTTGATAGACGTCCCAGCGCAGTTGATCTTTTTGTTTTGCAGAGAGGTCTTCATCGGGCAGCCGAAACCACCAGTCGTCAATACCGACGATACCCAGCGCATCCAAACCCGACAGGCAAGCTGTGATCGCCTTGGTATCGCGACTCATCACGTTTAGCCGTTCGTGAATATCTGCAAAGTGATAGAAGGAAACCAACCGCTGCAAGCGTTCGGCCTTGGCTTTCAACTCATCCTGTTGCTCTTGTAGTTGCGGCTGGTCAGAAACGGAACCGTCGGCTGCTTCGGTGGCATTTTGCAAAAACCCCAAAGCAGATGAATATCGGCTGGCCTGCAATTCTTTGTCAGCCAACTCGGACGCGGCATCCATCAGCGCTTTTCGCTCAACGTCTCGTTGCTGCCGCTCAACTCGCAACTGCATGTCTCGCTGCTGTTTTTCGGTGCGCAGCTTGGCTTGCTTGATCCGTTGTATGTCCCATATCAACGATCCAGCCACCGATCCAATCGTCAACAGCGTCGCCGCGACCGCAAGACTGGTAGCGGCAGTGCGATGCCGTCGAACCCAGCGAGCCAATCGCACGGTCCAAGAATCACGATGAACGGCAACGGGTTCATCGGCCAGCCAGCTTTCGACGTCACGCGCCAGGCTAGCAGCAGACTCATACCGCTTGACCGAATTGGCGTGCATCGCTTTGACGCAAATCGCTTCCAGCGCTGGAGAAATTCCTGAGTCGATCTGCCGTGGTGGTACCAAGTCACCACTGGCCACTTTCTTTAATAACTTCTCGATCGATTCACTTTGATGGGGCGGTTGACCAGTCAAAATTTGATAGAGAGTCGCGCCCAATAGATAGATGTCTGTCCGAACACTGATTTCGTCTAGTTGGCCGCTCGCTTGTTCGGGGCTCATGTACTGGGGCGTCCCAATGCGGCCGCCCGCTTGAGTCGGAGTGGAACCGCTGCCAGAGGATCGTTCTCCTATCATCTGGGCAGTCATGGATTCGTCAAACGAAGAGTCCAAAAGTTTCGCAAGTCCCCAGTCTAAGACCAACGTTTCCCCATAGGGCCCTACCATAATATTGGACGGCTTGATGTCGCGATGCAGTACCTTTTTGTTGTGCGCGTAATCAATCGTATTGCAGACATCAACAAACCGGTTCAGCAATTTACGAAGCTCTCGTTGTCGATCTTGTTTGTCTTGCGTCGATGCGTGATATTTTTCGATCACCTCTGCCAGCGTGTCTCCTTCGATAAACCGCATCGCATAGTATTCGCGGCCGTCTTCCCAATGGCCCATTGCGTACACGGGAACGACGCCAGGATGTTCCAACCGCCCAGTCACTTCTGCTTCTTGGACGAAACGTTGCCGTGCTTCTTCGTGGCTTTGCCATTTGGGGCGAATCTGCTTCACGGCCACTTCGCGTCTCAATTGCCGGTCGTAAGCGATCAAGACTTCGCCCAAGCCGCCTTGCTCGTGCTTGGAAATGATCTGAAATCGGATTTCGTCACTGGGGTGGTGATCGGCAATCGGTGGCAGCGGTGAGTTGGGCTCGACAGGTAAATCGTTCATAAATGCCGAACGCAAAAACTGGTCGCATCCCGCTGCCGCGTCGGCTTCCAAAAGAGTTTGCAGGCTACCGCGCAGATCGGCATCACCACCGCAGTTCTCTTCCAAGAACATCGGCCATTGCTCGGGCGGCAATTCTAGCGCCCGCAGGAACAAGTCATCAAGAATCTGTTGTCGTGACGGTGGCAAAGTGCATGATCCTTTGGAAACAGCAAGCTTCATCGCTCATGTTAGCGGGAGATTGTTGTCTTGTCGGTGCTGCGTAGACACATGATCATTACGATCTTGCCCGAATACCGCCCTAAAGCGTTCGGTCACACTCGACACGACGCTATGATCATTGCATGACGTCGTCGCCTACTGTTTCCGCCAGTTATCGCCAAGTTCGTCGCATTTCGCGACGCAGCGGTAGCAACTTTTATCGATCGTTTTGGCTGCTGCCCAAAGCGAAGCGGGATGCGATGTGCGCCCTCTACGCGTTCGCAAGAATTACCGATGACGTCGGTGATTGCGATCAACCCACACAACAACGTACGACTTGGCTGAAATGGTGGCGTGAATCAACTTCCCTGAATTTGGTTGATGCCCCATCCGACGACACGATCGTTTTCGCAGCAAAACTGCCGCCCGAAGACGCCGCGTGCCCGATCGATCTAAACCAACATGGCAAAGATATCTTTCCCGCCTTGCGTGATGCCGTCGCTCGATTCCAGATCCCTCCCAAGTATCTCCTTGAAATCATCGACGGAGTTTTGGCCGACCAACAGAAAACGCGATTTGATACCTACGAGCAATTGGAACACTATTGTTACTTAGTCGCGTCAGCCGTCGGATTGGCGTGCCTGCACATTTGGGAATTCGAAGGAGATTTGCCAGTCAATGCGGCCGTCGACTGCGGGCTGGCATTTCAACTGACAAACATCTTGCGTGATATTTCCGAAGACGCTCAAAGAGGACGAATCTATCTACCGCGTCAGCATTTTGTGCTGCACGGATTGAGCGAAGATGACCTTTTGAAACCACGTGCCGACGATCGGCTGCGTCATTTGATCTGTGACGAAATCGAACGGGCCAAGAAACTGTACAGTTCAGGTTGGGGTGTTTGGGAGTCGCTCAGCGATGACGGCCGACCGATGTTCAGTATGATGTGGCGTACTTATCGTCGACTGCTGGATCGGATCGCAGAAGACCCCCGTGCCGTTTTTTCAAAACGCGTCAGCCTATCCACCGGCGAACACTTTGGGCTGGTCTCTCAACATTTCATCTCGCCAATGTTCCGACGCTTGCCCGTGCCACCTCCTGAAGTTTCTGCGTCGTGAATAAGGTTCGCGTTGTGATTGTCGGTGGCGGCTTGGCTGGGTTATCGACTGCCGAATCGTTGCTACGAGAGCATGCGGACCAGTTTGAAGTCACCGTTTTGGAAGCGAAACGCAGCACGGGCGGCAGAGCGGGATCGTTTCGCGATCCAAGTAGCGGCGAAACGATCGACTACTGCCAGCACGTGGCAATGGGTTGCTGCACCAACTTGCTGGGATTGCTGAACCGCTATGGATTGTCCGATTCGATGCAGCGATATAGCGAACTGCGGTTTTTGCATCCCAAACATCCCCAAAGCCATTTTGCCCCCATCGATTGGTTGCCAGCACCTTTTCATCTGGCGATGACAATCGGTTCGTTGAAATACCTAACCTGGGCTCAGCATCGCAGTATTCGCAATGGCATGCTGCGTTTGATGCGAACCCATTCAGATCAACTCGCTGACAAAACGGCTGCGAAATGGTTGGTCGATAACGGACAAGACGCCAACACGATTCAAGATTTTTGGGATGTCATTCTGGTCAGTGCTTTGGGCGAATCGACCGAGTTCGTATCGATGTCAGTAGCGCGTAAGGTCTTGATCGACGGATTCGCGGCGGCCAAACGTGCCAGCGATGTGCTGGTACCGACCGAACCATTGGGGAAATTGTTTGGCGAGCGTCTAACCGATGCAATCCGCCAACTGGGAGCGACGATCGTACCGGAAACGTCAGTCACCCGCGTCAACGCGGATCCGATCGGAGTGCAAACGAAAAACGGTGCCGATGCCGAAGGAGGCGCAGATTCAGAAGGTTTCCTTCATGCGGACCACGTCGTCAGTGCCGTCCCCTGGCATCAAGTTGGCAAACTATTGGCCGACTCAAAAATTCGCGAGAGCGTCGCGAACTTGGACGCCATCGGTGACTTTCCCTCGTCGCCGATCACTGGTTTGCACCTTTGGTTTGATCGCGAGATCACCGATCAGCCCCATCATGTTTTGGTGGGAACAACCGCGCAGTGGATTTTCCGAGACCCAATCGCTTCACCTGAACCGAAACCGGATGATGAATCCCAGTCAGATTCCAAACGCGATGGTTTTTACTACCAAGTTGTCATCAGTGCGTCGCGCGAAGCTCGTGCGATTCCCAAAGACGAATTGGTGCAGAAGGTACAACGCGAGCTGCGTCAAGCTTTTCCTGCCACCAGTGCGGCACGTTTAATTCGCAGCCAAGTCGTGACGGATCCACAATCTGTCTTTTCGGTCCGCCCGGAAGTTGAAGCGATTCGACCACCATCGCACACTTCCCTGCCCTGGTTTCATCTGGCTGGAGATTGGATTGCGACAGGTTGGCCCGCCACGATGGAAGGAGCTGTTGTCAGCGGTATTTTGGCAGCCAATAGCGTCAAAAAAGAGACTGGTTTGTCCACCATAGCAATCGATCCTGGATTGCCGCGTGGCTGGATTGCCAAACAACTGATCAAATCATAGTGTCGTAATCTGAATGGGCTTGGTGGATTGCCGACGCACTAGAATACGTTTTCAGGCTTATCACGTTTTTGGAGCACGGCATGGACGAATCCTTGCCCGAACATTTAGCGGAACGATTCCGCTGGGTCGTCGCACCCGATCAAACGGCTCATGGTCCCGGTGAGTTTGTTCTGTACTGGATGCACAATGCTCTACGTGCACATGAAAACCCGGCACTCGATGCGGCCATTTGCATTGCCCGCCAAAACGGCTTGCCGTTGCTGGTTTATCTGGGTTTGTCGGAAGACTATGCGTACGCATCAGATCGCTACCACTGTTTTATTTTGCAAGGCATTCGGGACGCCCAGCGTGAGTTGAACGAACGCGAGATTGCAAATGTTTTTCACATTCAGCACCCCGGAAATCGCGGGCCCCATCTGCGAGATTTGACACGGCGTGCGGCTGTCTTGATCACCGAAGAAATGCCCGTGCAACCACTGGCTGGTTGGATACAGCGACTAACCGTAAAAACAACGACGCCCATTGCGACGGTCGATTCCAGCTGCATCGTTGCCACCGCTCTGTTGGACCGGCCATTTGATCGCGCATACAAATTTCGTGATGCAACCAAATCACTTTACGCCGACCGCGTTGGCCAACCTTACGCTCAGCAGAACATCGATTGCGAAATGTTCGATGGCAAACTGCCCTTCCAGCCGCTCTGCCTACAAGACATCTGCTTGAACCAATTGATCGGACAATGCGAAATCGATCACAGCATTGCCCCGATCGCGGATACGCCCGGCGGTACAAGGGCCGGCTACAGACGGTGGGAGCGGTTCAAGCAACACGGACTTGCCGACTACGCCAGCCAGCGTGATGACGCAACCATCCACAACGGTGTCAGTCGCATGAGTGCCTATCTGCACTTTGGAATGGTCAGTCCACTGCGAATCGCCAGAGAAGCTGCCGAGGAAAACGCCGACAAATACTTAGATGAACTTTTGGTCTGGCGCGAAATGTCGTTTCATTTTTGTCATCACAACATCGACTGTATCGATTCGATCGACTCTCTCCCGCAGTGGGCCAAACAGACCTTAAGTGAACACTCCAAGGATCCGCGTCAATCTAATTTCAGTTGGGAGACGCTTGGTCGTGGCGATACCCAAAATCAGCTTTGGGATGCTTGCCAAAAAAGTTTGCTGCAACACGGCGAACTTCACAACAATGTTCGCATGACCTGGGGCAAAGCTTTTTTGCCGTGGACCGGTTCACCCTGCCGCGCCGTCCAATTAACGATGGACATCAATCATCGTTATGCGCTCGACGGTCGCGACCCCAGCAGTTATGGCGGCGTACTCTGGTGCTACGGTTTGTTTGATAAACCCTTTGAACCCGAACAAGATATCACCGGGACGGTTCGACGCCGACCGCTTGACGAACACGCAAAACGCATTGACCTAGATCATTACACCAAGATCGTTCAACGACCGATCGCCAAACAGGTACCGCGTGTCGCTGTGATTGGCGCTGGAATGGCAGGACTGATTGCAGCCAGAACGCTATCGGACCATGGCGTGCAAGTGCAAGTGTTTGAAAAATCGCGCGGCGTTGGCGGGCGAATGTCGACGCGTCGCGTAAGCGATCGGCTTTCGTTTGATCACGGCGCACAGTATTTCACCGCCCGCGATGCTCGATTTACGCGTTACGTGCATAGCTGGATTCAAGATGGAATTGTCACACCATGGATGGGCAAAATTGTCGAACTTGGCGATGGCGGAAACATCATGGATGAGAAAAAGGGGACGCCACGTTTTGTCGCCACACCCGGCATGAACGCGATCGGAAAGCACTTGGCCAAGGACCTAGACGTCAAACTTGGTACGCGCATCAGCCACTTGCAACGAAAAGGACAAAAGTGGCGACTCTTCGCCAGCAATGACGCAATCGACTCAGACTTTGACGTCGTGATTGCCAATTGCCCGCCACCGCAAACCCACCAAATCATCAACGGACACACACCCATCACCGAACAAGTCGCTTCGGTCACGATGCGCCCTTGCTGGGCAGTCATGGTGTCGGTCGATGCACTAAGCGAATTGGAATTCGATGGAGCGTTTGTTAACAACGGTCCGCTTTCGTGGATCGCACGCAATTCCAGCAAACCTGGACGCAACGGCAAACCCAGTGACAACAAGGGTAACTGGGTGCTTCACGCGTCGCCCCAATGGACAGAAAACAATCTTGAATTGGATCCCGGTGAAGCCTCGCAGCGACTTTTTGACGCATTGCAAAACGCGATTGGCGGTTCGATTGGAAAACCAAGCCACTGTGTCGCACATCTTTGGCGTTACGCAATCCCGGCCAATCCACTTCAAACAGAATGCTTGTGGGACGCTGACGCAAAAATCGCAGCGTGCGGCGATTGGTGCGGCGGTCCGCGCGTCGAAGGTGCGTTCTTGAGCGGGATGGCGATGGCCGGAACACTGTTGCGTCACATCACGATCGATCGCGCTGCACATCCTGCACGCTAACCACTCTACACACTAACCGCCATGCAAATGACCTCCAACGACTGAGCAAACAACCAAGTGTTGTAGTCAGTTCGATCTTTAGCATCCATCGAGGCCATTGTTAATAATTTCGATTCTGTGTCGGAAGGATTGGAGGTTTGGATATTACGGCAGTAACTGTTTTTCTAATCTTCCCTAACACCTCACAGTTACAAGATGATTTTACCGAAACCCTTTTCTGCTTTTCTAATTCTTTTG
>CAZZDZ010000065.1:0-3099 GCA_964652675.1 uncultured Pirellulaceae bacterium
GTTAAATAGTTTGCGTACGATCATTCGGCGTTCGTGTACCATGCCTGAACGGCTTTGGATCGGTGGATAGAAACCAATTTCGGAAGCCTGACTTCTGCTTTGGCGACACGCCTGCGAGCTGCATGGGTCATTTCGTCCAGGCGTTTGTTGGCGCGAATGCTGCGCCAACCATCATCGGTCCAGAGGTACTGCTCAGCCGCCATGGCGGTTCGCAACATGGGGTGAGGCGTTTTTTGGCACTGTACGATTTGCTTGAACGGCACTTGGTGACAAGTTCGCAGCACGCGGCCAGCCATTTGAATCGTGCAGCCTTTTCCGCTGGGGCGACAAAAGACCGTTTGCAACTCAGGGCAATCGAACCCTTCGGTCAAGATCGCCATGTTGATCAGCACTCGAACGCGACCGGCGGCAAAGTCTTCGATTTGACGCTCGCGGTTGCTGGATGCTGTAACAACTTCGCACGAAATGTTTGCTTGCCGGAGCAACAAGTACAGCAAATCGCACTCGCTGCGACGATGAAAAAACACCAACGACTTTCCCCATCGCAGAGGATCGCTGATCAACAATTTTGCGATGCGCTGAGGTGTGTGCTCGGGAATCGTGTAGTGATGGTAGGCGCTCAAGTAGCCGTCGTTGATCAACGCTGCGATCCCCGCATCACGGATCACCTGATCAAAACACAATTTGATCCGGTCGGTGCGATACGGCGTTGCGGAAAGCCCAAGAGTCCAAGTTGGCCGAATCTGGCTGTGCAAGTTGGCCATGCTGGTGGCGGCGTCATGCTGCGCTTCGTCCACAACCAACAAATCCACCATCGGCGGATTCTTTTCAAACATGCTGATTGGGTGCATTCGCACACCAAAGCCACGAGCGAGGTTTTCCGCTTCGGCTTGCGCCAGCAGATTGCGTCGCATCGCGACCCATCCAACGCGTGCTCCGGTCGATCGCTGCAGTAAAGCTGCAGTCGCCAGTCCCATGACCGTTTTGCCGCTTCCTGTTGGGCTTTCGATCAGCACGCTCTTGGCCGCTGGCATCATGCGGTCATCACGACCAAGTTTGACGCCCGCAAACATCTGCACTGCGGATTCGATGATACGACTTTGATACGATCGCGGTTGTACATCGCACACCGCCATCAAGGCTCGCAAGGCACCGCTGGTACCAGGAGCAAGTTTTGCCAGTCGATCTGGATCGAACTGGGAAGACTTTGATTGATTGAAACTAGATATGACCATCGTCACCAGCACTCCGTCGGGATGAAATTGGCTTGCCAAACAAACCAGACTCTTTTGGGAGAGCTGATCAGCAGGGCTGTTCAAATCGAACTGGCCGTATCATCTATCAGGACTGGGACACGTTAGGTCACGTCACAGAAAACTCGCTATTTGCGGTCTTGCTTGGATGCACTGCTTTTCTGTTTCTCTTCTGGTTTTTTCTTGGGGGCCGACGCAATTTTCCCGCCCACAACCAGCACATCCAAATCGTCTTTCAAGCGTTTCTCCAACGCTTCGGTGCCCGCGAATCCAAAGTGAACCGACTCGATCACGCCCGTTCGACTCACCAACATCGTTAGTGGAATCACATCCGCTTTAAAAGCCTTGGAGATCGCCATTTTTTCGTCTACGACCGGGTCGATCTTCCAGCCTTGTTCCTTGATGTACTCTTGCATCAGCTCAGGCGATTCCCCGACGTTGATCGGCAAAAACACAACGCCCTTGTTTGCGTATTCCTTGCAGACATCTGCAACCACAGGTATCGCTTCCGCACACGGCGTACACCAAGACGCCCAGAAATCCAAAACCAGAACTCTGTTCTCCAAGCTCTTTGCCGTGAAACCTCTACCGGACAGCAATCTCGCATTAAACCTTGGCGCTGCATAAGCTTCCAATGGGTGCTGGCCAGCAGCCCCTGAAAGCTTGCTGTAATAATCCGCGGTCGATTCGTACTCAATCGCGTTGCTGGGAGGGTTGTAGGCGAAAAGTTTCTTGTCCACTTCACCAGACATCCGCCAAGTCAGAAAGTCGAATCGCAATTCGTACGCGTAACCTGGCGGCATCTTCATCTGTGCGTTCTCGCGCAACATGGTTGTTAAATCGACAAGCAATCGCAGCGGCTTCGGTTCCTTTTCTCGTGAGATCCAGAAATTCCAAACCACCCCGTCGTCTTGGACACCTTTGAATTGGATAGACGGAACTTTGCCACGAAACATACCGCGTTCGACGATCTCGACCGACTCCATCCCCGCCAACATCGTCAACGCGGGATCCGCACCTGCAAAAGTCAACGCAAACACAGCTTCTGGATACGGTCCCATCTCCACAGGCATCTCGAATACCGCGTCAATCAAATTCAGCGGCTCAGGGACTCGAAAAAAGGCATCGGGTGCCAGAGCCACAATAAAGTCTTTTCCATTGCAATAAACACGGGTACGTTTTTCTGGCTGCTTTAAGTAGACCGTGAACATGTTTGGGTGGGTCGACGCGATCTGATAAGTCGACTTCTGCCGATTCAGAACACGACCGTTGGCCAAGGTCTCAGCAGACAGTTCGACGGTCGCACGCGATCGATCCGCCAGCGCAATCGCCTTGAACAGTGGCAGCAGCTCCTTCTCGACATCCTTTCCCAGCTTGAAGGCAGGTTTTTCTTCTTCACCCTCCTTTTTCTTCGGGTCGTCAGCGACGGCGTTATTTGCCGAGACAAATGCGAACAGCAGAAATAGCAGGGCTGCAAAAATTGATCGAGTCATGTGTTCAATTCAGAACAGAGAGCGGAAATACGAAACGGACGTTGAATCGGAAATGTCGAACTGACATCATAAATGGTCTACCGCATATTGAATATGCAAAGCAATCGTGCTCTGGCAACATTGGTTGAGACTTGGAGCTTTGCGAAAGCTGGGCACCACTGAATCGGCTGAAACCCCCAAAATACGGCCGTTTGCGCAACTACCGCGAAAAACACCCCGCCGAGGCCGCTCAAGATAGAAAGGAGAGGGGAAATTGAAGTACGGCATCCTGTTTTCTGTCCTTTCCATTCTGATCGCGTTTTACGCTTTCGTCTCGGCGGGCTGGTTTCTCGTTCTGCTTTGGCCAGCGATTA
>CAZZDZ010000065.1:3199-21667 GCA_964652675.1 uncultured Pirellulaceae bacterium
CGTTCTTATTGCAGGCATGTCGCAACAAGGAATCCGTCGCATCCAACGGTTGCAAAACGTTGGAGGTCATCGACTGATCGGATTCCGCCGCCCGAGTAGATCGTTGCGTCGGAAAGGTGCTGGCGCGTGACTCGGCATGCTTCCACGCTGTTGCTGCTGTCGCCGGTACCAACGCTGGCGACATCCAGCACCACACATCGCTTAACCTTCAATCTTTTTGCCGCATCGTGCCATTGTTGTTCGGTTGCGACGTCGCTAACAAATTCTCCAGCTCGATAATCAAGCCCGAGCAGCGTACGGCCCGCAGTCACCGCCTGAACCAACCGCGACAGTGCATCGGGCGACTGAGCACATTCTGTGGCAGCAATGAAACCGACGTTAGGCGAATCCAACGCAGATCGTGGCAGTTTGACACTAGGTTCGCCGCTTGGTTTGCCGCTCAGTTTGCCGCTCAGTGTGCCGGTCCAGCCAATATCCAACAAGATTTCGTCCCAATCGTGACACTGCTGGATGATCTGAGTGAGCAAATCACTCTGTGGTGCTTGGCAGCCGATTGCATCCAGGTCGGCGACGTAAAGTCGACGTAACCCCAGGTTTTGATAGTGCTTGGCGAGCGCGATTGCGTCTCCAAAGTGGCTTGGATCGGAACCGAATTGGACCGCTTGATAGTTTGCGCGATTTCCAGCGATGCCGTGCACGGCTTGGCCGCGTTTCAGATCGATGACACCGATCAAGTTGCCAACAATATCTTTGGCAAGTAGACCAGTTCGATCAATCAAGCTTCGTTCTTGGTCGCAGGCAACGAGAACAGCGATTCAACTTTGACGATCGCATAGTCATCCGGAAAAGTATGAATGGCTTGCACGAGCATCGATCGCTGGCGTGTTTCGATGCTAACGTAGCTGAGTGCTCCCATCGCCATTCGACCACTGGCATCGAACTTGTGCAGCAAGCCTTCGGTTTGTTGTTGGCCCAATTGCTTGTGAACCATGAAAAACATGTCCGGCTCGACGGGCTCCAACTGAAAGTGTGTTCGGTATTCGATTCCACCGTGGCACTTGGCTTTTTCGGTGCGGCTGCCTTTCAGGGCGTTACTGATCAAGCAACGACGCTTGGGCAACGGTTGGTGCGCACTGGTGGCGACTTCGCAAACCGTGACACCGCCGTATTTTTCATCACAGGCTTGCCACGTAATGACGTGGCCGCAGTTGGTGATGTTGATCTGTGCCTGGTACTCGGTTCGTTCGATTCGCCGCGTTTGATGAACCGTGTACAACTCCGGATGGAGTGAACGACTGAAAACATGAAACGCCAATTCGGCGACTTTGGGGCGAACCGAAAGCACGAGCATTATCCGAAATCAAATAAAAAAACATCTGCCTGCATTTCACAATCTGTCCACAGCGGTTCAAATTGAACGCGTTAAATGTGATCGACACAGGCATTTTGCTGAGCTTCCGTGTCGCTTTTTCTTAAAGCGATCGCAATCCAGCAAACAATATAATTGGTCGGCTATGATTCGTTGGCCCCAGAGTTCAAAATGAAAGCGGTGTGCAAATTTGCGAACACCATTTTGAACCAGGAGTTGACGGGTTTGATTCCGTTAACGAACATCGCTGAGCCCCATTATACGCACGGCGACAAACCAGACTAAAGAGCGTTTATACGGACGAACACAAAGAATCTGTTTTTTTGTTTCGTCTACTTTTACCATTGACACAGGCATCCAAGATCGCGCCATGGTCGTCGTTATCGACAACTACGATTCGTTTACTTACAACCTCGTCCAACGACTGGGAGAGATCGATGCTGCGGTAGACGTTCGGGTCTTTCGCAACGACCAGTTATCGGTTGGCGAAATCGAAAAACTTTCTCCCTCACGCATTCTTGTTTCCCCAGGACCTTGCACGCCAAGCGAAGCTGGAGTGAGCGTCGAATGTGTTCAGCACTTTGCTGGAAAAATTCCTTTACTGGGAGTTTGCTTGGGACATCAATCGATTGGCCAAGCGTTTGGTGGAAAGATCGTCCGCGCCCCTGAACTGATGCACGGCAAGACGGATGCGATTCACCACGACAACCAAGGGTTGTTTGCCGGAATCGAAAAACCATTTATCGCAACACGCTACCACTCCTTGGTCATCGAACCTGATTCGATGCCAGACGAACTGGAAATATCCGCGTGGACCGACACCGGCGGCAAACGTCAAATCATGGGCGTGCGTCACAAAAAGTGGCAAGTCGAAGGCTGGCAGTTTCACCCCGAGAGCTTTTTGACCGAACCAGGTGTCGACTTGCTAACGCGTTTTTTGAATTGGTAGCGTTGGAGTGCAGGCTTTAGCCGCCTTTTTGTTTGACAAGGGAGTGCTTGAACGGCTAAAGCCTGGACTCCAGCGCTCCTACTGCTCCAGCACCGATTCAAACAAGTTTTCTTGTTCGACAGCACTCGTCGCTTTTTTAGATTCCACTGCTGGCCAGAGGACCACTGTTCCGTCACGGCCGGCGGTCATGATCAATTCGCCATCGCTTGTTGCGTCAATCGCTGTGACGCCTAACGTGTGTTTGCGAAGTGTGACAAGTTCACGTCCGCGCTTTTCGGGCGACTCCAGACGTGGGTCCCAAATTCTGGCGGATTTGTCCAACGATGCAGTCAACACCCGCAATTCGTCGGACTGATCCTGCAAAATACGGATATCTTCGATTTGATCGGCGTGGCCTTTCATCACGATTGGAGCTTCCGCAGGCGCGGTTGGCGGATTCAATTTCCACAGCCTTGCTCGCTTGTCGCTACTGCCCATGGCAATCCAATTTCCGTCCGAAGAAAAATCACAGCAGGTAAATGTTCCTGCATCCGGCGAATCGTAGACACGCGGCGGGCCGTTTCCGTTAAGCGTCCAAAGTCGGGCGATCCCTCCGATTCCGCCCACCAACAGCGATTTGCCATCGGGCGAAAAACCAACGCAACGACCAGGCAGACGGTTGGTGCCGCTGTTGCTCGGGTCCACCGTTAATTCATATTCGGCGATCATGTCAAATTGGCTTGTTCGAGGCGTCCAATTCCAAACACGTGCGTAGCCATCATCGCCAGTTGTCGCCAGTAGATAATCTGGCCCAGAACGGCTGAACTGGACACCTCGGACTGGCCCCCGATGGGGAGTTTCGATTTTGCCGACCGCCGCACCGGAGTTCGAATCCCAGATTTTTACGCTTCGGCTGCCCGTAGCGATGTACTGGCCGTCAAACGAAAAACTTGCTTGAGTTAACGCTGCGTGTGCGCGGTAGCTTTTTTCATGCACCATCGAATCTAGATTCCACAGAAACGCGGCATCTGCGTTCAACGTCAACATGTTTTGATTCGTTAGCGGCATCGCAACTTGCGCGGGACCAAGACGCCGAGGCAAATCGAACGTTCTGGGTTTTTCCTGCGGCGTTGCCAAGTCCCAGATTTTCACACGAGCCGGTTGGCGATCACCTGCAGATCGGCTCACCGCGACCATCCTGTTTTGACCTCCGAACTCGGCGGATGTTAGTCGGATACGTGTGGATTGGCGGTCAACGAATTTGTTTTCATCGCCGCTGTTTGCATTGCCGCTGTTTTCGACGATGGCTGTTTCCACGCGATCCAATAACCGGCTGCGACCTGATTCCAAATTCCAGATCTGTGCTTTGGCAACGAATTGTTTTCTGGTCGTTGATTCGCTGATCGTTAACGCCCGCTTTCCATCACCGGAAATTGACAAGCGTGTTACAAACCCATCATGGCTCAGTCGTCCAAGACGCTGCCGGGTCGCAACACTGATACGGGTAAGCTGTTGATCATCAGCGGCAATGTATAATTCCTTGCCGTCCGGCGAAAACTCCGCGGCGTTGATTCGATAGCCACGCGCATACTCAACCGCGTTGCCGATGCGCTGACCCGACTGAGTATCCCAAAGCCATCCGATCCCGCTGCGATCGCCGGTGAAAATCGTTCGACCGTTGGGCGAAATGGCAAAGGCAGTGACGGCTTGTTCGTGCCCCCTTAATCGGTACAGCAACTTGGGCGACTTGTTGCCAGTCGGATCGATTCCCCAAAGAATGGATTTCGCTTTTGGGCTGCTGCTGCCTGTCAGCAATAGTCTGCCGTTGCTTGAAAGTGCAAGCGAATTGTTAAGTCCCGTTCCGCTTACTTGTCCAATCTCGGTCCCCAGCACTAAGTCCCAGATCCGTACGGTCGAATCAGCGCTGCCAACAAACAGGTGCCCGTGCTTTCGATCGACAACAGCCGACATCGCCAAGAAAGACGTTCCTTCGTCCAGCCGATTCGGCCCAGCTTCCGATTCGTTTTGACGCAGTCTTGCGACTTCAGTGAACGTCATCGTTTCACGATCAATTTGCAAGACGCGAGCGGTATGATCGCGGCTTGCTGAAACGATTCGTTTCCCAGCAGGATCGAAACGCGCCGACCAAATTTCGTCTTCGTGCGGCTTGGTTTCGTTTGAGCGTTTTGTCGCTGTCCGTTTCTGATTGCCGGGGCTCGTTGAATCAGGGGCACGCGTTAGCACGACGTCTTGAACGTACGTTTTCGGGTTCCATGATCGAATCGATGCATCCTTAGAGATCGACAGGACTTTGCTAGTGTCTCCGGCAACAAATCCTGCTCCGGTAATCCATCCACCATGCCCTCGAAGTGTTTTCGACAACTTTCTTGAACTGACATCCCATACTTTCAGCGTGTAGTCATCCGCGCCGGTCAGCAACTGGGAAGCGTCTTTGCTGAACTGGATCGTCTCCACGACATCTTCGTGAGCTCGTGAGCTGTTGTTAGCACCGCGTGTCGAAATGAATCGAGTTTGTGTTGACGACAATGCCGGGTCGACCAATCGCCCGATTGTGATTTTGGTCGATGGCGCGTTTCGTCTCACCGTCGTTTTCTTGTCGATTTGTGCGATTGCTTTGCCGATCGAAGATTCGAACTCGGTTTTTCGAACACTCAACGGACGCCACACGAAGACGTTTCCTGCGATATCTCCCGACGCTGCAAGTGAAGCTTCGTTTGACAGAGCGATGGATTTTATCGGTCGGGCGTGCTGAAGAAACTCGCCGACACGGGTCGGTTTATCAGTTTCGTTGATTTTCCAAATGACAGCGCGACCACTACGACGATCGGCGACAGCGGTCGCCAAAATCATTACGCCAGCGCGTTCGGTGGATGTGACATCCACGACGGCAGCAATATGCCAGCAGGTCGCCAGTTGTTTACCAGTGCGAACGTCCCAAATGCGAGCCGTGCGATCGGTCGATCCCGATACAAGTCGTCCATCATCAGCAAAGTGCAAGTCGGTGATTCTCTGTTCGTGGCCACGCAAAGTACGAAGCGGAGCTTGAAGTTGTGCATCCCATATTTGCAAATCCCCTGCCGATGTTCCCACTGCAATGGTTTGTGCGTCGTCGGACACCGCGGCGGCAACGACGGGAAAGTCCGTGGCAATGGAAACGTTTCTTTGTCGATCGACGCCACCATCGGCGGAGAGACTGAGCAGTTCGACGGAGCCATTCTCCAATACTGCAACACCTTTCTTTCCGTTACCAGAGATACTTAGGTCGATAATCGACGCCTCGGCGCGCTCGGCGGATTTGGATTGATTTGCTTGTCGCCAAAGCCAACGCCATTCCCAACCAAGGTTATCGGCGCCGCGAATCTGTCGTAGCTCATCTAAGATTTGACGAGCATCATCAAATTCGTTTCGCTCGATTCGGGCTTTCGCCAATCCGATCTGGGACAAGTAGACTTCGTATTGAGCTTTTTCCTTTTGCTGCTGAGCTTCTTTTTCTTTTGCAACCGCCAGCTTTTCGCTTCGCTCTGCCTCTTTCTCGCTGGCAATCGCTTTCAACCTGCTTTCCTCGGCTTTGGCCCGCTCCATTTCGGCCTTGGCTTTTTCCTCGATTGCGATATTCGTCTGTTGCTGTGCGATTTTTGTTTGCTTGTTTGCTTCTAACGTCTTTTCTTCTGCGATCCCGCGTTGTTTCACCGCTTCAAGACGTTGCTCATCGACCTTCTTCTTTTCCTCTTCGACTTCTTTTGTCTTTGCGACCGCGATCCCGGTCTGAGTCTCGGCGACTTTTCTCGCTGCATCTGCGACTTTTCTCGCTGCAACCGCCTGTTTTCTTTGGTCGTTGATGAAGTACAGCATGATGCTGCCCCCTATCACGATAAACGCCAACATCGCCACCGCTGCACGTTTGAAAAGAGTAAGGCGTGATTGCCTGGACTCTCTTTCACGTAGTCCTTTTTGCAGTTTTTTGATCAACGGCTGATGCGACGTGTCACTGTCATCAAGAACCGACAAACCAAGATCAAAGTCTTCGTTTTCGTAGGCGGCTTGGGCGTGTGCCAGCCTGGTCAGTTGCAGCCCCTCGCGGGCGGCCATATTTCCGCTCCACAAGTTGATGGCCTGTTCGTAGCCATAGGTTGCTCGCGAAAAATCGGTGTACTCTTGGTCCTCGATGCCTTGCTGGTAATCGTGATTTGCGGCGTCTGCAAGTGCGATGCTTTCCGCGTGCGACCTGTACTCGCGGATCGCAGCCTGAAAGCTCTTGATGTCCTTGTATCGATCCTCTGGTTCAGTCGCCATCGCTTTCAATGCGATGTTCATCAGTTCGCCGCGATGCGATTCATCGAAGTCACGAATCTTGTTTTTGACGACCGCCTTTACACAAAGTGAGACATTGGCTGCTTGGTGCGGAGCCTTACCGGTGATGATCAAGAACAAAGTCGCGCCAAGCAAATACACATCGCTTTGTGGACCAATTTTGTCGATCGGCCCGGTCGCCATCTCGGGTGCCATAAACGCCGGTGTACCGCCTAAGCCAGCAGTGTGAGCAATCGAATCGATTTTCTCGAATTCTGGTTTCGCAAGCGCCAGGCCCCAATCCATCACCAGAACGACGCCAAAGTCACCAAGCATGATGTTGTCTGGTTTGATGTCACGGTGCACCACGCCACGCGTATGTGCAAACCCGATCGCGTCACAGACCTTCATCAAAATATCGATGTTCTCGTCGCGCGATTTCTCCTTCAAGACTTTGGACCATGGCGTTCCGACAACACGTTTCATTGCGTAAAACAATGTGTCGTCGCCACTTACTGCGATATCGTGAATCGGGACGATGTTGGGGTGATCCAAATCGCCCGTCACAACCGCTTCAGAAAGAAATTGATGTCGCCTGTCCTCTTCGACTTCTTTTAAGCGGCCTGCTTTGAGCAGCTTTTTGCGTTTCTTTTCCGCCAAAGGCTTGATGACTTTGACCGCGATCAAACGATCCAGCGAAAACTGTTTTGCAACAAAGACATTTCCCATTCCGCCTTTGCCAAGGAGCCGAATCAGGCGATAGTCCGAGTCAGTTCGTGTTGATTGTTTTGGCGTCGAAACATTTCGACTGCGGATTTTCAGATTGGTTTCTGAAATGGTACGATCGATCGCGGGGCGCAAATTCGTGATGTCTTGGTCGCTTGCACCTGTCTTGCCACTGACCAGCAAGGATCCCCAGAATTTTTGGTCCTCTTGGGAAAGCTCGCGCGGGTTAACCGTCTGGCCAATATCAGTCTTGTCGAGCGGTTTTTCAATCGTCTCGTCAGACAGGCCATCAAAACCAGTCGAACCACTAGCGAAGTTACCGGAACCTAATTGAACGGTCGCTCCCATTAAATCGGAATCAACCGAAGTGTCTGTCTCAGACGCGTCTTTGGGATCGAGGTTTTCCATAACATAAGTAGCATCGTTAGCGTCCCCGATATCCTCTTTGGTATCGACGTTCGATTCGCTTGATGATTGCGGTTTCTTGCCCTCTTCCATGATGTCGGTCGAGTCAAATTCAATTGATTCGTCGATTGGTTGAGACAAATCGATTCCAAACGGCCGGATCATGCCGCTTTCTGATTCGGGTTTCGATTCAGCGAACTCTGATTGCTTCCCAGGTCTAACCGTATTCGGCTTTTCAGTCTCCAAAGCTTCGGCGATCGAATCGACGGTGCTTTCAAGTTGATCCTCTGGATCGCGCAGGTCATCCCGCGGATCATCAGGTTCTGCGTCAGGGTTTTTACGGTTGGTCATGATTGTCTATTTACGATTCACGCTTTTTTGATTCACGCTGTTCGTTCACGATTGGAACGTGACAAGAACCTGGAAACTGCTGAAAAGCGACCAAGCTTCCCTCGCCGACTGACAGTGACCGCTGAGATCGCCGAGATCGCGACCGAAGCGTTCGCGCCTTCTTTTGGTTTGTCCGCCGATTCATCTTTTGCTTCGGCACCGTTGATGTGTTCCGATTCGACCTGAATCAATCCCCGGTGAAGTATATGTTTGATTGATTCGACGGATCTTACTTCGTCTTGGTTTTGGTCTTGCTGGACATCATCCCCATTTGTGCCGTCGTTCTCGCTATTAATCTCTCTCAGTCGCAGCGGCCCTTCATCTAGCTCTTCACTGGGTATGATTGGCTTTCCGTCTCGCAAGTCAACTTGCAAAATCGATCTTTCGTTTCCATCACCTAAAACGTATTCGATTTCGTAGCGTCCATCAGGCAGGTTGCTGAACAGAGCCCGCAGTTTATCGCCATCCAGGATATCGTCCGGCAACCGCTCGGGCGGAGCCAAGTCTTCGCCGTCGGGATCGGGCGACAGAACTCGAATCTGAAAAAACTCTTCGCGGCTGACACTGGTCGAAGTCGACGTTTCCGTTGTCTCGAACGTGCTGCCGGACAAGGCCACGGTCTGTTCACTTCGCGTGAATTGTTCTGGCTCATCCAGCTCCGGGATAACATCACGTACTGGAAAGAATGCGACGGGGATGGAAAGCGATGGAATGATAAAGCTTGCCGTACCGTTTTCCAAAATCTGCACCTGTTCACCCTCGGCGGTCAGCGGATTGTCTGTCGACGAAACCAAAAGCCCATCAACCTGTTCCACATCGCTGTCATTTTGAGTCACCGTGGATCCGAGCACTAAAATTGATTCGTGATGCCTGACAGAGAACTTTACATTCAATGGATCGGTTGCCGATTCACGACCGTTCAACTGAGAATTCAGAATGTCTGCTTCTGAGTAAACATGCGAGATCGTCAGCGGCGGTGCGTCTCCGGATAGGTTGTCAATCTGTTGAAAACGGTCTGTTGCGGCGCCCCAGTCGATGTTGATCGTGAGGCCGCGTTCGCCTTCGTTTCCAATGTCCAGTGTCAACTGTCCTTCTGCATCGTTAATCGCCGCCTGTTCCAATATGTTCACACTGACGCTGGTCGATTCAAAAAATGCCGTGTCGACTAAATTGATGTCCGGACGCGGCGAGAAAATTCGTGCAACGCCAACACCTTGCCCTGTGTTGATCTCGATCATCTCGCCCAATTCAATCACGTCGGATTCGATGATGACGGCATCGATCGTGGACTGGCTCGCTTGTAGTTGCACTGCGTCACCAAGCTGAATGACGTTTGCAGCACGCAACTGCACGCGACCGTTATCTCCACCGGCGACCAACTCGGGATCAACCGTTAGCGTGATCGTTTCGTTGGCGATATCAGGGTCCGCAATCACGATCGAATCTTGCGCGAACACTCGGATCTCGCCATTGGCGGTTTCGATTCTCTCCAGATCGTCTTGTCGATCAGAAGCCGCCAGATTCAATGAATCGAACTCGCGGATTTCCACGTCTCCTTGGGCAGTTCCCCCGACAGTGATCTCTAGGTCGTTGATGGCCGTCGAAAGGCTAACCGCATCGATCTGGTCTGCAGTTGCGTTTCCAGCAAAGACGAATAGGTCATCTGATTCGACGAGGCGATCATCCAACGCGTCTGTTTCTAACACGTCGTCGTCCGCGACCAAGAACACATCCGCACTGCTTCCCGCTACGACACGGTCAACCAAAATATCGCTGAATTCGCCCGTGGCCGTTAATAAGATATCACGACTGTCCGCGTCGGCGCTGGCGTTGGCATCGTCTAAAGCGTTGATGTTGGTAGATTGCACATACGTTGCTGTGATGGTGCCATTGGCGACGATTTCTATTTGGCCATCGTCGGTGACCAACGAAGCGAGCGTGATTTCGTCTGTCTCGGTCAATCGGATTGCGCCCGATACATCTGCATCGGCGTTAACGATTGCGATTTCCGATTCGATCGAATCCGCATCTCCGATTCCCGTCTGTGCTTGCAGAGTCACTGTGCCAAAGTTGGCAACGATATCGATGTCCTGATCGCCACTGTCGTTGATGCTGTCAGAACGAGAAACAATCAAAATCGCATCGGACGTACTGTTCGTGGTGACCACCGACCCAAGTGTGATCGTCCCATCGGTTTGAATGTCAATCGCTCCGACGCCCGCATCAATCACGGCACCATCGCTTAAACCAACGGTCGCACCATTGCCATTTTCGGCTTGGTCGCCACGAACGACAATCGTACCAGCGGTCGACGAAACATCGCCGTCTGCATTGAAAATCACATTACTTCCTGCGAGCAAATCGATGCTGCCAGAATTCGATTCGATCGCACTAGCGACAATCAGATTGGATGAGTTTCCAACGGCGTTGAGTTCGATGCTGCCCGCACCACCGACCGCGATGGCGACGGGGTCGACACCGTCACCAGCAATGATAATGTTTCCATCGGTGTTGGTTATCTCCACGGAGCCATCGGCGTTTTCGATTCGCTCGATGTCCAGGGTTTGGCCGCCTGTTTGAGAGACGCGAATATCACCTGATCCGGTAATCACTTGAGCGATGCTGGCGTCGGTCGCTGACAAATCCAGATCGATTCCACCAGAATTTGTCGTGGCGTCTACCTCGCTCACCGAAAGCAATTCCAATCGCTCGTTGACTCCGATGCCTGTCGTAGCCGTTAACTGCACGCGATTGGCGATCAAGTCCGCCGTCGAATCGACGGTTGCGTCATCGATCGAATCCGCTTCCAAATCGACGTCGCCACTACCCGCATCAATCAGCCCAACCGGAAACGCATTGCCGCGACTCGCGAGACTAATATCGCCGTTGAAAAGCTCCGTTGTGGCATTGATCGCTTGGCTGGCGAACAAGTCTATTTCGGAACTGTTCTGGCCAATGCCAAGGCTTCCGCCGGTCAACGAGATCACTGCCGCTGAAACATTCACAACGTTTTCATCAGGATCGATATCCTCAATTCCCACTGCTGCGGCCAAATCAACGACAGCTCCCACCGCTGTAATCGCGTCATTGTCAAGCAACAGGGAACCGCTTGCGGAGATCGCGACATTGTTGCCAGAAGAATTGACCGCGGTCACATTCAAATCTAAATCAGAATCAACCACCGTGATGTCACCACCGGACAGCACATTGTCAAGGATTCCGATTCGATTGTCCAAGTTGGATAAGTCAATCGAACCGGACGTGCTGGCAGTGAAACGGTCCGCTTCGATCACCGTGCCAACTGCTTGAAAAACCGCTCCGGTCACGTTTTGCGACTGGCCAATTTGCAGCGTTCCCGGTGTAACGATGTCGCCCAAAACAACATTCGTTGCATTGTTCAAACGAATCGCATCACCAGCAAAATTGCTGATCAACTGACCGTTGCCCGCATCGATGGTTCCACCACCGGCGTTGATTACGATGAATCCGTTGTCAACATTAACGACGGAATCAACAACGACACTCGCGCCACCGTTAAGAATAACGTTGCCGTTGACGTCGCCACCGGTGGTATCGATGTTCGCATTGATCGAAATGTTTTCGGCGGACGCGTTGAAGTCGCCTGTTACGGGGCCTGACCCCAGACTGAGCGCACTGTTGACCACGATTGAATCCGTTCCCGTCTCGCCGTCAATGGTGACTTGGGCTTGCAAGCCGCCCGCGCTGGTACCCAGAACGTTGCTGGTACCCAGATCGTTCAATTCGATCTGATCGTCTCCGTCTTGCGTGTTGATTGATAGCGTGTCGGTGGGATTCAAGAATGACAATGAAGTTTGCGAAACTCCGCTGATTGATTGCGACACTAACGTTCGACTGGCGTCAGCGGGATCTTGGCTTAGCTGAATCAGTTCACTTGCGTCGGTGAATCGAAGCGAAAGGTCCGGAGTCGATACGTCCTGCTCAATGGATTCGACGCCATCAAATCCGATCGTAAAATTCGGTGCAGTGCCAACGGTTTCCACGGTGATGCTCCCGCTCTCGTTAGCCGCAAATTGGTACGCAAGTGATTCGGGAACGTCATTGGTCGTCGGATCAGAGTCAAACAGAATCAAACGATCGTTTTCGCCAGTGCCTTCGTTTGCATCAATTTGAATGTTGCCACTGAAGTTGACGGTTGCTCCGGTGGGATCCACAAATCCATCCAAATCGACGAAAACGGTGTCGGCCCCAGCGTTGCCGACGATGGTTAGGTCATTATTGTTTAATCCGGATATCGTACGAACCGTCGGCGCTGCCCCTTGAGCGGCAGCCAAGTTCGCTCCCGTGCGTACTTCTAGATTCACGCCCAACCGCGTTATCAAAGTCACCCCAGCACTTGGAGTATTCACGCTGCCAGCAGTCACGATGGTGACATCGTTTCCATCGCCACCAAAATAGGTGATCAGTGCAGAAGGGCCTCCAGGACCAAGAGAGGTCAGCACTTCGTCGCCTTCGTTCAAAACACGAGGCGTCGCCAGTGAGTTCCCGTTAACGTCCTGGTTGAAAACGAATCGTCCTGATATGGGATCGACACCATCGTTGTTGATCAGAACGAACTCGGTCGATGGCGGTTGCGATCCGTTGACTTGCAGATCCAAGATCGCACCATCAATCGTAACGCTATCGTCAACCGAATTACCCGCATCGATAACCAACTGATCGAGATCGAATCCAGCGTTGATACCGGAAATGTCAAACTCAAAAATGCTGCCGGGCGAAAGCGTCACCGACTCTGCCACAATGGTCGCTTCTTGGTTTCCGGTTTGCGTCAACGTAGGTAGGATTCCGGGCGCTAGGATTCCACCGTTCTGCACCGACACGTCAGCCAGCACTTGCCCGTCGCCTTGAAGTCGCGCGCCATTGGCAACGGTGACGAGCCCCGCACCACTTGGAATCAAACTTTCGACCGTCAGCGTGCCAGCGTCGATTTGAGTTGGGACCGAAAACGTATTCGCGCCTGCCAAAACAAGCGTTCCGGTTCCCGCTTTCGTCAAACTGGTTGCCGCCACCGGATTCACTATTGGGGCATTGATCGTTGCGGACGTAGACGCATCGACTTGCACGACTCCTTCGAATTGAATCTGGCTCGCATCGACTTGCGAGTTCGCTTGAAACAGCACGTCGTCTTGCAGGACGATATTGCCAGCCGTGTTGAACGAGGCTGCGGCGATCTCAATCCCCAAATCGCCCGACAGATCCAGGTTTCCTTGTAAAGAAACGTCGTCGGCAAAACGCACTTGGCCCAGAGTGTTCACCGTCAGCCCGCCAAACCCTGACACGGTTGCGTCGAATCGCACTTCGTCAGCCGCCGTAATGTCCAAGTCACTTGTTGCTGTCTGGCCCACCAAATCGTCGGTAAACCGCACGCTGCCAGCCGAGTTGATTTGCAAGTCACTACTTGGCAACTTCACCACGCCGTCAGCCAAAATGTCGCCGCTGCCAGTCGTTCGCCACACTAATCCGGTCGGTCGAATATCCGGCGCGACAAGAGACACGTTTCCGTTCGTGACACCAATGCTTGCCACTTCAATTTGCTGAGCGTTGATGATGAGCTCATTCAGATCCAACCCGCCCACGAAACCGCCGATCGGCCCTTGGACGCTGACGGTCCCCGAACCGGAGCCCGCCGAGACACCTTGGGCGAGAATCGTTAATCGATCGTCGATCGCGTCGTCAGAAGTGACCGCGCCAAAGAAATCGATATCACCGGCGTTCACGGCGCTGCTGGCGTTCCCCGAATCGATCAGGACATTGCCAACGATTTGAGTTTCTGCATTGATGTCGATATCGCCGCCCGATGTAACCAATTGATTATCAACCAACTGCAGCGTCGTGCCAGAGAGCAGGACGGAACCTAACGATCCAGCGGCGACCGTGTTGACGTTTCCCGTTAATCTTATTGACTGGTCCGCGGAAATCACCAACGCGCCATCCGTCGTTGTCACGTCACCATCCACCGTGACCGTTGATTGCGAATCGATTCCAATCACGCTCGCCGTGATCGGCGAGTCGATTTGGATCGGGCCTGTTACAGCAGGTGCCGAAAACTGACCCGATATCTCGATCGTGTCGGTGGTCGTCAACGATGACGCTCCCGAAATCAAAATGTTTTCGATCAGTTGTCCGCCACTCCCGTCGACTCCGCCGATCGTCAAGTTGGCTGCCGGTCCGTTCAACGCAAAATCCGCGTCGACACTCGGTGCGCTGGCGGTCAGAGTTGCCCCTGACAAATCGATTGCCCCGCCGGACGAAAAGAACGTCACGCTGCCATCAAGCGTCAACGTTCCGACGATCGTCCAGTCGCCACCGCCGATCGTGATTTGCGAATTGGTACCGGTAACGCCAGCGATCACGTTGCCTGTCAGTTGCACATCGTTGTTGGTAAATCCAATCGCAGTATCGGGGGGATCCAATGTGATGGTGTCGGCGGACACATCGATCAAGTTGTTCCCAGGTGTGGCGCCCGTCGATGCGAATTCAAGATTGACGCTGTCATCACCGGACGAATCGACAACCGTGATATCGATTCCCGTTGGTATCTGCAGGTCCAACAAATCGTTGCCCGCACCCAAATCGACAATGATCTCGCCAGCTGTCACCGCGCTCAGGTTTAACGGACTTGTCGCAACGCCTGGATGATTTGCGATCGGGATCACCGCGTTGGTGCCATCGCGGACCAAGACATCACCGCTGGATAATGTTTCCAAACGGATGGTGTCAGCCGCCGCATCGCCGATGATCGCCAACTGGCCAAGCGCGTTCAGCTCTGCGGTTGCATTTAAAACGAAACGTGGTTCAAGCGAACGAATGGCAGGTGTGTAGCCGCGACGTCGACGAACCGGACGCAAATCACTCGGCAAAAGATCTGAGCGTTGCAAATCTGAATGCGGCGAACCATCCGTACTTGGCATTTGGTTGTTTACACCGGTGCCCAACAGCCAACGCCTCAAGCGTCTACGGAACGCTTGAATCCTGGAACTCCGTCGCTCTGACGAAGCGGATCGTTCGGGGTGTTCGTTTGCCAGCATTGCCAACCAGAAAAATAGTAAACATCAGGGATCTAACGGTGCCGCCTCGTCGAAAAATCGGCATCCAATCCAATCGCGTCCCGTCTTCCTGTGACCATTGCCCAATCGTTCGCGTTCCATCGGCTCCTTAGCCCCACTCGCCATTCTAACCGGTCTGCCTTCTCCGCCGTTTTTGCTTTCAAACATTGATGTTTTGAGTTGTTTTACCGTCGCCGTGCCCGTTTCGCCTGCGAGACAATAGGTAGGCTGCAAAAGATATTCCGATCACGTTCTACTTGACGAGTATTCCGGTTTTGCTGTCTCCACAAGGTTTGACTGCACGATAGAGAGACCTATGGCTCTGCATTTATCAAGATCTTAGCGCAATGAAATTGGTATCCACCGTGATCTCGCCCAGACTTATCCCCGCTGTTTTGTTGTTCCTGCTGTGTGGTTGTTTGACTGCCAGTGGGCAGAGTTTCAATTTGTCCGACACTTCGGAAGCGTCCGACTCCGAAGGCGAAAGTCTGCGAGATCTTTTCGAGCAAGGCGAGTACTTTGAAGGCGACGGTGAAGATTCACTTTCCGAACTGTTGAAGAAGGCGCGCGAACTGGATGCGTCGGATGAGGCTGTGGAAAAAATCGAAGACGAAGAACCCAGCCAGCCAGATCGCGACGACAACGAACTCTCAGAAGATGAACCTACCGATGCGCTTGATCAATCGATTGACGCCGAAGAAGAGAACGAAGAAGCGAGTCAAGCGGAAAAGGAATTAGAGGCTCAAAACGCACGGCAACGCGCTTTGGCCATGCACTTGCAGCGTTTGCAAAAACCGCTTCATCAAGTCCGACTTGCCGCGGCAAATTCGCCGTTGAAACAAGCTCCGACCAATCGAGCCTCCGCTGCGATCTCGCACCAAAGTTCGCGATGGGTGACGGCGACAAACGCGGCTCCCAAACGTGCTGAGCGATATCCAATTCAACTCGCACACCAACCGCTGTACTTCGAAGAGCCGAATTTGGAACGCTGCGGCCAAGGCTATGGTTGTTTGCAGAACTTGGTTTCCAGTGGACACTTTCTGTTTAATACCGCTATCCTGCCGTATCGGTTAGCCACGCAACCCGCGAAATGCTTGGTTCGTTCAAGCGGCGATTGCCGGACGTGCGAGTCATTTCCAACTAACATTGAACCGCTGGTTGACGGCGGAGAGAATGCCCGCGGTTTTTTGACGGAAGCCGCTTCGATAGCTGGGTTTACGTTCCTGCTGTTATAGTTTTGCTGCCGCAGAAATCAATTTCTGCACCGGTCACGCAAGTAAGAGGGTGAGATGCAAGTTGATTCGACGTTCAGTCGGTTCATTGCGTCTACGCAATCGCACCTCGGATTTGACCCACGCGATCAACAGCTCGCCGCGGCTCAAAAACTGCTTGGGCGCGTGATCGCGGAGATGGCGACCGGCGAAGGCAAAACGTTGACGCTAGCCGCGGCTGCCTCCTTGCTGGCTCGCAAACATCAAAGCGTTTACATCGCGACAGCCAATGATTACTTGGCACAACGTGACGCGCAGTGGATGCAACCGATCTATCGCGATCAGGGGCTGTCCGCCAGCTTCGTTACATCGCAGTCAACGCCTAGCCAGCGCACTGATGCTTATCGATCCCCCATTGTCTACGCGACCATTCGCGAGTTCGGATTTGACTATCTGCGTGCCGCCTTGGCAAAACGCAACGGCGATGCGGGCATCGGATCGATTCGGCTCGACGCGCTGATCGTGGACGAAGCCGACAGTGTGCTGATCGATGAAGCCAGAACGCCCTTGATCATCACAGCGCCACTGGCCCAAAAGGATCCGGCGATGGAATCCTGCTACCGTTGGGCAGCCGAAATCGCTGCGAGTTTCGTCGATGGCCAAGACTATGTGCGAGTTGACCCTGGCGAGGCGGTGGCGCTAACCGATCGCGGCAACCAGCGTGTGCTGCATTTGAAAATGCCCAGCGAAATGAAAACGCTCAGTATGACCGACATCCTGCATTCGCTTGAACAAGCCATTTGGGTCAGCCAAACGATGCAAGCGGAAAGAGATTACGTTGTTCGAGACAATCGGGTCGCGATCGTCAACGAATTTACCGGCCGGGCCTCTGACAAGCGTTCATTCGCCACGGGGATTCAGCAAGCGATCGAAGCACAACAGGGATTACCAATCTCGCCACCCAGTCAACCTGTTGCCCGCATCACGGTCCAAGACTTTGCAGACAAGTTCAAGCATGTTTGTGGAACAACCGCAACGGCAAAGGAAAGTCGCCAAGAGTTCAAGCAAGTTTACGACGTCGCGGTTGTCGACATTCCGTTGCATCAGCCAAGCCAACGTCGAATGCTCCAGCCCCAGTTCTTTTCCGACCAAGAATCCAAGTGGCAAGCGATCGCAGACGAAACAAAATCGATGATCGCAAAGGGCCGCGCCGTCTTGATCGGAACACGCAGCATTCCCCAGTCACTCTCGCTGGCCAAAGTCCTAGATGCCCAGAGCATTCCTCACGTCGTTTTAAATGCACTGAATCATCAGCACGAATCCGAAATCGTCGCGAAAGCGGGCCAAGTTGGTCAAGTAACCGTAGCCACCAACATGGCAGGCAGAGGCACGGACATTCAACTGTCCCAGGAAGTTCACACCACAGGTGGGCTGCATGTGATTGTCAGCGAACCACATTCCGAAAGCAGGATCGATCGTCAATTGATCGGGCGTTGTGCCAGACAGGGAAACCCTGGTTCAACGCGTCTGTACGCAAGCAGCACCGACCAGATTTTTTCCGATCAAGTCGCGGTATCAAAAGTCACAGAAAAACGAATCGCGAAAGCACAAACGGCACGCACACAGCAGCATCGACTTCAGCGAAGCCGCCTGATGTCCCACGAAACCGCAATGGCAACCGCCTTAAAAAAACTGGGCCTCGATCCACACTTGGATCCTTGTTGAACAGTTGCTCAAAGTCGCCGTCGATCTCCGAGCGACGTAGCCCGACCGAACACGCATCCAACCGCCGTGATTTCGATCGAAAGCGTCGGTCGTCATTTAAACACCTCGCTCGCGAAGTTGAGATTGAAGTTCGTCTGCGATCAAAGCAAGCTCCTCAACACTCAAGTCATTCAGCGGCTTCACCGGCTCTTTCAGAAGGCCTGACAATAATTCAATTTGCCCCACCAACCTGCCTCTAGCTTCGCCCCTCGCTTCACCCCGTGCTTCACCAATCGCCTCGCCTTCTACTTTGCCTTCTGCTTTGCCTTCTGCTTTGCC
>CAZZDZ010000066.1:0-21420 GCA_964652675.1 uncultured Pirellulaceae bacterium
CACCTGTTCCAGCCCCAGCGAAACCAAAAGCCAAAAAGCAGGCCAAATGACGAAACGCGACGTGCGGCTCCGGTTAATCTATCTAGCACCTATCTGGCACGAATGCCGCAACAACGCTTCGCATGGTCTGAAAGACCGACGCACACAATTGCTAAACAATCACACCACTAAAAGAGACTTCATGAGAACTCTGATCATCGCCCTCCTGGCATCCGTCGTGTCGCTTCAAACCGCAGACGCTCAGAAACCATTCGGTCGCCAGGAATCTGAGACCGGCATCAAGCATTCATTTCTGATCGCTGGACCGACGACGGTCATCGTCGGCGAAGACGGCGAAGTCAAATGGAAAACCAAAGGTCGGTCCCGCGATGCATTCGTTCTGAAAAATGGCAACGTCCTGGTTTCAGCGGGCAACGTGGCAAAGGAAATCACGCGCGACGGCAAAGTCGTCTGGAGTTACAAGCTGGCAAAAGCGAACAAGGAACTGGGGACGGCCGTCCGTCTGGATGATGGCAACACGCTGGTCGTCGAACGCGGTGCGAAACCTCGTTTGTTGGAAGTCACCCAAGATGGCAAGATCGCGGTCGAAGTTCCGCTGAAGCCCGAGACCGATAACAGCCACATGCAGACACGGATGGCTCGCAAGCTGCCCAGCGGAAATTACCTTGTCCCACACCTGCTGGCGTTCAAAGTCAACGAGTACAAACCGGACGGAACGATCGTGAACACAATCAAGACCGATCTGGAAGAACTCGGCGGCCGCAAAGAGGAGAACTGGCCGTTCACTGCGATTCGTCTTGCCAACGGTCGAACGCTGGTTAACCTGACGCACGGGAACAAAACCGTCGAGTTCGACGCAGACGGCAAAGTGGCTTGGAAGGTGACGAACGAAGATGTCGCCGGACGCTTCGCCGATCCTTGTGGCGGCCAGCGACTGGCCAACGGCAACACCATTATTTGCAGCTACGCTCAGAAGGACGCCAACAAACCAAAGCTGTTTGAAATCACGCCGGACAAGAAAGTCGTTTGGGAGTTCTTTCATCCCAAAGCGCGAGCACACGAAGTTCACGTTTTGACAACCAATGGGAACAAGGAAGGCTACCTGAAGTAGTCCAGCAGCAATTTCACGTACGGCAAGGCGTCGGCTTATTCCTTCACAGAAAGATCGGATCACCATGAAATACATCGTCTTCATCGGCGTCCTTTGCCTCCAATCCGTCGCGGTCGCCGCGGACACGCAGCCCAATATCATCCTGATCTTTACTGACGATCAGGGGTACCAGGACCTTGGCTGTTTCGGATCGAAGACAATCAAGACACCGAATCTGGATCGCATGGCGGCCGAAGGAGTTCGTCTCACCAGCTTTTACGCTCAGCCGGTGTGTGGTGTTTCGCGAGCCGCCCTGATGACCGGTTCGTATCCGATCCGAGTTGGCGAGCCGGACAACATCAAGCGACTTCATACGGTGCCGCACCCCAATGAAGTCACCATGGCCGAAGTGCTCAAGGACGCCGGCTATCGAACGGGCATGCTCGGCAAGTGGCATTTGGCGCTCGATCGCAAGAATCATCCAACCGGTTTCGACCCCGAGACGATGCCGAATGCTCAGGGATTTGATGACTTTTTCGGCACGCCGCGGTTCAATGGGTTCACTGTTTTTGTTGACGACACAGAGATGCGCAGCTCGCTGATGCGAAACGACAAAGTCGTCATCGAGTCTGTCGAAAGCTGGGATAACATCACGGCCGACTACACCACCGAAGCGGTTAAGTGGATCAAAGCGAACCACCAGAAGCCGTTCTTTCTGTACCTCGCTCACAACATGCCGCACATCCCGTTGGGGGCGTCAGAGAAATTCAAAGGCAAATCGGCGGGTGGTTTTTACGGTGACACGATCGAAGAAATAGACTGGTCGTGCGGCGAAATTTTCAAGACCTTGAAAGAACTCAACATCGACGACAATACGCTTGTCATCTTCACATCCGACAACGGCCCGTGGGTCGAAACCACTCGCTCCATGGATCCCAACGCAAAGAAATTCATTCCGCGCGATCATTCGGGCAATGTGGAACCGCTTCGAGGTTGGAAGATGTCCGCGTGGGACGGTGGTTGCCGAGTCCCCTTTATCGCTCGTTGGCCGAACAAGATTCCCGCCGGTTGGGATTCGGACGAAATCCTCAGCACGATGGACCTGCTGCCCACCTTCGCATCGATCGCCAACGCTGAATTGCCCAAGACACAGATCGATGGCGAGAACGCAATCGAGTTTCTCACGAATCAATCGAAGACCAGTCCGCGCGATGAGTACCTTTATTACGCCGGCTGTCTGCTGACGGGCGTTCGTAGCGGAAAGTGGAAACTGGTTCTGCCGCGCGGCAAGAATCCGTCGGGCACTGGCTGGTGGGGCCGCATGATTGACGCGGTTAACGTAACGCAGCTCTTTGATCTGACCGCTGATCCTGGCGAAACAACTAACCTTGCAAAGCAGAACCCTGACGTCGTCGCATCGCTGATGAAGCGAATCAAACGAGCTCGCAAAGAACTTGGGGACATCGATCGCACTGGCAACGGAGCAAGGTTCTTTGACAAGGGACAGCGGAAACTGCAGGTCCCGATCAAGAAACCGCAAACAAAAAAGACGACCAAGCAGACCCGGAAATACGAAAAGTCCGTCCCCGTTCCGACACAAACAAGCATCAAGTACGGCGAACACAGCCGCCACGTGATAGATTTCTGGCAAGCCGAATCTGAAACGCCGACTCCACTTGCCTTCGTGATTCACGGCGGTGGTTGGAGAGGCGGCAGCAAAGAACTTATCCACAAGTTTGTGGACACCAAAGCATTGCTTCGGGCGGGCATCTCCGTGGCCGCGATCAACTATCGATACACAACGCAAGCCGGTAAGACCACGCCGCCGGTGAAGGTGCCTTTGCACGACGCCGCGCGAGCGCTGCAGTTTGTTCGCTCCAAGGCGGAACAATGGAACATCGACAAACAGCGAATCGGCGCTGCGGGTGGATCAGCGGGAGCCTGTTCCAGTTTGTGGTTGGCTTTTCACGATGACCTAGCCGACGCCAACAGTTCCGATCCGGTCACTCAGCAATCAAGTCGGTTGTGGTGCGCCGCCGTCGTGAATGCTCAGACGACTCTGGACCCGCATCAGATGAAACAGTGGACTCCCAATAGCAAGTATGGCGGCCACGCGTTCGGTAAAGCAAGCTTCGCCGAGTTCTTCTCAGAACGCGACTCCATCGTTCCGTGGATCCAAGAGTATTCGCCGTACGCGTTGGTTACCGCAGACGACCCGCCGGTTTATATCCGCTACAGCGGTCCTCCGGCGATCGGTCAAAAGGCAAAGGATCCAACTCACACGGCCAACTTTGGCGTCAAGCTGAAAGAACATTGCGAACAAGTTGGCACCGACTGCGAAATCGCTTACCCAGGAACATCAAGCGTGCGCAATTCGCCCACGGCCTTCCTGATCGAAACATTGAAACGACCAGCACCATGATGCGGCTGCTGGCTACAGGATTATTGTACAGATTGGTAATACCTACCGGATCCACCGCAACGAAATACAGAACACAGAATCACAAGCAAAGATCATGAGACTCAATCCATTCATTCTGATTTTGTTTTCGGTGTGTGCGTCGTTTGCCCACGCTGCCCAGCAGCCGCCAAATGTGGTTCTGATCTTTGCCGATGATCTTGGCTACGGCGATCTTGGTTGTTACGGCGCGACCAAAGTTCAAACGCCCAACATCGATCGGCTTGCTGCTCAAGGACGTCGGTTTACTGATGCCCACTCGGTATCTGCCGTCTGCACGCCGTCACGTTACGCGCTTCTTACCGGCCAGTACCCGTCAAGGGCAAACAATGGCAAAGGCGTTTGGGGTCCAGCTCCGGTCACATCGTCGCTGATCGTCGACACCGATAAAACGACGATTGCGGATGTCTTTAAACAGGCAGGCTACGACACAGGTGTGATTGGAAAATGGCATTTGGGTTTTGGCAAAGACAAAAACATGTGGCAAGAACCGCTTCGGCCCGGCCCACAAGATCTTGGGTTCGATTACTACTTTGGAATGCCGGTCGTCAACAGCGCTCCGCCCTACGTCTATGTCGAAAACGATCGCGTCGTGGGTGGCGATCCCGATGACCCATTGGTTTATCTGGGGCGCAAAGCAAAAGGGACGACGCCGATAACACCCATTCCGCCCGAGGCTGCGAATCGTAGCCCCAATGCATTCAAAGGAGCCATCGAAGCTCATAAGCTGTTTAACGATTATCAAGTCGGAACGACGTTCGCAAAGAAGTCCGTCCAGTGGATCAGCCAGCGCAAAGACAAACCGTTCTTTTTCTATCTGGCGACGACCAACATTCACCATCCGTTTACTCCCGCAAAACGTTTTCAAGGCACCAGTCAATGCGGGCTCTACGGTGACTTTATCCATGAACTGGACTGGATCGTCGGCGAGGTGATGAAGTGTCTAGAAGACACCGGGTTAGCGGACAACACGCTCGTCATTTTCACTAGTGACAACGGCGGCATGTTCAACTTCGGCGGCCAGGCTGCTTTCAAGGCCGGTCATCGACAGAACGGTGACCTACTTGGGTTTAAGTTTGGCGTCTGGGAAGGCGGCCACCGCGTGCCGATGATCGTTCGTTGGCCTGGGAAAGTGAAGCCAGCAACGGTGTCCAACCAAGTGCTGGGCAACGTCGACATGTTGGCAACGTTCGCGGCCCTGACCAATCAGAAACTGGATCAACGCCAGCAGGCGGACAGCGTCAACATGCTTCCCGCTTTTGTTGATGACCCGCAGCAGCAGATCCGCGATCATCTCATTCTCGCTCCGAATAAGGGCACGCACCTTTCGGTCCGCAAGGGCAAGTGGATGTACATTCCGCAACAAGGCAGCGGCGGATTCAGCGGAAAGACCCCCAGCAGTCACACATTCGCCGGGCCACCCGCGGCCACGTTTGTCGGCTCAGTCAACAGCGACATCGTGGATGGAAAGATCAGAAAGGACGCACCGCCCGCTCAGCTTTACGATCTGCTGGCGGATGTCAATCAGACCCAAAACGTCCACGAAGAACATCCGGATGTGGTGAAGGAACTGAGATCCTTGCTGGCAGGCTACAAGCCCAAACCGAATTCAAAGAAAGCGAACCCAACGAAGAAGCCGCAAAAGAAGGGCAAGCCGGCGAAGAAGAAACCGGCGACTACCAGTGATCGCAGTTTGTCGTTTGATTTTGAATCAGGAAAGTTGGCTCCGTGGAAAGTGATCGAAGGCAAGTTCGGCTACATCGTAAGCAGTCGAGCAGATTTCTTTCGCAACAAGGGTGAATACAACAAGCAGGGCGAACACCACCTGACGACGTTGGAAGTATCGGCTGATGCAGAAAGAGGCCAAGACGCTCAAACCGGAGTCATCGTCTCGCCATTGTTCGTGCCCGAAGCGGGGAAGCTAACGTTTCGTGTTGGCGGAGGTGCTGGAGACAACGTCTACGTTGCTCTTTGCACAGCCGACGGGAAAGAGGTTCAGTTCGCGCGAGGCATCAATGATCAAGTCATGCAAGACCACCAATGGGATCTTTCGCCGTACGCCGGCAAGAAGATGTTCATCAAAATCGTTGATCACTCCACGAACGGCTGGGGGCATATCACAGCAGATGACTTTCAGTTCGACGGCAAGGCATTGGCCGAGTATCCCAAACTGAAAAAACAGACGCTCCCGATTGGCGCCGGGAATTGACTTGGGAAATGAGCGAGAAGACACTTTGTATGGGAACCGTCTTCGGTTCCTTGCCCCTGGGGATCGCATCCGCCATCACAGATTCATCATGCTTAGATTTTTTGCCACGACACAGACCGGTTGCCGTCGGGATTTCCCCCGTCATTTGTTACACAGAACAGCTACGTTCTTTGTGGTTGCAGCTATCACCCTGTTGATGCAAACCTTGTCGCTTCCGGCCGCAAGAGCCGAATCAACATCTCGACCCAACGTCATCTTTATGCTGACTGATGACTTGGGCTATTCCGACGTTGGTTGTTACGGAGCCACCAAGGTAAAAACTCCGCATATCGATCGACTAGCGGCAGAAGGCGTTCGCTTTACCAACTTCCACACTGCGGCGTCGATTTGTTCACCGTCGCGGGCTGCGTTTCTGACCGGCGCGTATCCGCAGCGCAGCGGGCTCTACATGGGGATCAACCCAAAGCGAAGTGCCCACTGGTTTCTGGGACTGCATCCTGATGAGATCACGATCGCCGAGCAGTTGCAAAAACAAGATTACGCTACGCACATGGTTGGCAAATGGCACTTGGGGACAGAACCAGAATTCCTGCCCCGAACCCAAGGCTTTGATCATTACTACGGAATGCCATGTAACTACTCGCACTCGCCAAAGTTCTTTGACGATGGTAAAGAAGTTTTTGCGAACGCACCGCTCGATCGATTGACAGAACTTTATTCCGCACGGGTGACTTCGATCATTCGCGACGCGGGGAAATCAGAAAAGCCATTCTTTCTGTACTACGCGCACAACTATCCGCACACACCGTTTCAGGCTGGCAAAAAGTTCAAAGGTACTTCGCAGGATGGTGTCCGTGGCGACGTGATGCAGGAACTGGACTGGAGTGTCGGCCAAATGATGTTGGCGTTGAAAGAAGCGGGCATCGCGGAAAACACCATCGTCGTGTTCACATCCGACAACGGACCCACGGCGAACAAATATGCTGTGCCGTATCGCGGTACGAAGTACGTCACGTTTGAAGGCGGACATCGCGTTCCATTTATTTTCCATTGGCCGGATCAAATCAAGACGCCTGCGGTGTCCGATGTTGACGTAAACGCCATGGACGTCTTTCCAACTCTTTGCGCCGCAACCAACACACGGCTTCCCGACGATCGAGTTTTCGATGGGGAGAACCTGCTTGTGTTGTTCGACGCAATGGCTTTGAAACGCGCGTCAGACCAACCATTCTTTTATTACAACTGCGAGAACCTGCAGGCGATCCGTCGTAACAACTGGAAACTGCACCTGCCTCGCGAGAGCAAGCAGGTTCCGTTCTGGGACAAGAACAAAGGGTTCGCCAACCTTAAAAAACCGGTTCTCTACAACCTGCGCAAGGACCAGGCCGAAACGACCAACGTCGCCGCAGACAACCCGAAGGTCGTTCGCGAACTGATGCAGTTGGCAGATGCGACCCGCATGGAGTTGGGCGAGTTTATGCAACGGGGAGCTTCGCAGCGGCCCACCGGCACGCTATTTCCGAATGTCCCGGTGATCAGTCACGAAAAAGACTGGGACACGCTGGGCAGCGAGACGTCAGACGCCATCGCCGCCGAACGAAAGACGCGACATCCCGATTACAACAAGCGAACAAAAAAGAAGAACAAGAAAAAGTGAATCAGCAGTGGGAAAAGATTCCGATACTCTGTATCGTTCGTGACTGCCCAGCAGAGCAACCGGGCCATGCTTGAATTTCGTGATATGGATTCCAAAAGAAGGGTACGACTATGGTTCACTGGATCGACAGGTTTCGTTGGATTAGTTGCACGCTACTTGCTCTGTGCTTGATTGGGACCGCTGCCAATGTGTCGGCCCAAGATGAAAAAGAAGAAGCACCGCTTTATGGCAGGATTGTTTCCGACGACGGCAAGCCGGTCGCTGATGCCGCGATTTCCTTGCAAGGCTCTGGTTTCTACCAAACGAAAACGGATGACGATGGCCGGTATTCATTTCCTGATGCGGAAAAGGGTGGGACCTATCGCCTCCAAATCATTTCTAAGACACATGTTGGGTTCACCGACTATCGCAAGATGCCAACGGTGGACATCAATCCGAACGCTTCAACCAAGAAAGACTTTACCCTACCACGTGCTTGTCGCGCAAAGATCACGGTTGTCAACGAAGACGGCGAAGCCATTCCTGCGCGCCTGATTTATCGATCCGTCGCAGCCGAACGGTTTTCAAACAGCAGCCGAGCGTCCACTAACCGGGTTGGTGTGGCGAATATCGGTGGCCTGAAACCATCATCCAGTCAGTACATCATCTGCGCAACCGCCAAGGGGCACGCACCATCACACATAACCATCGTGTTGGATGACCCCGATAAGGTCGCCGAAGAAAAGATTGTTTTAAAAGTGGGGAAAACAGTGCGGGGTGTTGTACTGTGTAGCGACGGCCATCCACCCGCTGGTTGGCACATCTATTCGCTACCGAGTTGGTACAAGTCTGGCAGTCACCCACGAGGTGTTGAGATTGGTAAGGACGGGTCGTTTGAAATCACCAATGTCGGTGACGATCCCCAGAATCTCTCGGTATCGATTTCGCTTGGCGGTTCGATGTCTACTTCGCGAATCGTGCTTGCAGATGCAAATTTGACACAGATGAAGCAACCGATCAAAGCGACTTTGGATTACCCGTCGCCACAGTCCATGAATTATTTGACCTGCAAAATACGTTGGATTGGTCAGCCATCGAAACAGAATTTCAGTATCAGTGGATACCAGTTCGACAGTCGCCACCATGTTTCGCATCATGTCAAAGCAAGCGAAAAGACTGTCAAGGTCGGTCCGATGCCAAAGGGGATCTACCGAATTCGCCCAGAGGGAAGCGATTTCGAGGTGATGAACTTACGCGGCATCAAGAATTTAGATGACTTGGATAGTGTGAAAGTGCCGCAAGACGAACCGCTGCAAATCGTATTGCGGCTCCGCGGTAAACCGCATGTTCAGGGCAAAGTGTTTGACGCGGAAACGAAGAAGCCGATTGCAAATTTTCAGTTTCGCCCGTCAAAAGTCCGCACGTTAAGTGGTCCAAACTACGTGACTCCTGATGATTGGAAGTTTTCCGATAATCCCGAAGGTACGTTCGAGTCGGAAGTGTCTGGGCCGGGAATCTACTACGTGACTGTATTAGCCGATGGTTATGGTGTTAGTGACTCGAAGCAGGTGAACACAGACGAATCGCCCGACGACGTTTTGGAGATAGGATTGATTCGCGGCGTGCGATTAAAGGGCAAGATCACCGATACGGATGGCAACAAGGTTCAGAATGCGAGCGTGCGAATGCTGTCGATGGCGCGCGGCTCCATGACTGACCGCTTTACGACTCGAACGGGTGAAGTCAAAACGAATGTGGATGGTGAATTTGTGATTCCGAATGCCAGAGAGGGCCACGACACAATTCGTGTCGAGCATCCAGACTTTGTGGGCAAAAGACTATCTGTCAATGTTTCCGCTGATGCTAAACCGACCAAAGTCACGCTGACCAAAGGGGCCACCATCGAAGGCGTGGTGTATGACTCCAAAGGCAAGCCGCTTGCCAATCAAATGTTGTACTTTCAAGACGATCTGACGTATGGCAGTAGTGGTAACGAACGAGCAGGACGTTTGGCAACTGCCACAACCGACGCGAAAGGTTTTTATCGTGCTGACCACATTGCTTCGAGAACCGTATACGTTCGTCGCAGCGATCCTTGGCAAGTCGAAGGCGTTGTAAGGCATGTGGTCAACGCCAAAGATGGCCAGACTCACACACTGAATTTTGGTGGCGAGTCACGCGTAACAGGCAAGTACAAAATCAATGGACAGCCTGTGGCGAACAAGCGGCTGCAGATTACACGTAACGATTCTACGTTTGGCCCCATGGTGGCGTATGGAAGAACGTCGGATGATGGCACGTTTGTTTTCTATGGAATTCCACCTGGCCAATGGACTTTGTACCGTGCCATCGATGGCATTCGAGGTGAATGGACAAAAGTGCGCGCTGTTATCGTGCCTGCCGATGGGGAGGTCGACTTGGGGCTTATCTCGCACAAAATGGGAACCATCAAAGTCAATTTCACTACGGACACCGATGCGTTGCCCGAAAACCTACGGCTTCGACTGGAGCAACGCAACGATCAGCATATGTCCGGGCGGCCTGCGGCGTTGCTTGTTCCTCGTACTGATCCCAACGATCCAGCGGTCTTCCAGCAGGTATGCCCAGGCGACTATGAACTCTCTGTGTCTGGTAAAAGGCTTAGCATGCAGATACGTAAGCCAGTCAAGATCACAGACGAAACCGTTAACGAACCGATCAACATTCATTTTCCTCGAGCGAAAGCCTCGTTGCGTGCCGTTCTAAGAAATAGAGAAAACAAGCCATTGGGGTCCTCCGTGACGTTGTGGTCGGAAGACAAAAGTCAGTTCGCGACAATGAAGACACTGAAGAACGACGCAGGCGAGCCTTATCATGAACTGAATGATCTTGCTGATGGCAAATACACCATTACCGGTTATCTCGGTCGATCGACTATCGGTACCGTCGAGATCAGGGATGGCAAGGATGTTGCGGTTGACATCAAAATCCCCGATTTTAAAAGGCAATTGTATCAATCGGTCTCGGTGTTCGATGAAGAAGGCATTTTCATGCCGTGCAAAGTCGAAGTGATTGGTGACGATTTGGAGGGAGTCACGCAGTTTCCCCGTAGGTTGAATACCTCGTTCATGGTACCAGCAGACAGTAAGCTCGAGATTGAACTGAGCCATCCGGGCTACGAGACACAACGTATGAAAATGCCCAAGTCGGCCGTGATCCAGAAAATCACTCTCAAGCGTTCTGGGCTCATTCGACCTTAACTTCATCCCGTTTCCTTTGCGATGGAGTTTCTGCGTCAGAGGTCAAAAAACGGGCAGGATAGAAAAGAGACAGACCATAAATAACCAAACCAGTGGTGCGCCAATGGCTCATCACAACGAGTATTTGTATTCAGGCAGACACTCGCTCTCTTGGTACGCGGTTAGTGCGTAAACCCGAACTTGATCGCGTTCGATTAGTGTGTTGTGAATGGTTCGTAGCTTCCGCATCGAAGCCACCAGAGCCAACTTCTTCGGCTTGCCGACTACCAACAACCGCCGAACGGAACGAAGCCGTCGTCAAGAATTTCGGAAGAAACTCTCGACGAACTCCTCGACCTTTAGCATGGCCGCTGAGTAAACTCGTGAAATCTGAAAGCTTGCCGTTGCAGACGTCTTGCCGAAAAACGAATCAATAAGACAACTGATCACGTCGGCGATTCGCCCTGATTCGCTACCACGAAACGAAATAAAAAGGCTTCATATAATGTCTCGGATTCTTTTGATTCTACTGCTGACCGCATTGCCCTACGGGTCGTCTTTTGCTGATGACTGGGCGGTTTGGCGCGGGCCGACGTTGGATAATCACACGCCGGAGTCAGCGGTGGATTCTATTCCGTTGACGTGGTCAGAATCAGAAAACATCCAATGGCGAAGTCCTGTGCCAGGGAAATGTCACTCAAGTCCCATTGTGGTTGGCAAGACTATCTTTCTGCTTACCAGCGAACCAGACACGAAAACGATTTCACTGCTGCGGTACAACCTTGATGACGGCAAACAGCTTGGTCGCGTCGTTCTGCACGAAGGAGTGAACGCACCAGAGTATCTGCACAAAAAGAACACGCTGGCTCCGGGGACACCATCAAGCGACGGCAAGGTCGTGTTTGTTTCGGCTCAGGTCAACGACGCCATCGAGGCCAGCGCGGTATCGTTGGATGGCAAAATCATCTGGCAAAAAACGGTCGCGCCGTATCGCAAGAGCAGCAAGTTTTGGTTCGGCTATGGTGCGTCGCCGTTATTGCTTGATGATTCCATGGTCGTTGTTGTTGATACCGATAACGATGACCGAGGCCTCTTTGCTCTGTCAAAGGAAACCGGCGAGCAGATTTGGAAGGGTTCCAGGCCGAACAAATCCAGCTTTTCGTCACCCATTCTGGCCAACGTCGACGGACGCGATCAGATTTTGATCAGCGGTGGATCGAAAGTTGTTTCCTACGATCCCAAAAACGGCAAGCAATTGTGGTCCGTCAAAGCGACCACCGACGTGACTTGCGGAACGATGGTCTGGAACGACTCGATGGTGTTTGCCAGCGGGGGATATCCCAGCAAAGGTACTTACGGAATTAAGGTCTCCGGCAACAAAGCGAAAGTCGTCTGGGAGAACCGAGTCAAGTGCTATGAACAATCGATGTTGGTCGTCGGCGACTTTCTTTACGGTACCGACGAAACCGGAATCAGCTACTGCTGGCGAGCGAGCGACGGGGAACAGATGTGGCGAAAGCGAGTGAAAGGCCCGCACAGCGCGTCGCCTCTGTTGATCGGTGACCGCATCTACGCGTCCAATGAACGCGGTCAGACATTGGTTTTCCGAGCAACACCCGATGGCTTTACCGAATTGGCCAAAAACCAATTGGGAACCATTTCGTTCGCCTCACCCGTCTACGCCGACGGCAAGCTAATTCTGCGACACGCTTCGGACGAGTCCGGAAAGCGACAAGAGTATTTGTACGCGGTTAGCAAAAAAGCATCCAACTGAAAAAACGTTTACAGCAAGCCGCAGTCGCTTGCTTCCACACGGCAAGACACAGGTCTTCTGTAACATGCCGTTAACCAACACAATCCCAGCATCCACTTAAGAATCGAAATGAAAACCATACCTAACGTCCTAACCCTGGCTTTGGTGTTGTGCGGAATGAGTTCGACATTTGCGAACGAGAAGCCGAACATCATCCTGTTACTTGCAGACGACCTTGGGCACGGGGATTTGTCCTGTTTTGGTAGTCCGGCGGTTAAAACGCCTCGCCTTGACCGATTGGCCAGCGAGGGGACGCGATTTACGCACTTCTATGCGGCATCAGCCGTCTGTTCTCCGACTCGAGCATCCGTGCTGACGGGGCGGTATCCACTGCGATTTGACATCACCAAACACTTCAATGATCGCAATAATTGGCTTCCGGAATCTGCCACGACCGTCGCCGAACTCTTGGGAGGCGCTGGTTACGCGACCGCACATGTCGGCAAATGGCATCTGGGCGGTCTGCATGTCGACGAACAGGGCAAGCGGCTCAATAATCAACCGGGACCAAAACAACACGGCTTCGACTTTTACCAGACTCAGATCGAACAACAGCCGCTTCGAGGGCAGATGGGCAGTAGACGAACGCTGTTTCGCAAGGGAGGGACAGTCCTGTTGCGCAATGGCCAAAAGATCAGCGACGACCATCCTTACTATTCCAAACACTTTACTGACGCCAACGGTGATTTCTCGGTCGAATTGATTGAAAAACTCTCAGCCAGCGAGAAACCGTTTTTCATCAATCTTTGGTGGCTAGTGCCTCACAAACCCTACGAACCTGCACCGGAACCGCATTGGTCAAAAACAGCCGCCGAAGGTATCAGTGATGATCAGCATCGTTTTCGATCGATGGTCCAGCACATGGATACCAAAATTGGTCGCATCCTGGATAAACTGGATGAACTCAAAATTGCTGACAACACACTTGTCCTCTTTACCAGCGACAACGGCGCGGCCTATGAAGGTTTCATCGGTGATCTAAAAGGCGGCAAAACCGACCTGCATGAAGGAGGAATCCGCGTGCCCATGATCGCTCGATGGCCGGGCAAAATTCCTGCCGGAAAAACATCTGATGCGTTCGGCCATACCAATGACCTGCTGCCCACATTCTGCGAAGCCGCAGGGCTGGACCTTTCCAAGGAACTGAATGTCGATGGGTTGAGTCTGCTGCCTCATTTAAAAGGTGGAAGTCCGCCGAGCGACACCGATCGCGGTACGGTGTTCTGGCAACTGAACCTATACAAGCACATGCAGCGACACTATCCGAAGCCGGAACCGTATGCGACAGAAGTCGCGAAGCAGGGCAAGTGGAAACTACTCGCTCTTAAAGGAAAACCTGTCGAGTTGTTTGATGTGGAGTCCGATCCGAACGAACTTCAAAACGTGATCGACAATCACCCAGACTTGGTGGCGTCTCTGACCGCCGAGCTAAAAGACTGGCTCAGCGCACCGCGGATTTCAAAGTAAGCTATGGGACACCACAGCAACAAACGACTATCCGTGTACTCAACTTCTAGGTTCACTCCAGAAACCTGGATTCAACGAAAATACCTGACTCTGAAGTAGCGGTATTCGGATAGGCTCTTAACTCAAAGCAACCATGCCCCTTAACAAACCATCACATTTCATGAATGCAAAACGTTTCGCCTACTTTGTACTTGTTGGCGTATTGTTCGCCGGGTCCGTTACCGCAGCGTCTCCGAATGTTGTATTTGTGATCTCTGACGACCAGGGCTACGGGGATCTTGGCTGCACAGGAAATCCTGTCGTTAAGACACCGAACATCGACAAACTTGCAACCGAAAGCTCGGGGTTGAGTGACTACCATGTGGCTCCCACTTGCTCTCCGACGCGATGTTCGATTTTGACCGGGCATTGGACGAACCGAACTGGCGTCTGGCACACGATCATGGGTCGGTCAATGCTTCGCGAAAACGAAGTCACCGTGGGGCAAATGTTCGCCGACGCTGGTTACGAGACCGGTATGTTTGGCAAATGGCACCTCGGCGACAATTATCCTTATCGCCCCGAGGACCGAGGTTTTACAGAAGTCTACCGGCATGGCGGTGGCGGCGTCGGCCAGACACCCGATGTTTGGGACAACGCGTACTTTGACGGCTCCTATTTCCACAACGGCCAGATTGTTTCGGCGACTGGTTTTTGCACCGACGTATTCTTTGACCAAGCCAAGGCGTTTATCAGCAAGAACGCGAAAGCGCAGAAACCATTTTTTGCCTACATCGCAACGAACGCACCACACTCGCCACTGCACTGTCCGACGAAATACTCCGACATGTACAAAGATCAGGGCGAAGGCACTGCGGCTTTCTTGGGCATGATCACCAACATCGATGACAATGTTGGAAAGACCCGGCAACTGATTGATGATCTGGGAATTACCGAAAATACAATCTTCGTTTTCACCACCGACAATGGAACGGCTGGCGGAGCGAAAGTTTTCAACGCGGGAATGCGAGGCAAGAAGGGGAGTCCGTACGAAGGCGGTCATCGTGTTCCATTCTTTATTCATTGGCCTGCTGGTGGGCTAACGAAGCAACACGACGTGAATCAATTGACACACGCTGTCGATGTCGTGCCAACTCTGCTTGAACTGACGGGTGTCACGAAACCAGACCATGTGAAGTTTGACGGTGTATCGATCGCCGATCTGCTTGATCCGTCCAAGAACGTTGATTGGCCTAAACGATTCGTAATTAGCGATTCACAACGTGTGCGTGACCCGATCAAGTGGCGAGGTTCATCGGTCATGTCACGCAAGCATCGGCTGGTCAATCGCACGCAGTTGTTCGATGTTGCAGCAGACCCCGGCCAAAAAAACAACATCGCTGACAAGCATCCTGAAATCGTTGCCGAGATGCAAGCGTTTTACGATCAATGGTGGGATGAGTTGAAGCCAACGTTTTCACAAACGACTGAGATCTATTTGGGACACGCTGAGCATCCAGTGGTTAGCTTGACAGCTCATGACTGGATTCAAAAAGTCTACCCGCCGTGGCACCAAGGTTCGATCCGAGCCGCGAAGCTTGAAGAAAGCAAGGGCGAGAAACTGAAGCACAACGGTCATTGGGCCGTGAAAGTTCTAAAGAACGGGCGTTACCGAGTTTCGCTCAGACGCTGGCCGGTGGAATCTTCGGCCGCGATCAACGAAGCGTTACCCGCTGGTGATGGAGTGCCGGGCCCTACAAAAGCGTTCCGTACCGTCCCAGGCAAAACGATTGGCGCGACCCACGGCGTACTGCGTATCGACGGCAAGGATCTCGATCGAAAGCCGGTCGACGAGGACGCTCAAGAAGTGACGTTTGAGATCGAGATGAATCAAGGATCTCACGAACTGGCGCCGTACTTCGAGATTAGCGAAGGCGAATTGGGTGCGTACTACGTTGTCGTCTCCAGCCTTGACTGAGATACCGTTTTGGCGTCTTTCGCTTCACAAGCAGGCGAGGTCGCTGGTTTAAGAGTGCGCGGATCAGTTCGCGCTCATTTCAATTGAGTGCTAGTGAGTGCCTGATCGATTTAATAGGTGTCCTTGAGTAGCGGGTCTTTTCCGACGGCGATATTCGCCGGGAGTTTGGCCTGTTTCTCGCTTGAAAACGGCGCTGAGGCGCTCTTTGTGGCTGTAGCCTGCGATCGGAGCAATTTGATCTAAGGTCATTTCGGATTCACGCAACAACTGCTTGGCTCGGTCAAGCTGAGTCATCGTGATCAACTCGTGAGGCGTTTGCCCGAGTTGGTCGCGAAATCGACGTTCGAGTTGACGACGCGACAAGCTCGAAAACTCGGTGACATCAGCGACATTGATCCCATCGGTAGCATGCTGCCGAATAAATCGGCAGACGCGGGCAAGCTCTCGGTCTTTGACCGCTACCACTTTTGTTGAGGCGCGTTCAATCACTCGGGTTGGCGAAATGTATTCGACAGTGTTGTCGGGGGAGGTTCCCGCCATCATGGAATGAAGAATTTCAGCAGCCCGATATCCGACTTGCTTCGCGTCTGGGCGTACACTCGAAAGTGGCGGATCACACAGTTGACAAATGGTGTGGTCATCATCGACGCCAATGACGGCAATGTCATCGGGCACTGCTATCCCCATGACTTGGCACACGTTCAAAATCTGTTGTCCGCGTATGTCATTGCAAACAAAGATCCCCGTTGGACGCTCGAGGGAAGCAATCCACTGTGTGATGCCCGCAACATCAAACATCCCCGATTGCTCGATTCTCGTTAACGGCATGTTCGGTCTGCCCTCGGATTGATACACCGAGAGAGGACAGCCGGCTGCCGACACAAGTTCGCGAAAGTGACGAAGCCTAGCTTCAGAGTAAGTAGCGAACTGAAAGCCACTGTAGGCAAATCGGCGGAAGCCGCGTTCCCATAGATGTTTGAACGCAAACTCGGCAACACGTTGATTGTCTGTTTCAACCTGGGGAATGCCGGGATACGCTTTCTCGCAACGAACATCGACAATCGGTAGACGAGTCTTGCCAAGCGGCGATATCATGCTGGAGTCCACTCTCGCGATGACTCCGCTCACTCGCGCGCTGAGCAACCAATCGGGCATGCCCGAGTCGAGTGTCATTTCCTGATGGAGAAGTGACCAGTTGGCTCGAGTCCGACTGAACAGTGCAACACCGCTTAACAGTTCGCGCCCATACTCCCGAGATGCTTCGACAAGCAACGCTACTCGAGGACGTGTTTTCTGTTTCATTTCAGGCCCCATCGAGATGACGCAAACCGTTACCAGGGTGACGCAATTCGTTATCGCACCAAGGGGTTTAGGTGTATATCCTTGATTCCGCTGGTCGCAAATGCATTGCCGATGGTTGTCAGTCTATCTTAAACCCCTCAAGTTAAAAGCATCCAATGGGCTTTCTGTGGCGGGTATGCCACGATGGCGATACAGGCAGCTTCGGTGATCGGCACAGTCTTTTACGAATCTGGGATCATCGTTCCGTTTATTGAATTCAGTTTTACTACAGGAAAAGTTCTATGACTTCCTTTCAAGAATCCCCAACCGTCTTCCAGGGTGATCTTCCTAAGATTGGAATTCGGCCCACGATCGATGGTAGGCTCGGTGGTGTTCGCGAATCACTTGAAGATCAAACAATGAATTTGGCGAAGCGGGTCGCCGAATTGATCTCCAGCAATCTGAACTATCCTACTGGCCAGGCAGTCGAGTGCGTGATCGCGGACACTTGTATCGGCGGTGTTGCCGAAGCCGCGGCGTGTGAAGACCAGTTTCGTCGCGAGAATGTGGGAGTTTCATTGACCGTGACTCCGTGCTGGTGTTACGGAAGCGAAACGATGGATATGCATCCGCTGCGTCCCAAAGCCGTGTTCGGGTTTAACGGAACCGAGCGGCCTGGCGCAGTCTATCTTGCTGCCGTGCTAGCCGGTCACACACAAAAGGGCGTTCCGGCGTTCGGCATTTACGGCCGTGATGTACAGGAAGCTGGCGATGCGAACATGCCTGCTGACGTACAAACGAAGATTCTTGATTTCGCGCGCTGTGGAATGGCGGTCGCGCTCATGCAAGGCAAAGCCTATCTATCCATGGGCGGAACATCGATGGGCATCGCCGGTTCAATGGTCGAATACAGTTTCTGGGAAAAGTGGCTTGGAATGCGTGTCGAAGATATCGACATGACCGAGTTCATTGGACGGATGAACAAAGATCAATTCGACCAAGCCGAATACGATAAGGCGATGGCCTGGGTCAAAGAGAATTGCCCCGAAGGCGACGATTATAACAGCGAAGAAACGAAACGATCGCGCGAGCAACTCGATAGCGAATGGTCCGACAGCGTGAAGATGGCTCTGATTGCTCGTGACTTGATGGTCGGCAATCCAAGGCTTGGCGAGATGGGTTTGCAAGAACAGGCTCAAGGCCATCAAGCGATCGCATCGGGTTTTCAAGGACAACGACAATGGACGGATCACTTTCCAAACGGCGACTTCATGGAAGCGATTCTGAACACGTCTTTCGATTGGAATGGAAAACGGGCACCTTACATTGTCGCAACGGAGAACGACGGGCTGAACGCAGCGACAATGCTGTTTGGGCACCTGCTAACCAACACCGCTCAAGTCTTTGCGGACTTGCGAACCTATTGGAGTCCCGACGCGGTTGCATCGGCCTGTGGCGGTTACCAGCTTGAAGGCCACGCGTCGGACGGTTTGTTGCATCTGATCAATTCCGGTCCTGCGACGCTTGATGGCACTGGACAGCAAACTGGCGCCGACGGCGTGCCGACAATGAAACCGTTCTGGGAAATCACAGACGACGAAGTCCAAAAGTGCTTGAAAGCCACCACGTGGCACCCTTCGATCACGGAGTACTTTCCAGCTGGCGGAATGAGCACGCGATATTGCACGCGTGGCGGAATGCCAGCGACAATGACTCGTATCAACCTGGTCGCGGGGCTAGGTCCCGCTTTGCAAATCGCCGAAGGTCACACGGTCGAATTGCCTGAGAACGTTCATGACGTGCTGGACCAAAGAACCAACCCAACGTGGCCGACCACCTGGTTTGCTCCGTCGCTAACGGATCGAGGCGCATTCACATCGACCTACGAAGTGATGAATCATTGGGGTGCGAACCACTGTGTGATGACGGCAGGTCACGTGGGGCACCTGTTCATCACACTCGCTTCGATATTACGAATTCCGGTTTACATGCACAACGTTGCCGAAGCTCGTGTGTTCCGACCGAGTACCTGGAATGCATTTGGAACCGACGGACTAGAGTCGGCAGACTTTCGAGCTTGCCAGAACTTTGGCCCGCTTTACGGATAAACTTCGAGAAAATAATGACACAAGACACAATCAAAGACGAACTGATTTCGCTTTCGCACTTTCTTGGTAAAGAGGATCGCAAGCTCGCGATCCTTGGCGAAGGCAACACATCGGCCAAAATGGACGACAACACTTTCATGGTCAAAGCCAGCGGAAGTTGCCTGGAAACCCTTGGCCAAGACGATGTTGTTGCCTGCCAATTCGACAAGTTGTTGCCAATGCTGGAAAACGACGACCTGAGTGACCAGGCCATCGAAGACCACTTGCTGGCTTGTCGCGTCGATTCGTCCGCCAAAAAGCCATCGGTCGAAACGCTGTTTCACGCCTATTTGCTGACACTGCCGGATGTGCAATTCATTGGGCATACCCACAGCATCGCGGCCAATCAAATTCTTTGTTCGCCGATGGCTGAAACGTTCGCCGCAAAGAAGCTTTTCCCTGACGAGATTGTTTGCTGTGGAGCACAGTCGGTATTCGTGCCATATACCGACCCGGGACTGATGTTGTCGAAGGTGATCCGCGAAAAAACGGTGGCATTCATGGACAAGTTTGGCAAGCCGCCACGAATCATTCTGTTGGCCAATCACGGCATCATCGCGCTCGGTAAAACACCGGGGGCCGTCAAGGCTGCAACGCTAATGGCTCACAAGTCCGCCGAAATCTTTGTGGGCGCCGCGGCGCTCGGCGGCCCTGTCTTCATGAGCGATGCGGACGTCGATCGCATCGCGAATCGAATCGATGAACACTATCGACAACGTGCGTTAAAGCTTTGAGCATTCGGTGCCACGTTGCCTGTGATCTGGGCGATGAAAGCGGACGTCTTGAAGGAAATTGCCATCCATCGTCTGATTTGATGTTCCGTCTCAAAAGCGGCAGCATCACCGACGCGATGACTGGGTGGCGGCAGTAGCGTGTCGTACTCGTTCGTGTGACCGTGGCATCGAGTACGAGTACGAGTACCGGCGAGACGCCTGAGTACGAGTACGATCAGAAAGCACTGCAAAAAGCTGCGTTTATAATTCAAACTGGCGACATCCAGTTAGGCGCCGCCGTGAGTTAACATTGTGCTGGCAGTCGCCGACTGATCCGAGAGTTGCGGCTGAAGGCTGTGTTTGATTTGGCGAAGCAAATTCCTGCTTTATACCATCAACTTGGCCGAGAATGATAGAGACGAAACCAGCCGACCAATGCGGTACTCGCCGGTTGTCCATTTGGCTTTCGTTTTACACAGCAGCCCCATCGTATCTAACGATATTGTGGCTGGCCGCGTGTCTTGATCAACGCGATTGGTCATGTGCTCAAGCTGCATTTTGCGCAGTAGTCGGCCAGGCCCTAACGACTTGAAGTTCTCGTCGTATCCAATCTTGTATGACAGGCAGTGGCCTTTGGAGTGATGGCAATATTCGTAGGCAATCGTTTGACCATCCAATTGCAGAGACCACAAATCCAGCATCCCACAATTTCTCGCGTTGATCGCCTCGTTCAAAAAGTAGTCGTTCAGTCCGGCAGCCTCGATAGAGGTGCCGTTGGTGCCTTTCCAACCTTGATGCTCAATGCGAAACGATTCACTCATCCACTCGGTTGTTTCGTCGATCGACGGATTCCAGCGACGCACCAACTGCAAGTCACCTTGATTGACCGCCTTTTTCTCGGAACGTCGAACGGCACTTCGGTGGTTGCGGGAAAGACGTTGGAAATAACCGTCCCAATCAGGACCGATTTCGATCAAGCCAACCCGATGAACTCGTGACACTTCCTGGATTCGCCCGCCGCCGGTCAAATATTTTGCGAATGCTCGCCAATGCGGTTTCTCGAACTGGATGCGATCAAAATCGAGCACTTCTCCTTCGGTTTTGAGTTGCTTGACCAGCAACGGGATGACCGTTTGAGGATCAACATCATTGGCGATCATTAGCTCGCCACTCTTGGCCCATTCGTTGGTGGGCAGCGTCAATGTCGGGAAGCCGAACTTTGATTTTCGCATGAACGCCAGTGCCGCGACGGCACGGCCATGAGTGTCTTCAACGACGACGGCGCGAAAATCGGACGCGTTTTCAAAACTGCGAACCCAGAGAGCGGTTGTTTCCCATCGCGATGTTGGCTCGTAAGCCTGCGAGGAATCCCATAATTCGTTCCAACGCTGCCCGTACTGCTGGAACTCGTCCAGCGAGTTCAGTGTTCTG
>CAZZDZ010000067.1:0-12634 GCA_964652675.1 uncultured Pirellulaceae bacterium
TCAGTTTCACTCATTCGACGGACCGCATACGATCGACCAAGAATCGATCTATCACCTGGTTGACATGCTGCGATCGCTTTAACGAGTGAACAGCGACCTACCACTACTTCTTGCTCCAGTACGGCAATACCGGCGGCGGTTTGGGAGGTTCGTTGAACAGTGGCATCTTGTCCTTCATTTCGGACATGATCGCGCCACGCCGTCGGCGGATAAAATACCGGATCGCGTTGACTTTGAATCCATCAAGTTGCTTGTCAGCCAAGTGCGGCTTGACCATTTCTTCGATCCGATCCACCTCGGCCAACAATTCTTCTTCGTCCCAGTGATCGTCCAAGATGTCGCGCATCGTTTGCGCATACCGGGCGCGAGAACTTGGTAGCTGATACAGCACATGCGCCAGACGCCCACCTGTTTTGACCGACACCGGGTCGTTGTGGTCTTTTTTGATCTTGCTGTGTTTTTGAAACATGCAATCGGCTCCCCAAGGCATGAAACACAGCTTGTCCGTTTTGGGATTGAGGTACACGAAAAAATTGTTGCGGTTACCTGAGTAGCCGTCCCAAAAACCCAACAAACCCTCGACCGCCCAGTATTTGTAAAACAAATCGAGGTCTACGATTTCGCCAACAGCTTGCTCGAAGTTCGGATCGCCGCTGCGAATCTGGGCGTCAATCATCATGTCGCTACTGGTCGTGTCGATGTTCATGCCATGAATCGCCAGCACGTTCTTGCCGTCTAACAAGGAATCAACGTGATCGGACAAGTCAAATTCTTCATAAGGTGCGTCGGGTCCACCGTGCAACCCTTTGGCTTTGGAATCCCAAGTTGGCTCCTTGGGAGCATTCTTGGACGCGATTTCGTGACCATTTAGATAAGCAACGAATCCATCGTCGTACTTAATTCGCAAAGTGATTGACGTTTGGGCGATGTCCTCTTTACGGTCGATTTCAAACGGGACTCGCAAATACATCGACGCTTGTTTTTTGAACAACTTGTCTTTCAAGTCCCATCCAATCTGTTCTTTGTAAGTACCGCGTGTGTCATAACCAGGAGAGCCTTTTCCACGGAGCCAAGTTGAATCATCAAAGTCGGTTTGAGTCCATCGCTTGCCCAGACGATCGTCGGTAGGAACGAATGCCCGCACATCACCATCGGTACTGACAAGTGTTGGCCCAAACGGAGATTCCAGCACTTTGATCAGTTGGTTAATTTTCTCCAATCCAGCGTCTTCATCACCAAACTTCCGCTCGAACGATCGGTCCCAACCAGAAAAGAAGTCAACGACGGTGCCTTCGTACAACGTTCCTTCCGATGAACCGAAACCACGTTTGACCAGTGGCTTTTTCCCAGACTCGACATGCGAATAGACACCAAGGTTTTCGCCATTCAAGGTGACCTTTGCGAGCGCACAGCGCGGCGCTGGAGAGCCCACTGAATTAAAAATACGGTAACCAAGAAATTGGCTGACCTGAGCAAAATCTTGCTGATTGTTGTTCAGAGTGAGCGTTTTGAATCCGTCTATCTCTGCGTCTTCATCCAGATAATTCAGCTTGACCTTTAGCGATGGCCGGGAATCGCTTTGGGAACCCAAGAAACCTTTCTTGCGGATACCAACTTGGCCCATATCGACACCATCGATCACGACTTTTGCGCTGACGTAGGTATAGGGACTTGATAGGGGACCGTTCTTACGCCCCGCCGAAAGAGCGCGGAACATGTTGCGTTTTTGGTTGCAGATCAGACTCCAGTCATCTTCGTCGACCGTGATTTGAACATCGACGAGGCGATCGACGGGAAAAATATCGTTGACCGTCAAGCCTTGCGCATCACTGGTGGCTGGTGATGCAACCAGGGAAACAGTGGTCGCACACAAAAAAACTGCAACGACACGAGAAGAACAACTTGGTCGCTGCCACGATAGACCGCAGAACATCGGAGAAATCCTGAAGAGAAAATTCTGCCCCAAAAGATGGCGCATTCATTTGTAAATCATGAACGAACGCTCGGCAGAAAGATACATTCTGACTGTTTCGATGTGTATCGAGATTGGATGTGTATCGAAGTTGTCCGTTGAAAGCGACGGCTTCTGCCGCAGAAGAGCATTTCTTGCTAACATTCCGCTATGAAACGACTTTCCAGCTCGAAGCCCACCGCCGACGAAGGTTTGTCCGATTACCAGCAGAAACTGGTCGATCTGGTCGATGGAGATTGCGCCATCAGCGTCTTCGCAGACCAGATGTATTGGTTGTGCGAACTCGGCAGCAGTCTTAGTACGCTGCAGATAGACACGATTCACGCTCCCTATACGTGGTCGATTCGCCAAGTCTTTGAACACTGTGCCAATGCAGAACGTGTGTTTGGTTATCGCATGCTGCGGATCGCGGCGGCCGACGAAACGGACTTACCCCAGTGGGACGAAAATGCGTACGCAGATCGCAGGTTCGGATTGGGAAACTTTGTCCACATCGTGACCGAATTGGGTTCTCTGCGACAAGCAAACGTGATGCTGCTTCGACGCGTCGTCCCTGCAGCCTGGGATCGCGTTGGAACGATCGATGGTCAACCGATTTCCATGCGCGCGATCGCGTGGGTTGCCGCTGGCCACTTGGCACATCATTTACAGATTGTCGAAGAACGTTGCGGCGTCCGGGTCGATCGAGTCGCGCCGATTCAAAAAAAATCCGCTGATGAAACCACCAGCGGATCTTGAAGTTTTCCGTTTCGAACCGGCTACTGATTCAGTTGCTCTTTGATCGTCTCACGACCTCTGGCAGTCGATAGCGCGCCCCAAAGACCATAGGGGCTTCTCGATCCTGGCGTCGCGGGGCCGGTTCCTTCCAACCAGACGTTGCCAGCGTGGATGTCACCTGCTTCGACCGAATCAGTTATGAAAATAACGGCTCCGTCACCCATCAGGATATGGCTGCCGCCCTGGTGGCGACTACTTGTTGACGCTGTACCGGGACCAGCAGCTCCGCTGGTCATACAAAGTTCGCGGTTGGGTGGCAGAATATTATTCACGACGCTGAACGATGTTCCTGCATCCGCCCAACGAAAACCACGACCTTGATTTTCCGTTCCCAACAATGGTTCATTTCCGCCATCCGAACCGTTGGACCAAAACTGCGGACGTTCTGGACTGATAAAACCATCGTGTTGGCAAGCATCTGGTTCGCTACGCATCTCTTCAAGACCCAGGTCTCTTGCTCCCATCGTCCGTATATCTCTGTCACCCAGGTCGGTTGCAATTTCACCTGCAAACATTGTGTTGGACAAGCCGTCCAGGATATCCCTGAATCGCTGATGAAATTTCCTCGATACAAACGCTCCGCGGCAAGCAGCCTGAGCGCGCTGAGCTACCCAGGCAGGGGTCGGTACGACTATGACGTCCTCGATAGTTTGCACGGGACCGAAGTTCATAAAATCAACCGAGTCACCAAGGCAAGCCGCGTAGTTTGTCCGACCAAGTGCTGGAGCGCTGGTCCCAGGATCACTTGGGCAGCGCAACGTTGGGATCTCGGTGGACCATGGAACGTAAAGCGTATGCCATGGTGCGGCGCCCATCGCAGGAAACGGCGGATTTTGAATCCCATTATCAACACGCGATTGATTGGGATTGCTAATTTGCTCCCACAGCGCTTGTTGTTCTAAGAATGGTGTCAGTCCAACGAAAATTGACAAACGCAAAGCGTTGTGGTTCGCCGTCGTGGCGCCGTTGACCCACGTTCCGCCGCTATGCACTGGCAATCGCTTGTAGGCAGAATGGTAGTTCTGGATTGCCAATCCGATTTGCTTAAAGTTATTGCTGCAACTCATCCGACGGGCAGCTTCGCGAGCAGCTTGAACGGCTGGCAAAAGCAAACCCACCAGGATTCCAATGATGGCGATCACCACCAAAAGTTCCACCAATGTGAAACCAAGCCGCTGGTTGTGTTTTAAAGGCATCGTCTACTTTGCTCTTCGGCGGATAGAATAATCTCAGGTTTGTACAAGCATGCATCTTCGCCTTACGGCGCGTTCTTTGCAAACGCTTCCATCAAACTTCTTTTTTCGACGACGTCATGCCCGAAGGCCACAAGACACATTTCATTGCCCGCGAGCACACGTCATTGTTGGCTGGCCAACCGTTGAAAGTCACTAGTCCCCAAGGGCGTTTTCGCGGCGATGCACGAAGGGTGTCCGGTAGGATTTTGGACGAAGTAACCGCGATCGGCAAACATCTGTTTTATCATTTCGATGGCGCCCAAATGATTCATATTCATCTGGGACGCTATGGCAAGTTTCGTCAGCACGAGTCACCGCCACCGCCACCAGTCGGTCAGGTTCGAGTGCGAATGGTTGGTGTCCGCGCTGCGATTGATCTTAACGGGCCAACGACTTGTCGCGTGATCGATTCGCAATTGCAACAACAAGTGCTCGCCAAGCTTGGACCGGATCCGTTGTCGGGCGGTCGCAAAGTCGATGTATGGAAAGTTGTAAAGCAAAGCAAGAAACCGATCGGCGCATTGCTCTTGGATCAGAGCGTCATCGCAGGTGTCGGAAACATCTTTCGCGCCGAAATGTTGTTCGATGTTGAAATGGATCCTGCTACTCGTGGATGCGACTTAAGCGCCGAATCGTTCAGCCGGCTTTGGAAATCGATTACCAAAATGATGAAAACTGGTTTGAAGTACGGTCGAATCATCACCGTGACCGCCAAAGAAGCCGGCATGCCACTTGCCAAAGTCGACGGCGGCGATCGATTCCGAGTCTACTCCAAACAACAATGCCCACGTTGTGATTCACCGATTCAGGTCAGCGAGATGGCTGGGCGAAAACTTTATTTTTGCTCACAATGCCAACGCTAGTTGGATTGGGGAAACATCAAACTGGATAAACAGAACATCGCTGCTACGATGTCCTGCGTCCCATCGCGTTCCAACGCCTTTCAATTTTCATCGAGCTAACAACCATGATAAATCGTTCACGTACAATCTTTTGCCTGCTGTTGGCGCTGGGACTTGGAAGCCGGCTGGTCGCGGCCGATCGGCCCAATATTTTGTTTTTGTTTTCCGATGACCACGCGATCAAGTCGATCTCGGCTTACGGCGGCCCGTTAGCCAAGGTTGCCCCCACGCCAAACATTGACAGGATTGCTGGCGAAGGCGCGGTGTTTAAAAATTCGTTCTGCGCCAATTCGATTTGCGGTCCATCACGCGCGACGATCCTGACCGGCAAGCACAGCCACGTCAACGGATTCATGCGAAACGGAAACCAGTTTGATGCCGGTCAGTGGACGGTTGCCAAGACGCTTCAAAAAGGCGGCTACAACACGGCCGTGATCGGAAAGTGGCACCTGAAATCTAACCCAGTTGGTTTCGACTACTGGGAAGTCTTTCCCGGCCAAGGCAGCTACTACAACCCGGTGTTCATCCAACAAGACGGATCAAAAAAACAATTCACCGGTTACGCAACCGACCTGACGACCGACAAAGCAGTCGCTTGGCTGGACAGGCGCGACCAATCCAAACCATTCTTTTTAATGTGCCAACACAAGGCGCCCCACCGCACGTTCGCTCCGGCCATTCGGCATCTTGGTGCGTTTGATGATGTCGAAATCCCAGAGCCCGACAGTTTGTTCGATGACTACACCAATCGCAGTCGCACGTTGGCTGACAACGAAATGGAAATCGATCGACACTTTGACTGGGCCTACGATGCCAAAGTTCGAAAAGACGAACGCGGCGATGTAAAACTACCCAAGCCGGATCGATACGGTACTCCTGAATACAACCGCATGAACGAGGCTCAAAAACAAGCTTGGGACAAACACTTCGGGCCGCACAATCAAGCGTTCTTGAAAGACTACGCCGCAGGAAAAATAAAAGACAAAGATCTGGTCCGTTGGAAGTACCGACGTTACTTGCGGAACTATCTGAGCACGGTGAAAGCGGTGGACGAAAGCGTTGGCCGCATGCTGAAATACCTTGACGACAACGATCTGGCAAAAAACACGATCGTGATCTATTCATCCGATCAAGGATTCTTTTTAGGCGAGCATGGCTGGTACGACAAACGTTGGATGTTCGAAGAATCCTTTCGCATGCCATTTCTCGCACGTTGGCCAGGAGTCATCACGCCCGGTTCCCAATCCAATCAACTGATTCAAAACATCGACTACGCGCCGACATTTTTGGACATCGCCGGCTTGGACGTTCCAGAAGAAGTTCAAGGAAGATCGCTGACGCCGCTTTTCAAAGGCAACGCTGCCAGTTGGCGCAGTTCATTGTATTACGCCTACTACGAACTGGGTGAACACGCCGTTCCCCAGCACTTTGGAGTTCGCACGCAGTCGCACAAGTTGATGTTCTTTCCAACGACCAACGAATGGAATTTGTTTGATCTGGAAAAAGACCCGGATGAAATGAAAAGCGTACACGACGATCCCAGCTATCAGCAAAAGCGAGAAGAGCTGGCCGCCGAGTTCAAGCGACTGCGCAAAGTCTACAACGCGCCTCCATTTCCAGATCCCCAGTGATACCAAGGCGACAAAGTTGAATCCGTGAACGAACGGGGCTTATTCAAACAGAACGTAGGGCTCCGAATCGCCTTCGACGATCAGCAACCTGCGATCCGCGGGAGTCGCTTGGATGATTTGCTGGTTACCATTGGGCCAGTCGATCAAAATTTGATCGACGTTGGCGGATTGTCCCAGCCCAAAAGTCACGATGTTTTCGTTGCGGCATAGATATCCATTGCCCGCGATTACCCAGTCCGTGAATTCTCGTTCACCTGTGCGAATGCGAACTCTTGCTCCGACGCCGTCACGTTCGTTTGTCGTGCCCACCAAACGAATTTGCAACCAGTGATTTTTTGTTGCGGTTTGATTAACTAACAGTACTGATGGCTGCCCGATGTGAGTGATCAATATGTCGGTCATTCCGTCACGATCAAAGTCCAGTGTCGCAAGCCCACGACCAACATGCGTCGAATTCCAATAACCAGATTGGTCGGTGACATCTGCCAAGTGGAACTCTTCGCCCAAGTTGCAAAATAGCTGCGGTGGTTGTCGCAATGGCGCCGTGTTTTCAACGGCATCATCAATATGGCCATTTGTAACGGCCAAATCTCGTCGTCCGTCATTGTCATAGTCGATCGCTTGTGTGCCAAATCCAAGCACAGAAGCACTCGGTTTGGCAAGTTTGAATTGGATGTTGCGATCTCGAAAAACGTTGTCTCGGCCAAGATACAAACTGACGCTTTCGTCTTGGTAATTCGTGATGTGCAGGTCTAGTGTTCCGTTGTTCTCAAAATCGCTCGCCGCGACACCCATTGATGCTGTTGCAGCTCCGGTGTAACTGAATCCACATCCGCGCAAGAGCGCCGCGTCGGATCTGTTTTTTGCAGTGGTTTGAACCCAGAACTGGTTGGGGTTCATGTCGTTTGCGACAAAGATCTCGTTTCCTGGTTTGTCGTCAAAGTTTGTGATGACCACTCCCAGCGAAGTGCTGTCTTGGGAGCGATTGGAGGTCAGTCGCCTGGATTGAAAGCCGCCCGCACCGTCGTTGTCGATCACCCAATCTGCGCTAGTTTGAAACACGCTGGGCAAAATTGGCTGTCGGGGTCGCCCCGATTCGTCGGTGGGCGGTTTTGTTGTCATTCGGACATCGTCGACATAGCTGGCCACATAGATCTCCGGCAGACCATTGCCGGTCAAGTCCGCCATCGCGATTGATGAGGGAACGCGAGTTTTGTCGACAACCGTAGCAATGGTTCTACGTCGGAACGTGCCGTCTCCGTTGTTGATCAGCAGAACATCAACGCCGATGTTCGTCACGGCGATGTCGGGGAATCCGTCTTGGTTCCAATCTCCAGCCGTGACCCCAATCGAATATTGAGTTTCGCTTGTCAGAGAGTTCTCCGTCACATCCACCATCGTAGAATCAGAATTGCGAAACAGTTGGTTACTTTCTTTTCCTTGGAAAGCCGGTGGATCCGAGCCACCTTGAGCGAAATACAGATCACTGCCGCCATCAAGATCAAAATCCAAAACAGCGACTCCGCCTCCCAGCATTTGGTAAACCGAAAATGTATGCGCCACAGGTTTGGACGCGACATGGTAGGTATGGTTTAAGTTGATTTTGTCAGCGACATTCTGTAATTTTGCAGGTGTTGGATTTGCGTTTTTCACGGCAATCGCGTTGGGAGACTGATCGCCAGCCGACGCGGGGTCAGTTTCAATATTTGGAATGGGGTAACGGCTTATCTCCAATCCACACAACCGCTGGGTTTCGCTTGAAAACACGTTGCCGGACGCCACTAGTTGTTTCATTTTTTGGTTCAATGCGGTTCGTGTCGCCGGGGGAGCGCCGCGATAGTGGTTCTCCAGCGCCTGCCACAGCAGCGCTTCCAGCGGGCGATTCAATTCATTCAGCAGCGACACGAGTTCCGAAATCGCTTCGGAGCTGGGAGGGTTCTTCTGAGCGACACGATTATTAGCGCGAACACTATCACGTACTTTGGTCCAACGATCGGCAATTTTTTGTGCCATCGATTCGTCCTCCAATACGATCAACGCTTGCCGCAAACGCCCCATGCTTCTCAGATCAGTTGGATCACGTTTGACGGCTTCGGCGAATGACCGAACGGCTTCTTTGAATCGTTGTTGATTCAGCGAATACACGCCGACGGCAGACCAGTATTCCGCAAACTCGCGAGTCTGATCATTTGTTTGATTTAGCCACCACAAAAATTTGGCATCGTCTTGGGCTTCGGCTGCCGCGAGCCCGTAGAAGGCAACCACGCTAGGTGGCATTTTTCCATCGGCTATTGGCTGATGCAACAAAGTGACTGCTTCATCAAATTTATGATCACTGAACTGCTTCCTCGCTTGGCCGGAGACCCCGATTGGCCAATACTTGTTTTCATTGTTGATACGTTGGGCGGTTGGATTGGCGCTATCGGGCTTGTCGTACATCGCGTCGTTGAGCGCGACCAATGAATGAAGTTCGTCTTGGCGGACGTTGCCCTGTTCACACAAGCGACGAATAAACTGAGCAGCTTCGTGACGGCGGCCCTGGCGATTGAGGATAAAAGCGAGCTGTCGCAGAGCCCGCGCTGCTTGGGGAACTCGTGCAACAATTTTTCGGTATCGCTGCTGGGCATCTTCAAATCGACCCAACTGAAAACACCAATCGGCCGATTGCCCCAACGCTGGCAATCCAGCATCAGCGTGATCTTCGGGTATCCCATCGAGCAGCAAGATCGCTTGCGGCAGATTGCCTGAGCCAGCCTCCATCGCAGCAAGCCGAAACAGGACTTCAAAATCGTTAGGGTCGGTAACCAGCAGTTCCCTTAGTTCCGTTGCCGCCGCCGCGAATTTTTGTTCGTCAGCGAGACGCTTTGCGTTGGCAATGACAGTCTGTCGGTCACGCTGACCGGCAGCAGTATCCGTGTTGTCTGTGTTTTCTTTACTACCAGCGTTGTCTTCGTTTTGCGTTGGTGGCGAATCGACTTGATCTGGATTGCTGGGCTCTGGTCGCAGCGTTTGAGAAGTCTTGTCCCCGCAACCCATTGCAGCGATGCCAATCAATACAAGTGCAACTTGATAGACAGCGATCCGCCATAAGGCCCTGTGTGTGCTTGGTCGTGTTCTGTGAAAGGGATCAGCCATGTTGGCGTTGGTAGTTCTTTGCGGGTGTGGAATGTACGGAAAACTACGTTCGGCGAAAGACGGCCACACCTAGTTATCATCACTGTGTTTCAGATTTTCCAGCTTTTTGCTTTTCAGTTTTGAACAAATCTAAATTCAGGTCGCACAAAATGAACTCTTTGGATGCGTCGACTTCATTTGCCTTTAAGCAAGTGGCGCGATCTTTCATGATCGCGGCAAAAAGTTTCTTCGCTTCGGTATCAGTTAGCGATGTGTTCGCTCTTTGATAGGCGAGGCGTACTCCGCGCCAGGATAGTGCTTCGAGTGGTCGACGCAGTTGAACGAGCGAGTCAATCAACATCGTTATTTTTTGAAGGTCACGCTTTGGATTTTTGATCATTTCTGATCTCAGCGATTGTGTTTTCTTGATCAATTTGGCTCGCGCTAACACCGTGTCGGATTTGATAGGCGGATCGATTTCTTTGAGCGATTGTGCGATCGAAAAGTACGCCTGTTGGTCGGTTTGATCGTGAACAACCGCCTGACAAAAACACTCTGCTGCCGATGCGTGCTGGCCGTTGTGCCGATGGAGCGACCCCATCGCGAACCAATAGTCGGCATTCTCAATTGGCGTTTCGATCGACGCACTCCATTTTTCCAGAGCGGTGTGGTCCTGCAGGTGCGCGAGAGTTCGTCCAAGCAAGGCGAGTTCTTGATCGGACTGTTGTTTCGCTGAATTCAGTTTTTTGAGCGCCGCATCCCAGTTGCCGTTGCTGATTTCAAAACGCGCGTGCCCAAGCACACCAATAGGGTCGGGGCCGTCGGCCGCGTCAGTTTGAAACGGATGCGCGAGCATCAAAAGAACTTCAAGCTCTGCTTCGGTGACATCGCCGAGTCGACACAAAGTCCGTAGATGATTGGCCGCTTCGATCCGACGGCCCTGGCGAACAAACAGTTCAGCAAGTTTCCGATGAACTAGCGCCTGATCTCCAAGCTTTTCAAGAATCAAGCGATATCGACTTTCCGCGTCGGACCAAAGGCCAAACTGAACCATCCAGTCCGCCGTCTGTCCAAGCACGGGTATTTCGGCTCGTGGATCTACTTTGACGTGATCATCCAGCAATTTGATCGCTTCTGGAAAACGATTGAGTTTCGCCAACAAAAGCGCGTTCAGAAAGACGACTTGTGGGTCTTGCGGCGCCAACCGGAGTGCTTTGCGAGCGAGCTTGTATCCCTTGTCATTATCCCCGCGATCCATTGCGACCTGGGCGCCCTCGCGAAGCTCATTTAAGCCAGATGCAGAATGTGATTTTACGTCGTTGGTGGTCGCATTTTGAGCAATTGTATCGCCGCAAATAAGACTGCTAACTATGATCGCGATCACGCCTGTGAGCCGATAGACGAAGGTCACGACATGTTCAAACAACTGGAATCTCCCAGGGTGATGCGTTTTAATTGCGTAATGCGTTTTAATTGCTTGTCTGCGATGTAATATCTTAAGAAAAGAGGATAAGGTGAACCGGTGAAAGTGGCAAATCAAAAACCAGGAGAGTGAGTTGAGTCATCGTATTGCTTGGATATTGGTTTTGATTCTGGTTGCGTTGGGCGCAACGATGTTTGTCGTGTTGCGTTCGCCCCAACCGGTCGCTGGCACCGGCAAGCCGCCAGTTGTGCCCGAAGAGGTGCAAGACGTGCCTGACGAGGTACCAGCAGAGGTACCCGGAGAGGTGGTGGTCGCGAAATCAAATCCCAAGCCGCCTGGGGAGCCCACATTTGTTGGACGCCAAGCATGCAAGGAATGCCACGCAGAGAACTTTGATCTGCACGCTGTGCATGGGCATGCATCTACCTTCGCGCGTGCCAGTGAAACTGATTTTCCAAAGGACTTTGCAGGCAAGTCGCACGACGCAGGTGAACCCTATGGAGAGTACAAATATCACTCCAATGACAAGGGCGAGCTTTTCACAACTCTTGAGCACAAATTCGGCAAAGAACCATTCCCATTGCAATACGCTGTCGGTTCAGGTCATGCCGCGGTCACATTTCTGACGCTGGTTCCAGGGCCAAACAAAACGACGTCCGGAGTAGAACACCGTGTGACGTGGTATTCTGATGGACAATTGGACCTTACCCCCGGTCACGCCAAAAAATCACCGCATGAGGGCTTTGATTTTTTTGGTGATACGCTTCACGGAGCGCCGCTTGATAAATGCGTGTATTGTCATACGACCACGGCAAAGATCGTCGATCAGGAAATTGTTGATCTAGTTTCAAACGTCAATTGCGAGAAATGTCACGGACCGGCCAGCGAGCATGTGAAACAAGCACGACAGAGCAAAACGCCGCCGCCCTTTTCGGTTGGACGCGAAGATTGGGATGCCGAAGCGGAGCTGCAACTGTGCGGTGACTGTCACCGTCTGCCCAAAAGCATTACGACCAAAGAGTTGAGAGAATACCCCGATCTTTTGGCGCGTTTTCAACCCATTGGTTTGATGCGATCGAAATGCTATTTGGAATCCGAAGGACAACTTAAGTGCACAACCTGCCACGATCCGCACACAACCATCAAAGTTACATCCAATGCTCAACAAGTCAGTAACTGCGTGAGCTGTCATCTGGAGGGATCAGTGGACCATGTCATCTGTCCTGTGTCCCCGTCTCAAGGATGCATCGAGTGTCATATGCGTGCGGTGAAACAGGACGTTGGGTCTGGATTTACATTTCACGATCACTGGATCCGCGTTTTTAAAGACGACTGAGACGACGTTGCGAAAGTAAGAGCTGCATCGATGTTGCCAGCCAAACACGTAAAAAGTTCAGCGCGACGAATTCTGTTACAGCAGTGGTGCGGCGATGTGGAACCTGTCTAAAAATCGTTGAAATCGACATGTAGAGCCAAAAAAAACCTCGTCCACTTTAAAGTGGACGAGGCTATCGATTTACTTGCGAAAACTAGCTGACTATTACTGGTTCAACTGCTCTTCGATGACTTCTTTGGACTTT
>CAZZDZ010000067.1:12734-21360 GCA_964652675.1 uncultured Pirellulaceae bacterium
AAAACTAGCTGACTATTACTGGTTCAACTGCTCTTCGATGACTTCTTTGGACTTTGCAGTTCCCAAAGCTCCCCAAAGTCCATAAGGACTCTCTTGGCCTGGTGATCGTGTGCCAGTTTGATCCAAGCGAACCGCACCAGCGTTTGACGAACCTGCTTCGACCGAGTCGGTCATGAAGATAACCGCTCCGTCGCCCATCAGAACGTGAGCTCCACCTTGGTGGTGACTGGCTGGTGGCAACGTTCCAGGAGCGTCAGCCCACTGACCAATGCAGGCCTCTCTGTTGGGTGGCAGCACCGTGTACACCGCAGTTACTAGAGGCAGGAAGTTCGCCCAGTTAGCACCACGTGAGTCGTGACTGTCCTGTCGTAACTCCGCTGGGTTGGTACAGCCGGCATCGCCATTGCACCAAAAATTTGGTCGCTCTGGATTGATTTCGCCAGCGTCTAGGCAGTGCGATGGGTTATCGTGAACGTCGTGTTCACCGCCACCACTACCGCCCCAAGAAACAGCCGACCGAATGTCTCCCTCTCCTTGGTCACTGATGATCTCGCCCATCGCAATCGTGTTGGACAATCCGTCAAGAACGTCACGGAACTTGGACTGCTGACGTGCACGGAAGAATCCGCGGTTAACCGACTTGGACGCTCGAGTGTTCCATTCATCACCGGGAGTCAGGTTACCCATCTGGTGGTTTGTGTACCAAGGGCTGGGAGCGTCACCCATACAAACTGCGTAGTTTGTACGACCCAGAGCTGGCAAACCAACACCAGGATCACTTGGGCAGCGAAGTGTCGGTATTTCTGTTGACCATGGCACGTATCCGACCGAGCGGTCGAACTGACGTGGGCTGGGACCCATAGCTGGCCACTGTCCAGCAAGTCCTGTGTCCCCAGGTATCGTTGCACCTGGAGCCACAGTCTGGGAGTTTGGATTAGCAATTTGTTCCCAAAGTCCCTGCTGCTCCAAGAAAGGCGCCATCCCAACCATAGCACTCAAACATTGCTTGCTCGCGTCGTGTCCCTGTTCCCACCAGTTAGCGGTGTTGATACCGATACCAGTACCCGATCCGTGGATCGGAGTGGTCTTAAAAGCAGAGTGATAGTTATGGATAGCCAATCCGATTTGTTTGAAGTTGTTGCTACAACTCATACGACGTGCAGCTTCGCGAGCTGCTTGGACTGCTGGCAGAAGCAGTCCGACGAGGATACCAATGATGGCGATCACAACAAGCAATTCCACCAATGTGAATCCGCTCGCCTTTTGACGATGGTTCATAAAAATTTCTCCGAATTGGAAAATGAACTAAGAAAGAAAATACGTAAAAAACTTTAACGGATACCCCAACTCCATTATATCACCCTGACAAGCGATGATAGACACATTGCTTGCAAAATGCACTCTGTGCACTTGCGAACGAAAAATTCACCTACTTGAACAGGCACCCAACAGTAAGAACGCGAAACCGACGTGCTCAGCACCCAGTTTTCTCGCGAATATCTCAAAAAAATCGAAAAAAAATCGAACAGACAAGGGAAACGCAGGGATTTGCGGCTAGTTGCCTGATTGTCTACTCATTGATTCCTTCATCGCTTTTGCATACTCCTCGGGGTCCATTTCCGGTGCATCTGCTTTGGTAGGGGCTTCAATCACTGTAGACTCGCGCGATCCACAACCGATCGATCCAACCATGATTACTGCAAACAAAGTAAATGTGATTCCGATTTTTTTCATCTCTAACTCCGCGTATTGGTTAATAGAATAAGCAAGAAGTACAGTCTAGCCGAAATCTGTCTGGAGTGAGCGAATCTCAGTCTGCTGGATAAATTCGATTGGGAGAATGTTTTGCCTCACCAACGTAGATACACCTCATTACCCCCCTCCAAGACCAAGTAGCGATGGTCAACGGTGGGGACAGCAAACGACTGAGTCATCCCTGATGGCCAAAATACCTGCAATTCGCTAATCGCATCATTCTTTCCAAGGCCAAGATCAAGAATAGGTTCATCACTACTAAGGTAACCGTCTCCAGCAGTCACCCATTGGGATATCGATTCATCACCCATTCGGACTACGACTCGTGCTCCAATCGCATCACGTTCGCTGATCGATCCCACCAGCTCCAGTTGAATCCAATGACCGCTCGATGCGGTTTCATTGCGCAGCAGCGCGATCGGTTGATCAAAATGCCCGACCAGAACATCGACCGATCCATCACGGTTCATGTCGATCGTCGACATCGCTCGTCCCAGATAGCCATTGTTCCAGTACCCTGAATCGTCGGTGACTGGCACGGACTCAAAGTAACTGCCTTGGCTCATCAACATTTGAGGAGGCATTTGCAAGGGCTCTCCTTTGTCACGTCGATCAAAGACATGACCGTTGCTAATGAACAAATCCAACAAGCCGTTGCGATCAACATCGATCGCTTTGGTACCGAAACCAACAAAGGGCACGGTAGCCGAATCGATTTTGTAGCGTGACGCAAAATCCGTAAACCCGCCCGCTGGAGATTGCAAATAGTGATTGCCTGATTCTTTCAAGAAGTTGGTTATGTGCAAATCAAGCGTGCCATCTCGATTAAAATCACCGGCTGCAATTCCCATGCACGCGTTGGCTTCACCGCTGAATCCGCTTGCGACGCCTTTCACGTCCGCCGTGTTGCGCAAACTGCCATCGCCTGTTTGGACCAAAAAATGATTGGGGCGACCATCGTTGCCGACAAAGATTTCATTACGACTATCGGAATCAAAATCTGCCACCAAGACGCCAAGTGATGTCCCGGGACTGATTACATCACCATCGATGTTCTTGACCAGAAAACTCCCATCCTCCGAGCACTCGAACCAACGATCGGATTGGGCGTAAAAATTCAACGGGCTTGGTTGAAGCGGTCGACCATCTGGTCCAATGTCCGGCAGCTTGAATCCCTCCTCCATCGTCAAATAAACAGCTTCAAAGAGGTCGGGCAAGTGATCGCCATTGATATCCGCAATCGCAAGCGAAGAAGTAAACTGATCCTGGATGTTTCCCATTTGCGCGGTCGCATCACGAAAGGTTCCATCGCCGTTGTTCACCAGCAGACGGTTTCGACCCAGAGCACCTAAAAACAGATCACAGAAACCGTCCTGGTTGATATCGCCCGCAGCGATCCCAGTTGAATAGTTGAAATCGGTTGCCAGGGCTGCGTCAGTGACTGGCACAAAATTCGTGCCTTGTAAATTGCGAACCAAAACGTTCGAACGGGTGCAAGCATCTGTTGGTGGGTCGCCGGATCCCTGGCCCAAATAGACATCCGGCCAACCATCCAGGTCGTAGTCGATGACCGCAATCGCACCACCCATCAGTTCATGAATGGGGATCGACGCCAAATTGATTTCGACGTCTGGATACCACTGAAACGCAAGCCCTACTTCATCGGCAACGTTCACAAGTCTTGGCGTTGCAAGCGGCTTGATTTTGCTTAGGTCAAGCGACGATTGCGTGGGAGCAGCCTGTACCAATTTTTCCATGGCCAGAGCCAAACTAAAGTCCGCCGGATTTAGTCCCACCAACGACGTTTCGCGGGCCATCGCGAGCGCTTCTCTATTACGGCTAAACTCAGCAAGTTGGCTAGCAACCTTTGCGCGCGGCGCGGCAGCGCCCGGTGGCAAATTGACAAGCGTCCAGCCAAGTGACTCGAACGGCCGACCAAGTTCCATCAGCCGCCGGGGCAGCGATCGGCGGATGTCCTTGCTGTTGGCTGATTGCGCTGCTATCTGCTGGGCGAATTGCTCGGTCTTCACAATCAAAATAGCACGATGCCTAAACTGTTCGGCATCATCGGGACGACCCAGCGCATCAAACACTTTTGCCAGACGATGGACTGTCAGGTCATCCGTTGGGTCCCGAACAACCGCCTCCATCAACGCCCGGGCGGAGGCTTCGAATTCATGCAGGTCAAAAAAGTAAGTCCCGATTGCACTCCAGTAGTCACTGAATTCAGCGGTCTGTTTGTCACACTTTGCGTGCCAAGCTGGAAATTGCTCGTGCGACTGAGTCTCAGCAAGAAGACGACCGTAAAAAGCGCAGCTTGCTGGATTTTCAAAGCTTCCATCGAACTGCGCCGACAGTTGATCGAGTGCTTTGTGGTAGTCGCGCTGTGTGAAGAACCATTTGGACGTTCCCAGTCCAGATTGAAAATGGGCAGTGGGATCTTTTTCGCTGCCAGATAACTCAAACGGAAAAGCATCATTGCGTCGCAGCAACGAAATCAGTTCTGGCGGGGTCGCCTGCGCCGCAAAACAAAGTATGTCCGCCTGAAGTGAAGCTTCTTCGCGGCGGCCCACTTGATTCAGCAGCGACCACGCTTGATGTCGCCATTGCCAGTTTTTTGCCCTCGTAGCGAGCCCGGCCAGCAATACATCCGCGGCGTCGGAATACCGATTCAGATGAAGCAATTGTTGACAGCGGATTTCGGTTGCCCGTTTTCCGTGATGCGAATCCAAATCGATCTCGCCAGCCAGTTCGGCAGACACCTCATGATTGCTGCGTGCCGCTTCCAATTCGCTGACAAACATAATCACGTCAGCATTGTCTGGCGTCTGCACGAGAGCTTTGTATGCAACGTCGGCTGCCGTATCCAATTCTCCATTACGCAACAACTCTTTGGCCGTTTCCAAAAGATCGGTTGAATCGGTCGTCTTGCTGGCCGGTTTGGTTTGGTTTGCCGTATCGGTTTTGTGTCCACAACCAATCGGCAACAACGATATTGAGAAACAGAAAAAGACAAGAGCAAGCCGGATTCGACTGGACCGCCAAGAAGCCAAATTTGTGCTGAACGGACTTTGAATCCCGCTTTGTAGATTCATTGTGCTGCTATTACCTCTAGGTCCGTACAATCTGATCCTCATCCAACCTCGTCCAGTCTACTGTGCCGTTGCAGTTCGACGGAGCAAAACACAGTTGAACTGAATTGGAAATTCAATTTCCATCAACTTGTGCGGACGTGCAAGTGATGTTGATCAGAATGCCTGCTTGCGCCCGAGTCCCTTTTGGCCAACAGATGGGATCGGTGTGAACGGACGTTTTTGTTCCAACTGCCCAGAATGAACAGAAACTGGTAGCCTTGGGGTGGTTGGCGATTTGCCAGGCATTCGGTTCTTGGAGGGATCCACAAAAACGATGAATTTCTTAGCGTCTTCGGTCGAGAGCATCGAACCCGCTTCGGCAGGTGTGATGTTGCTGTTTGCCGCCGTCATGATGGCAACTTATGTCGGCGTCGCAGTCGAACGTTTTCATAAAACGGTCGCCGCGCTGTGTGGTGCTGCCGTCTTGGTCACGCTTGGCATGATGCTGGAGCTTTTCGAGTACCCCAAGATCTATGACTTTCTGAAAGAAGACCTGAATATTTTCGGCGTCATCATTGGCACGGGAATTTTAGTCGACGTGGTCGGCAAAAGTGGCCTGTTTCACTTTCTGAGTATGTGGATCGTTCGCTTGACCGGAGGACGAGCTTCGGCGCTGTTCTTGACGCTGTGTTTCGTCACGTTTGTATTTGTTGCCGTGCTGACCATCGTGCCGGCAATGTTGATCCTCAGTTCGTTGGTATTGGTGATCAGTCGGTCGCTGGACTACAAACCTCTGCCGCTGCTGCTGAGTGTTGCCATCTGTGCAAACAGCGGCGCGATCGCGACGTTTGCCAGCGGACTACCCAACATCATGATTGGAACGAGCGCGGGCATTCCGTACTCGCATTTTTTGCAAGTATCGCTGCCGTATGCGTTTGTCAGTTTGCTTGTCGCGATTGCCGCATTGCGATTTTTCTTTCGCAATGATTTACCCTGGAAGCAAACCGAGGCGCAGCAGGCGACGCTGCGCGAGCAGATCGAAACGTTTGATCCCTGGGCTATGGTCGAAGACCGAAAAGTACTATTGCGCAGCGCTCTAATTCTTTCTGGCACCGTGGTGGGTTTTGTGTTCGCACAACAAATGGGTGTTGGAATGGACTTTGTCGCCATGGTCGGTGCGACCGCAGCCCTGTTGTTTGCCGGCAAAGGAGTCGAAGACGCGATCCACAAAGTGAACTGGACAGTGATTTTGTTTTTCATGGGACTGTTCATCATCATCGGCTGTGTAAAAGAAACCGGTGCGCTGGAATGGGTCGCCAAGCAAGTTGTCGAACTATCCGAAAACAAACTTGGGCTGTTGATTCCGCTGTTGGGCGTTTTCTCTGCGGTCGCCAGTTCGATTGTGGATAATATTCCCGTCGCGGCGACGTTGATCCCCATTGTCAAAGACATCGCGACGGATCCATCCGTTCCCGTCGAACCACTTTGGTGGACACTGATCATCTGCTGTAACTTGGGCGGAAACGGGACCCCGATCGGTTCGATTTCCTGCGTGATTGCCATTTACGCACTCAAAAAAGAAGCGGGAATTCACGTTGGCTGGGGTACGTTTTTGAAAATCGGTGGCTTGATCATGGTCGTCCAAGTGATCGGCGCGATTGCCTATGTGATGTTCTTGTACGCGCAAGACTGGATCCCAGCACTGGTTGCTGGCGGTCACTGACTGACGAGACAAACGATAAGTAGATAAACCGTGAGCAGGTAAACTGAGCAAATAAACGATGAGTAGCGAATCAGAAAACGATCTAGGCCGCGAAGTAGACGCTTCGATGCGGATGTTCGAGAAGTCCAAAGTGGGCCCCGCCGCGGCGATTACTCCGATGGTTCCCGCCCGAGTCTTGTTGGTGATGGATGGGTCGTCCCAGGATCAAACCAGCATCAATGCCGCACAGTATCTGCGTGACCGATTTGACACCGAAACATTGATTCTTGATGCCCGTGATCGACCCGAGGATATCGATCCAGAGGACATCATTGATTTGGCAGTTGAAAGAACCAATTCGGTATCGGGTTCGCGTCCGATCAAACGCGCCGAGGGCGACTCCTACGATGCAGTCTTGACGGCTCTGGAGACACACCAAGTCGATTTGGTGATTGTGCCGTGTCCTTTCGCCCGATCATTTGAACATGTCGGTGCAGACAGCGCCGGCACGGTGATTGATGTTTTGTTATCGCGCTGCAATCGCCCGATGTTGGTGATTCGTCGTGACGATCAACAGGTAGAACAGTGCGTTGGTAGCGTTTCGATGGTGGTCGGCGGCGAATGCGATATGGAATTCCGCGCGGCAGCTTGGGCGTTTGGATTGGCAAGCGAGAAAGCAAACGTGACGCTGGATTTGGTTGTCGAGAAAGAACAGTATCAAAATATCCGATCGATCATCGAAGCCCTTACGCCGGAAGCAAAGTTTGATACCGAACAGTTTCGCGAAGCGCTGACGAAAACTCACCAAGCGATTCATGATGCAATGAGCAAAACCGCAAACGCAACCGGCGTCAGCTATCGCATGCGGCCGCAAGCTGGAGAATCCGCACCGCCAAATTTGATGACTGAATCAACAAAGATGCTGATTGTGATGCCGTTGGAAGTCGACGATCGATTCGGACAAGGATTCGTTCAGGATCGAATTCGACGCAGCCCGCACCCTGTGCTTGTCGTGCCCGGTCACGTTACCAATTAACTACCACGACTACTTGGTCAGAATCAATTTGCCCTGGCGGGTTCGGCGAAGCCGATAAATTTGCCGTTCGTGTTCGATCCAGATTTCGTCTCCGCAACGAGCCAGATCAGCGAACTTGATGATCTTGGGCAATTCGGGACCTTCATCCTGCGCATTTGAATCCGAGTTGTCGTTTCGGGTCGGTTCAGAAGGCGTCGAAGCAGGCAAAGTCAGTGCCAAAAGATGGTTGATCAGTCAATAGAAAGAGCATTTTGCTAAGAAACGGACTCCATTGCAATCCCTTGTTGCGAACTGTTCTCAATATTGCCAATAAACTGCTTGGTCTGTCATTCGCGGATCATTCAGACGTAGGCCGGTTCCACCAGCCGATTGAAACGGCCCGGCCATACGGTCACTGGGCCTACTTGGCTCAGTCACGCTTCCACGAAAACAACCACTTCAATACGCCCGGTTCCTCTTTGGAACGCCCCGCGGCGGACGCGTGATTGGCGCCTTGGAACACCGAAATTTTCACCTTGGTAGAACCTCGTTTCTTGAGCGCCTTTTCCATTGCCGGAATTCCCTCCACTCGGGGCTTGGAATCTTTGTCTCCTACCATCGCCCAAATCGGCAGGTCCACCATACCGTCGATTTTACTGAGATCAGGAATGAATCCCTTGGGGACGATTGCGGCAAAACGGTCGGGGTAGTTCATCGCCCATTCCCAAGTACCCTTGCCTCCCATGCTGTATCCCACGCAGTAGATCCGCTTTGTATCCACGTCAGGATTTTCGCTGATCACGTAGTCCAACATTTTCTGGAGAGAGTCAGGATCCCACTGTCCGCCGCTTTGGGGCTCCAGAATCAAAGCCTCATACGGGCGATTGTCGGACTTGAGGAATTGCTTGATTGTTCCTTGCCACTTCTTCTGCTCGATGTCCCGCTTGCCACCGCCAGAGCCATGCAAAGTCACGACAAGAGGTAGCTGCTTTTGAGACGTATTGATCGGTCGATAAAGCAATGCCTTGGGCTTAAGCCTCTGAAATTTCGACGCCACTTCCTCTGGTACTTCAACGACCG
>CAZZDZ010000068.1:0-21234 GCA_964652675.1 uncultured Pirellulaceae bacterium
CGAAGAATCGAAAAATCCACCGATCGATCAAGAATTGCAAGCACGCATCGTTGCGCTGGTACTGGGCGAAGCGTCTGATTTTGAACGCGACGAATTGAATCGATTGATAAACGAAAAGCCAGAATTGGCAGCATTCAAAAACGAGATCGAAAGTACACACGGATTGTTGCAAGACGTCGGCGCAGGCGAACCGATCGTAGACGAAGACGATTGGAAATTATCCGCAGAGAAACGCGACCACGTGTTGGCTGTGATTTCTGGTGCTGCCCAGCAGCCAGCGAAACGGACTCTGAGCTTGTCCGGTGACCATTCGGCGAACCGACGTGGGATCTTCGTTGCGTCATGGGGAAATTACGTCAAAGTAGCTGCATTGCTTTGTGTTGTGTGTGGTGTCGCGGTTGTGTTGGTCGGCAACGGTTCTTGGCAAAACGCCAACTCGGTTGCTGTAAGAACGAATCGCCCCGCCGCGTCAGCAGGAATCGATATCGGCTCGGAGTCTCTCGGATACTACGAAGGCGAAGTCGCTCAATCCGACGTAGATTTTGACGAAGAAACCGAAGCTTTTGCTCCGAAGGATTCCGTCGAACTCCGCGGAGGCACCACCCTGAATTACGAGGTTGATAAATCGGAGCGAGAGAAGCGGTTTTCTCAAGAGATAAATTCCAAGTCTGCGCTATCGTCGATCCAAAGCACGCTCAACTCGCCTGCCCAGAAGCAAACGCAGGGCCAGGGGCAAACCCTACCATCCCCATATTACCTGCAAGACGACGTTCAGTACTTTCCGCCTGGCCCAGAATTCAAATTACCTCGCGAGGCCGCGAAGCTTCGAGCGGAACGGATCGCGGCCAAAAGAAAGCCTTCGCCAGCTAATGAGTCGGCAGCTATCGCCAACAACGAAGCTTGGCGAGGTCGCCAGGGGCAGGGTGGCCAGGGGCAGGCGCGACCGGAGCTGCGTGAACGCGATGGCGATGGTGAACTTTCATTTCCAGGGACAGTTTTTGGCGACGCGAATTCGGCGGTGGTGGTCACCGTCCCCGACGGCGGGACGAGTCTGATCGGAGGAATCAAACGACCAGCCATGCCTGGTAGCGGTATCGCCAGTGACGAATCAAACTTCGTTCAAAACCTGAGCATGATCGAGCCTAGCGTCAGCCAACGACATGTCGTGCCGCAAAGCCCAGGGCCAGTTACTCTTGACTCATCTCCTATTGGGCCACAAGAGGCAGAGCCAAGCATGGACGATTTGGCGAAATCCGATTTCGGGTTGGACAACATTCAAATCGACAAGGAATTGGCTCCCGTCATGATCAAGCGGAACAAGCACGCAGCACAGCTTGGGGCCAACCATCCAACTGTCAAAGAGCTCGATGCCCAATTGGACGTGATGAAAAGCGAGATGAAGCGTTTAGCAGAAGAGGAATCTGATGACCTATACGCTCTTCGCGAAAAATCGTCTGATGTGAACGACGATCCAATCATGGGGGAGAAGATCGGGCATAGCGGATCTGGCGGCGGCGGTTTTGGTGGTGGGGCGAAGGGCAAAAAAGATGAGGCTGACAATGATGGTGACGGATCAACGGACTCAGTGTGGGCTGACATTGAAATGCCGCTCGCCGCAAAAGAAAAATTGAGAATCCCAAAGGTATTGGTTCCAAATGTTGGTCCAGGTCTCAACTCAACTCCGCCCTCGGACAAAGAACTGTTCTTTGGGGGGCAAATCGAAGTGCCAAATCTTCTTGCTGACCAGCTCACACAAGGCATCGTTCCATCATTTCATAGACCGGTCGAGCTCGACAAGTTTGCCCAAAGCTCTCGTGGATTGTGGGGAGCGGCTGGCGAGCGAGGCGCAGGAGAGAAGTCCGGCGAACAGCAGTTTGGCGATGGAAAGGCGGGCGACGAAGAAGAGAGTGACGAACAACAGTCCGGCGAAGGAAAAGACGGTGGACGACAGCCCGATGGAAAATCGCGTTTTGAAGACGGTCAATCCGGTCAATCCAGCGAAACTGAAAAGAAACCCCAGTCAACACCTAAAAGCGTTTTCAGAACCACTAAGATCACAAACGGACGTATGATCGTTTACGAATGGACGCCGGGCAATCCCGTACCGCGAGTCGTTGCCGACAACGGACCCGCTGCAAAGGGACTCGTGACTGAAGGTTCGATCGTTGATGGACGATATCGAAACGCACCAAACGTAACATTTGATGCGAAGAAAGTCCTTGAAGACAACGAAAAGTTGTTGGCGGACGAATCCAAATCCATGCGAACATCTCGGTTCACGAAATCGGCCGTGCCCACTGGGATCAACGAAAAATCCGCTGCCGACGAATCGTTCTCGACTTTCTCTCTGCACGTCAGCGATGTTTCGTTCAAGTTAGCAAAATCAGCTTTGGCACGCGGAGAATGGCCCGAAACCGCCAAGATTCGCATCGAAGAATTTGTCAACGCGTTTGACTACGGCGACCCAATGCCTTGCCAAAGTGAACGAGTTGCCTGCCAGTTGGAGCAATCGATCCATCCATTTTTGCAACAGCGAAACCTATTGCGTGTTTCGATGCGAACCGCCGCAGCCGGGCGATCCAGCGACACCCCGTTGCGTTTGACGTTCTTGCTGGACAATTCTGGATCGATGGAACGCATCGATCGTCAACAAACTGTGCGTCGCGCGTTCGCTCTGCTTGCCCAGCAATTAAAACCGATCGACCAAGTCACATTGATCAGTTTTGCTCGCCAACCACGGTTGCTGGCCGACAGAGTAAGCGGAGCCCAGGCTGCCCAGTTGGTCAAGCTGATCGATACGCTGCCCAGCGAAGGCGGCACGAACATTTCGACGGCCTTGCAACTGGCATTTGAAAAAGCCAAAGAGCAACAATTGGACAATGCTCAAAACCGAATCATCTTGCTGACCGACGGTGCCGTCAACTTAGGCAATGCCAACCCCGACAGTCTGTCGACCATGGTCACAACCATGCGGGATGCTGGGATCGCGTTCGATGCAGCCGGGATCAGCGCCGAAGGACTGAACGACGAAATATTGGAAGCCCTGACTCGCAAGGGCGACGGTCGCTATTACTTGCTTGACAGTGTCGAATCCGCCGACGATGGATTCGCCAAACAAATCGCCGGCGCTCTGCGGCCGGCAGCCAAGAACGTAAAAATTCAAGTCCAATTCAATCCCAAACGAGTCGGCCGCTACAAGTTGCTGGGTTTTGAAAAACACCGACTGAAAAAAGAAGATTTCCGAAACGACAAAGTGGACGCTGCCGAGATGGCGGCTGCCGAAGCAGGCGTGGCGATGTACCAGTTCCAGGCAAAGCCGGATGGTACAGGAGACGTGGGCTCGGTTTCAGTCCGGTTCCGTGACTTGTCCACCGGGCGAATGATCGAGCACTGTTGGCCGATTCCCTACGAACCCAATGCGCTGCGTTCAAGCGAATCGACGCCATCGTTACGCGTCGCAACATCCGCAGCCATGTTTGCTGCCAAGCTTCGCGGTGGACCACTCGGCGGAACTGTCGACTTAAAGACGCTGTCGAATTTAGTCGCTGGCTTGCCAGAGGCAGAACAAAATAAAAACCAAGTCAAACAGCTACGGCTGATGATTCAGCAAGCCCGTCAGATCGGCGGCCAGTAACCAGAACTTTTGATAGTGGCCGAACAACTCCGTGGCCGGTTTTCGACTGAAACGTGCGAACACGCAAAACCGATCTACAACCGAACCAATCCGTTTTACGAATTTCACCTCAAAGCGTTACACCATGTTCAGAAATGCGATCATCGGCCTTATCTACTTAGGCCTGCTTGGACACATCAGCCTGACATCCGTCCCTTGCAGCGGACAAGGCAATTCAGCGCAACAGGCTAAATCTGGCAAAGCCAACATCAACACGACGCTCGGTGGCGATGGGACCGGCACGATCATCGTCGAAGCTCGCGGGCAACTACCCAAAGCACCCGTTTTCTACACCGCTAGTGCCAACGCAAACGTAGAAATTGGCCCCGATCGAATCGACCAAACGATCCAGCTATCGCTAGCAGTCATCCAGGGCGTTGCCGAAACGATCAGCTTTGGGATCAACGGGAAAGCGGACGTGGTTGATGTCAAAGGACAAAATATTCTGTCGTGGTCGGTTCGTCAGGTTGGGATTTACCGTTACTTGGATTTGCAGCTTCAAGAAAACACCAAGCAAGCCAATGCCGTGGTCAAAACTCGATCTGCCAAACTGCAGTTTCCAACCACGATTGAGCTAACGCATCTAAGCCCTGGTGAATCGGTTGGCTTTCATTCGACCGTGAACATCAAATACTCGCCAACGATTGACGGATCCGTCGCCGCTGCCAGTGGTTTCGCGCCGCTAAAGTCAGCAGACCGATCCAATCGCTTTCAAAGTACAACCGGTGGCCAGATCAAAGTTTCGCTCAGCCGCAGTGGTGCAGCGCCGGGACCGGTGGAACTGATCGACACCAGTTTGAAAGGCGACGTGCAAACCGATGGTAAATCCGTTCGCTTTCAGTTTCGCGGTTCCGCGATCGTGGCCGAGCCCGATACAGAAATCACGATCCTTTCCGGGCAAGCCGCCGTCAGCGAGATCCCAGCGAACGCGAACTATCGTTTACGACTGGCGACCGAAAACAAACGGCCTGTCTACAAACTTGTCTTCAAGAAAAAGGGCAAGTTTCCCGTCACGCTCGATTTCGTCGCAAAGCTGTCCACGCCTTCTGCCAACGCGCACAGTATGGATTTCACCATTGCCGCCAGCGCCGTGGTTCCGTTGGCGATCAACGGTTTAAGCGATGACCTGGAATTTCACCGAGATCAACAATCGGTGGTACCGCTGCGCGACAAAAAGGCATGGCTTGGATTTTTGCCCGCGACCGGGCGCGCCAGGTTGCAATGGAAAGCAGCTCGAAAAGCAGGCGAAGGAAAACTGTTTTTCACCTCCGCCAGCCAAGTCGATGCAAAAGTCGGAACGGGTTTGCTGCGCCAAGAACATCATATCGACTACCAAGTCCTGCAAGGCGAACTGACATCGCTCAGTATTTTGCTAAACGGTCCAGGGGAAATTTTGGATGTGCAAGGCAGCAACATTGTCGCTTGGAAAGTGACCGACAAAGGCCAGCAGCGACAATTGGATGCAACACTTAGCCAACCGATTACCGGCAGTGCAAAGATCGACGTCAAAAGCCAAACTCCCTTGGGGGCGTTTCCCCTTCGCGTCGAAGGACTGCGTTTGAATCCCGTTGGCGCGATTCGACACTCAGGATTTTTGCGTTTGACCAACTTGGGATCCGTGCGTCTGGAGCCGACGGATTTGACAGGGTTGACGCAACTGTCCCCCGATCAGTTTCCCAGCAAACCAATCAAGGCGCGGCAGGTATTCGTCTACCGGTTTCCCGCCGCAGATCACGCATTTACCGTTGCCGCGGATCGGATTCAGCCCGAAGTCAACATTTCCGAATTGGTTTTGTATCAACTGGCCGAAACCGATCGTGTCATCAATGCGGATGTGGAACTGGATATACGCGAAGCCCCGATTCGCGAATGGGATTTTGGAATCCCCGCGGACTATTCGGTCGTCTCGGTTACCGGTGCAAGCGTGTCCGATTACATCGCCGCTTCGGAAGCAGAAGACGGAATCCGCAATTTGAAAGTCATCTTTGGCCAAGACGTCGTCGGACGTCAGTTGGTCACATTGCACTTGGAAAAGAACGAACCGGCAGCGGCCGGCAATTGGCAGCTTCCGCGCATCCAGCACGCCGAAGCAAAAACGGTGCGAGGAAACATTGGCATCATCGGGGCACCAGGGTTTCGCATCGCGGTCGGCGAAACCGATTTGCTGGTCGATACCCCGCTTTCGTATTTCCCAAAACCGATGGCGAATCTACAGCAAGCATTCCGCATCCGCGAACCACTTTGGAGTGCGACGATGCGAATCGAATTGCTGGAAAGAAACGTGACGAGCGACGTGTTCCATCTTTACTCGCTCAGCCAAGAAACCGTCTACGGCAGTGCCTTGATCAACTACTTTGTCACGGGGGCTCCCGTTTCCGAATTGAAAATCAGTGTGCCGCAAGCTCTTGGTAACGTGATGGTCGATGGTCACGACGTCCGCACTTGGCGACGTGACGCAGACACGTTGATTGTTTCGCTGCATCAACCGGTGATGGGCCCCTACACTTTGCTGGTCACGTTCGAGGAAAAACCGCTCAGTACATCCGGAAACGAATCCGATGACGTCGCCAGTCGCAATGGTTCGTTCCAAGCAGGCCAGGTCGCGCCAATCGGTGTGCAAGGGGAACGCGGTTACGTCCAGATCGTTAGCCCGATGCAAGTCGAGATCACAACAGCAGAGATTTCCGACGACATGTTAAAGCTGGATCCGCTGGAACTGCCCGCTGAATTTCGGTTGCTTAGCACCGCGCCGCCACTGGGCACTTGGCAATACACCGAACGCCCGTTCAATTTGAACTTGAACGTGAACTGGTTTCAGCCCGGGACCACGATGACACAAGTGGTCGAGTTTTCCGAAGCGAACAGTCGGGTTTCCAAGGACGGTGAATTGGTCACCGAAGTACTTTACTACGTCAAGTCACGCGGGAGACGTGCACTCAAGGTAAAACTGCCAGAGAGCCCCGTTCGGCTTTGGGAAGCAACCGTTAACGGCCAGCCAGTCACCGCGCGCCAAAGCGACGACGCGACTTTGATTCCGCTACCGGGATCCGCCGATCCCAACGTCCCGGTCGAAGTCCGTTTGCGCCTGGGCAAACCAACGGTGAACGAATCCAATCCACGCTTGGCTCTACCGGTCGTGTTTTCGCCCGTTCTCAAAACGCAATGGAACATTACGGGAGACGAAAAGAATGTATTGATTCCCGGACGCGGAACGGTCACGCCTCCTGTTCCCGTTTTGCGTCCAACCGGATTCGAATGGGTAGCCAAACGCGGGATTTTTTCGTTGTTGGTGATCGCAGTGCTGACAGGAATTGGAATCCTGTTGACCAAAAGGACTGAATTGCTGCGGATATTCGGTTTGATCGCTCTGGTAATCGCGATCGGGATCGCCGTGTCGACAGCGATGTGGGCCGCAAACGAAACGGGGTCGCCGGCACCATTGCAGCTCAGTTTGCCAATTCTTGCCAGTGGCGAAGCCGTTCATTTGAATGTTAGCAACGTTTCGATGTGGCAAGTCAACCTTTCTTGGTTGGGTTTATTTGTCGCGCTGGCCGGAATCGCAACAATCGTCTATTCGTATGTCCGTGGTGACGGCTGGCACAAGATGTTGATTCGCAGCCTTGGGATTCTGTTAATTGGATTCGGCGTGCTGTTGCAGCGTGATGCAGCGGCATGGTTTTGGGCGCTACTGGCTCTGGCCATCTTGATTCTGTTTGTGATACCGAAAGTTCTCGCTGCAGCGGGGGACATTCGCAGTTGGTTTGGAGCGCTTGCCGAGCAACGTCGCGCAAAGAGTGAGGCTGCCAAGGCAAAAAAAGCGGCCAACGAAGATACATCCGGTGGCGACACGCCGGTAGTCACGACGACTCTTTTGTTCATCGCTTTGTCGTTTTGTTTCGCTTCCTCGAATCTACTGGCGGTCGACCCGACAGGTTTCACTGCCGCCGATTCGATCATCCAGCAATGGGATGTCACCCACCAAGATGCACGGCTACGCGGTAGCGGTACGATCACCTTGCATGGAGTCCCCGGCGACCGGTTCTTGTTATTGAAAGCGCCCGCCGTTTTGACTCGTTTCGACGGGAAAGGTTTGCGACTAACCAAACGAGACGTTCCCGGGCAAGGATTGTCCTACGTCGTCAGCATTCCAGTTGCCAGCGGTAACGACCAACCGGCAGAGGATGACGACGACAAGAAACGCAAAGGGAAAACCAAAAACAAAGCAAACGACAAAGCAAAACCAGCGATCGCGGCCGACTACAAAGCGACCTTCGACTATCAGCTTGAAGCACTCAATGTCGCGAAAGGCGTACCCGTTTTGACTGGTAATGCCGCCGTCCAAGAAATCAAACTCAGCTACGACGAACCGGGCTGGGAAATTACCGGTTCCACAGCAGTCAGAATTGAATCGATCGACTCAAAGACGGCGACTCAAGCCAAAGTGCTGCTTGGTCCAGGCGCTGCCAGTTTGATGCTGAAGCCAAAAGCGCGTGACGTGACCAACGAAAAGACGCAGTTTTTTGTCGAAGCGTCAAATCTGTATTTGCCGGGGCCAGGTGTGATCGATGGTCGCCATCGACTGAATATCCGCATGTCTCAGGGCCAAGTCAGCGAGCTGAATGTGGTCGTCCCCAAAGGATTGACCGTCAGTGCCGTCAGTGGACCGGTTGGTTCGTGGCAATTTGATGCGGACACAGGCGGGCTGAATTTGGAAATTGAACCGAGCCAATCCAAAGCATTCAACGTCATCGTCGACACTCAACGCGGCTTGGATCCGCTACCCGCCGACGCCGATCTGGCTCCCTTAAAAGTCGACGGCGCCGATGGCCAAGTCGGGTTGGTGGCAGTCGCTTTCGGGCCCGACGCTCAACCCGAAAAGCTGACACCGACAACCATGTCAGCGGTCAACTTGACGGATTTTGATCGCAGTTTGATCACGAACAAAAAGGCCGTGTTGCATCGTGTTTATCGCTACGGAGTGGATGGAGGCACACTGGCGTTGCGTGTTGCCCCCGTCGCACCCGAAGTTCGATTGTTGTCCAAGCAAGTGTTTTCGTTGGGCGACGAACGCGTGGTGTTGAGCGTCAATTTTTCAGCAGAAATCACGCGAGCCGGTTTGTTCCAATTGAGTTTTCCTTTGCCCAGCGGTCTAGAAGTCGAATCGCTGACCGGTGACGCATTGCACCATTGGGCGGAACTAACCGAAGGGGAACAGCGGAAAATCATTTTGCATTTGAACGGCAAAACGATCGGTATACAAAAGTTTTCGTTGGTGCTTTCCGGATCAGCGCCAACCGAAGTCGGCGATTTAGAGATCCCGCGTTTCCAACTTGCAGAAGCGACCCGCCAAATTGGCGAACTGGTCGTTCGTCCGACCACTGGGATTCGTTTGAGAACGGTATCACGTCAGAACGTATCGGAAACCGACGCGCGTGCATTGGGCGGAAAAGCGCAAGGCGCGTTAGCGTTTCGGCTTTTGCAACGTGATTGGAATCTTGTTCTAGGAGTCGAAAAACTGGATCCGTGGGTGACCGGACAAGTGTTGCACGAGACGACGTTGCGCGAAGGGCAGACGCGCACGTCGTTGATTGCGAACTTTAACGTGCAAAACGCATCCATTCGCAAACTACAAGTCGTGTTGCCGATCACAGACCAGGATGAAATCAAAACGTTGCGGGCGAGCGGAAAAACCGTTAGTGACTTTGTTCGGCTGTCACCCAACTCGGATACTTGGGAGGTTCAATTCAAACGGCGCGTTGTCGGCAACATTCAGTTTCGCATTGAATATGAACGACGTGGTGACCGAAAAAACGAAAGCGAATCGTTGAGCCCCGCGGAATTTCCTCAAGCCAGGCAGCTTGCCTACTTCTTCGGCGTTCGCGCAGGCGGGCGACTGGAAGTGGAGCATGCCGATCTTACTCAAGGTTGGCAGTTGGTCGACTGGAACACCGTTCCACAAGTGCTGCGTGAATCGGGAAATCGGGTTGCCCCAGCGCTGAATCTGCGTGCTGTCGCGCCGCCCAATCCACTGACCATCGACGTTAAACGACATAGCATCGCTGATGCGTTGAAACTGCGCGTTGCCAATGGAACATTGACGACCGTTCTCTCTCCGACCGGCGACCAACTGACCGCGGTGGACTTGACCATGGAAGTCATCCAGCGGAGTAGTTTGATTGTTGGAATGCCCGACGGCGCAGAACTGTTCAGTATCTTCGTCAACGGCGAAAGCGTGCATTCGATTCGCCAGGGCGGAAAATCCAATGCGTGGCAGTTCTATATTCTGCCGGGGATCGATGATCGGACGGCGAAAGTGCGTTTTGTCTGTTCGATCCGAGCCGACCGTCTTAGCCGTTTAAAACTCAGTAGTCCAGAATTGAACGTGCCATTGGAAAACATCCAGTGGAAAGTCGTCGCCCCCAAAGGCTACGAACTGACGGACAACGATGGAAACTTGGAATTGAAACGGAGAGCTCATCAAAAGCAGTACGACCGCAAGTCTTACTTGTCGATTGTCAGTTCCAAGCGGCGCGTTCAAGCACAGCAGGCGTCGCAACTATTGGAAAAAGCCAACAAGTTGTTGCAGCAGGGCGAACAATCCAAAGCACGCTGGGCGCTCAATAGTGTCGCCAATCAGTATGCTTTGGACGCAGCGTCAAACGAAGACGCCCGTGTGCAGTTGGAAAATCTGCAGACACAACAAGCCATCGTTGGTCTGAACACGCGTCGTCAACGCTTGTATTTGGATAACAAACGAGACGACAACGCGGTGCTGGATAACGAACAGTTTCGCCAAGCGGCTGCGTCGAATCCGATCTTGCAACAAGACGAAATGAATTTTCGACCTCAACAGCTCAGTCAACTGCTGGGAGGAAACACCACCGAAGACAACGCGATCCTGCAGCAGATTGCAGCTCGCTTGGTTCAACACCAGCGTACAACCGAACCGGCACCGCAGGCGATCATCATCAGCCTGCCCGAAGAAGGCGAGGTCTACACATTCAATCGCAGTGTCCAGGTTGCCGAGAACGCGCCGCTAGAGTTGGACTTGGAGTTTGGTTCAAAACTCAGGATGCACGCTTGGCAAATCATACTTTTGCTTTGCCTGCTGGTCACCTTGGCAGCCTTGTTCGCATTTGCAACATCCAAACGCGAAAGCATTCAGTGAGCAGATTGAGAAAAAAACGCAATGCGTGAATGCATCAAGCGTCCGAACCGTATGGGCGCGTACTGATCACGCCTTCGGTTGGGCTGCTGGCTGTTCCGTATAACCGTTTGGGAATTCGGCCGGCCAAGTACGCCTCGCGGCCAGCGATCGTTGCGTGCCGCATGGCGGTTGCCATACGTACCGGATCTTTTGCGTGTGCGATGGCCGTATTGAGCAGGACGCCGTCGGCGCCCAGCTCGAACGCTTCGCTGACATCGCTAGCCGTTCCCACGCCTGCATCAATGATGACGGGATAATCCGCGTCGTCTTCTTTAAGGTATTCCAAAATGATCCGCAGGTTGTTGGGGTTCAACAATCCTTGGCCGCTGCCAATTGGGCTGCCCGCGGGCATGACGCTTGCCGCGCCGACGGCTTTTAGCCGTTGTGCGGTCACGGGACAGTCGCTTGTGTAACACAAAACTTTGAATCCATCCGCCGCAAGCTCTTTACAAGCGGCAACGGTTTGAACGGGATCCGGCAAGAGCGTTTTGCTGTCTCCGAGTACTTCCAGTTTGACCCAGTCGGCTCCCGGGTTACCGAGTGTGCGCAGAATTTCACGTCCTAGTCTTGCGGCTCGAATCGCATCGTCGGCTGTGTAACAACCCGCCGTATTGGGCAACAAGATATATCGATCCAGGTCGATAAAATCCAGGATGTTTTGCCCGCCACGGTCATACAAACGTTCGCGACGAACGGCAACGGTCACACAATCGCTGCCTGAGGCGTCCAGCGAATCTCGCATCTGCTCCATCGTATCGTATCGGCCGGTGCCAACGATCAGGCGGCTTTTCAGCTGATGGCCACCGACGACAAGCGGATTGTCATCGGCGTCGGATTCAGTCATGGCAGCAGTAGTGGACAAGTTAACTTTCGGGGTTTTTGCGACTCGGTTTTCTCAACCACCGCCTACCAATGTGACGACTTCGACTTCATCACCGGCGGATACCATCTTGCTTGTATAGTCCTCGCGCGGAACAACGTCCGCGTTGACTTCTACAGCCAAATAGTTCGGGGGTACATCGACGGTGTCAAGCAATTGCTCGACAGTCATCGACGATTCGATTTCGACCGCTTGGCCGTTGACAGTGATTTGGATCATGAAATCGCGGGGAACACGCTACTGGTTGTCTTCATCGAACGCAGCATCAAACGCGATGTTGCTGGGCGAGAAATCAAGTTTCTTTGTGAACTCGCAAGCTTCGCGAGCGCCAAATGTTCGTTCCATTCCACTGTCTTCCCATTCGATCGACAGAGGTCCTTGGTATCCGATGACGTTCAAGGCGCGAATGATCTCTTCGAAGTTCACACCGCCACGACCTGGGCTGCGGAAATCCCAACCGCGACGTGGATCGCCAAAGTTCAAGTGGCTGCAATTGATCCCGCTGCGACCATCAAGTGTCACGATCGCGTCTTTGATGTGTACGTGATAGATTCGATCCGGAAACGCGCGAATGAATTCGACCGGATCAATCCCCTGCCAGATCAAGTGGCTTGGGTCAAAGTTGAATCCAAATTCTGGGCGATGATCGATCGCATCGAGTGCACGCTGGGCAGTGTGGATATCAAATGCGATTTCGGTCGGGTGAACTTCCAACGCGAACTTGACGCCACATTCGCCGAACACGTCCATGATCGGATTGAATCGCTCGGCGAACAGATCGAATCCTGCATCAATCATTTTTGGTGAAACAGGCGGGAAAGAATAAATCATGTGCCAGATGCTGCTGCCGGTAAAACCGTTGACAACATCGACGCCAAATTTTTGAGCAGCCCGCGCGGTGTCTTTCAATTCTTCGATACAGCGTTGGTTTACCCCATCAGGATCTCCGTCGCCCCACTGATCAGGAATGATCGCTTTGTGTCGTTCATCGATGATGTCCAAGACACCTTGGCCAACCAAGTGCGCGCTGATGGCGTGGCATTGCAGGCCAGCGTTGTCCAGCAGTTTGCGATGGTTGTCGCAGTAGTCGTCTTCGCTGAGAGCGCGTTGGACCTCGAAGTGATCCCCCCAGCAAGCCAGTTCGATCCCGTCATACCCAAAATCGGCCGTCATGCGTGCCATTTCAGCGATGGGCAAATCGGCCCACTGACCAGTGAAAAGTGTGACGGGACGAGCCATGGATATCTCCGCAGTTTTAAAAGGGGAATGGGCATTTGCAAAGCAACCTGTATTGTGGGTTTGACGGGCCGAATCCGCAACCACCATTAAGACGGCTTGTTAAGGCCGGCACCTCTTTTCACACGCTTTCGTTGTTCAGCATCACTTTGCCGTAGCACCTATACTGCTGGAATTGTGTGGCAATTTCGCTTTGTTTCTCGCCCCTGCCTTTTATCGATTTGACTGTTGATGAGACCACAAACCTTCGTTGCGGGCCTGGCCGCAGTTCTCTTGATCGGACCTTCGGCACTGTGGGCGCAACAGTTGGAGCAAAGGTTGTTGGCCGAGTCGGCATCAGCTCTGGCGGCTTCCGCTAAAGAGTTGGGCGATGCTCATCGTGGCGCGATCGTTTTTCATCAGCCGAATTTCGGTTGCATCAAATGCCATAATGTTGGTGGTAGGCAAGAGACGCTTGGTCCAGACATGACGAAGCTTCAAGATCGAAAAACGATCACCGATGAAGCGATCGTCGATGCCATCCTGCGCCCGTCCAAAGAAATCCGACAAGGCTATGAAACCGTTGTGGTGTTGGACGATTCAGGCACGACGATCACTGGACTGTTCAGCAGTGAAACAGATTCGCAGCTCGTTTTGCGAGACGTCGCCAGCAACGGCAAGTTAGTCACTTTAGACAAAGACGACATTGAACAACAAAAGCGATCTGATGTTTCGATCATGCCCGCTGGCCAAGTCAACCAGCTGTCAGGTCGTCAGCAGTTTTTGGACTTAGTGAAATACCTGATCGAAGTTCGTGATGGGGGCGCGAAGCGGGCGTTGCAACTACAACCGCCAGCTCACCTGTTGGTCGCACCACCCGTTGCCGAGTACGAAAAAACCATCGACCACGCTGGGATGATCAGTAGCTTGGATGGCAATTCCTTTAAACGCGGCGAAGCGATCTATAGCCGATTGTGTATCAATTGCCACGGAACAAAGGACCAGCCCGGTTCGCTGCCTACGTCACTACGTTTCGCCAGCGGCAAATTTAAAAATGGCAAGGATCCGTACGCGATGTACCAGACATTGACGCGAGGATTCGGAATGATGTTGCCGCAGGCATGGATGGTACCGCAGCAGAAATACGATGTCATTCACTACGTTCGCACGGCATATCTAAAGCGGCACAATCCATCGCAACACTTCGATATCAACGACGACTATCTTTCGCAACTACCCAAAGGCGATTCGCGAGGGCCGGCGCCGGTTGCTGCCGAACCTTGGGTCAACATGGACTACGGGCCGTCCATGATTAACACGATCGAAACGGGCAAAGACGCAAAGAATTTTGCCTACAAAGCGATCGCGGTTCGGTTGGATCATGGCCCCGGCGGCGTCTCACGCGGCAACGCTTGGATGACGTTTGACCACGACACGATGCGGGTGGCGACAGCATGGACGAAACCCATCGGCGCGTCGTCGTTTATTGATTGGCAAGGCATCCATTTCAACGGACGCCACAACATTCACCCTCGAGTCAGCGGGCAAGTCCATTTGTCCAACCCAACAGGGCCGGGTTGGGCGAATCCCCAAACAGGTTCGTTCGACGATCCTCGTCTGGTCGGTCGCGATGGGCGCAAGTACGGGCCACTACCAAACGAATGGGCCACCCTGCGTGGAATCTATTCGCATGGGCCCGACACGATCATTGATTACACGATCGGCGAAACGAAAATTCAAGAATCGCCCGCTCTGTTGACCGCCGACCAAGCGTTGGCCGAAGGCGACGCGCCGACATTCGCAAGGTTGATGAATATCGGTCCACGCAAACGCGAAATGAAATTGCAAGTCGCGATGCTGCCACGAGACGATATGCAGTTGCGTCGAATGGGAGATGCGGTGGTAGCCGATGTTCGGGGGAACGCGACCGACAAACACGCCGATAACGCACTGAGCCAATTTTCTTTCAACGGCGCTTCGTACGCTCAGACCGAAAACGGTGATGCGTTCAACATGACAGATCGACCTTACAGCATCACGGCTAGAATCCGCACGGGTTCCGACGGCACCATCTTTTGCAAAACAGCCAACGAAGAAAAGTGGGTTCCCGATGGCAAGTCGTTCTTTGTTCGCGGTGGACGCCTGACGCTTGATATTGGCTGGGTCGGCGCGGTCAAAAGCCAGAAACTGGTCGACGACGGCAGGTGGCACGATGTTGCGGTAACGGTGGACGCCGACCAACGAGTGCGATTCTATGTCGACGGAAAAGTCCGCGGTGGTGGAGAGTTGCGGCCCAAAAAACCAGTTAAAAAGCACGTGATCCGCGTGGGATTCACCGCCAAGGACTTTCCGGCCAAGTCGCACTTCAAGGGCGACCTGCAAGACGTCCGTTTCTTTCAGCGCGCTTTGCCGCCAAGCGAACTGAAGAAAGGCGCAGACGCGATTGGCTCCCAAGGGCTCGTCGCGAATTGGAAAATGAAGGACGGCTCTCTTGCGGACGCTGCAGGCAAGTTCCCACTGGTTGCCAAAAACGGCGCGAGCCCGAATGTTGCCCCGGTCGTGCGGATGGCAGCTGGTCTGTCAACGAAAATCCCCGGCAGCCAGTGGTCACTGATCGATGACAAACGATTGTGTCTGACGATTCCAGCAGGCGACGAACCGCTGGCGTTTCTGCTGTGGACTCGATCAACAGGCTTGGCTGGCAAAGCACAAACATCGAAATCATTGGCAACGGTTCGTGTTATCCAGCCGACCGTCGACCTTGCACAGCGAATGCACGGCGGCCCAGCCCGATGGCCCGAAAGACTGACGACGACGGTGCAACGTGGTTCGGATGATGGTCCGTTTGCGGTCGACGTGTTGACGGCGCCGTCAAACAATCCGTGGTTGGCACGTGTTCGATTGACGGGATTCGATTTCTTTGACGACGGTGACTCGATGGCCGTCAGTGATTGGGACGGGGATGTTTGGAAAGTTACCGGTTTGTCGCGGCTGGATGAAAACGATTCGGCTCCTGTGGAACTGACTTGGCAGCGAATTGCTTCGGGACTTTTCCAGCCACTTGGCGTGCGGATTGTTGATGGACGCATTTATGTTTCTTGTCGCGATCAAATTTGCATCTTGAATGACCTCAACGGCGATGGTGAAACAGATTTCTACGAGTGCTTTAATCGCGACCATCAAGTCACCGATCACTTTCATGAGTTCGCGATGGGATTGCAAACCGATGAGGAGGGAAATTTTTACTACGCCAAGTCGGCTCGCCACGCAAAGAAAGCGCTCGTGCCCCACCACGGGACGTTGCTGCGAGTTAGCAAGGATGGCAGCAAGACGGACATTTTGGCGAACGGTTTTCGCGCCGCTAATGGAGTTTGCTTGAATCCCGATGGCACATTCATCGTTACCGACCAAGAAGGGCATTGGAATCCCAAGAACCGCATCAACTGGGTGGAGCCCGGCGGTTTTTACGGCAACATGTTTGGTTATCACGACGTGACTGATTCGTCAGACGAAGCGATGAACCAACCATTGTGTTGGATCACCAATTCGTTTGATCGATCACCCGCAGAATTGTTGTGGGTCGATAGTGAAAAATGGGGGCCTTTGAACAATCGTTTGCTGAATTTGTCTTACGGCTACGGCAAGGTTTACATCGTTCCCCACGAAGACATTGATGGCCAAAAGCAAGGCGGCATGTGTGAATTCCCGATCGATCAGTTTCCCACCGGAACAATGCGTGGTCGATTCCGTCCCAGCGACGGACAGCTTTACGTCTGCGGCATGTTTGCTTGGGCGGGTAGTCAACAACAAGACGGAGGTATGTACCGACTGCGATACACCGGCAAGCCGGTACACTTGCCAGCGGAACTGGCGGCAACAAAACAAGGCATGCAACTTTCGTTTACTGGCGAATTGAATCGCAAAGCGGCTGAGGATGTCGACAACTACAGCGTCAAGATTTGGTCGCTAAAACGGACGGCCAGTTATGGTTCCAAACACTACAACGAACGCGAATTGAAAGTAACTGCCGCGAGACTAGATTCGGATGGCAAAACGGTATCGCTAGCCATCCCCCAGATCACGCCAACTTGGTGCATGGAAATTCGATACAAGCTGGAATCGCTCCAAGGCAAAACGATCAACGGAACCATCCACAACACGATTCACAACTTACGTGAATAGCCAGCAGATCGGCGGGTCCCGCCAAGCCACCGTGGGAGCGCACTTGATCTGCGAATTCGCTAGACTGGTACTCATTCGACAGATGCCCCCGATTTTCCCGCCTCCATTACTCGCTCCACCGGTCCAATATGTTCCTGAAACGATCAATCATTGGTTTGTCGCTCTTGCTTTTGACCGCTCCGGCTATTCTTGCAGACGACGCGACGAAGAATCCTGAACCTGCTTCTGTGTGGGTCACGTCGGTTTCGCAAATTGGTTCTTCTGATCACTTTGCGGCTGGCGTTGCCAATGGCCTGCTGCTTCGCGAATCGAAGGTGATGAAGTTCGACACCGGCGACATGACCAAGATGTCGCCGCTCTATTCCCATCCCGCAGCCGTTTGGTGCATCGATTCGACCAGCGATGGCAAGAGCCTTGCAAGTGTTGACTATCGCGGCAACTTGGTGACCTATGATGTCGCATCCAAAAAGGCGACGACTCACGAAAAGGCTTTCGAGCGTTGGTGTCAGTCGATGCTGATTTCTCCAGACAACAAACACATTGTGGCGGGCAACGAAGCTGGAAAGTTGATGGTCTGGGACATCGCAACCAACAAAGTCACCAAATCAGTCGACCTGGATGCGCACGCGATCACGGGGCTGTCTATTTCGCCCGATGCGGCACACCTAGCAGTCAGTGATGGAGCCGGGCATGTGCATTTGATGAAATGGCCGGGACTGGAAGAAGTCGGCAAAATCGAAGTTGCAAAAGAAACTTTGTGGTGCGTTGCATTTAGCAACGACGGCAAAAAAATCTTTGCCGGTAGCAGCGACCGCAACTTGTATTCTTGCGAAGCCAAGGCCGACGCCAAAGCAACCAGTGTTGCAAAAGGAAAAGATTGGATCACTCGCATCGCAATCTCACCCAACGGCCAAGTTGCCGCCTCCGAAGTAGGTGGGCGATTGCATTTTCCATCGTTGGGTGGAACTGATTCAATGGATGCCAAAAGTGGCGTATGGGCGTTGTGTTGGAACGGCAACGAACAACTGATCGCCGGAACCCGCAAGCATGGTTTGGTGACCGCTGGCCGATCGTGGAAATGGACTGAAGCGAAAAAGCCCGAAGCCCAAAAACCCGAAGCAAAGAAACCTGAACCAGAGGCAAAGAAAGAAGAGCCAACCAAAAAAGACGAAAAGCCGATGAAAGAAAAGCCGGAAGCGAAGAAACCGGCTAAGAAAACCGCTGACGAAAAGCCTGCCGATAAAAAAGCAGATGCCAAGGAAAAGCCAGCAGAGAAACCAAAGGTTAAAAAGAAGGCGGCTGATAAACCCAAAGCTGATAAAAAGAAGCCCAAGGCGAAACCTAAGGCGGCCGCGAAAGAAGAAAAGAAATGAGTGACCAGGAGGTTGCATCTGATCCAGGCACCGAGCAATCAAAAGGCCCGACGGAGTACGTCGTGCGTTGCGGATCGATGCGCATCTTGGGGGTGATGAAGGCGCGTGAGGGCTATCGCTACGGCGACGAAGTCGTTGTGCGCAGCGATCGTGGCACGGAAATCGGCACGGTTCTGTGCGAAGCGACTCCCGTTGCACTAGGTCATATGAAAGAGCCGACGCACGGGCGGATCCTGCGACGTTTGAGTGACGATGACCAATCGCAATGGACGCACCTAAAAACAAAGACGGCCGAGGACATCGCGATTTGCCAAAAGTGCGTCGACGCGCTGAAATTGGAGATGGATTTGGTGGACGTCGAACGGATTCTTGGTGGCGAGCGTTTGGTGGTCTATTACTTGGCGGAACAGCGAGTCGATTTTCGGCAATTGGTTCGGGATTTGGCGTCGCAATTTCAAACACGTATTGAAATGCGTCAAATTGGGGTTCGTGACGAGGCGAAATTGCTGGCCGATTACGGTGATTGCGGGCAACCCATTTGTTGTGCGACGCATCTTAGTAAGATGCCACCGGTGTCGATGAAGATGGCAAAGATGCAAAAAGCCACCCTAGACCCCACGAAAATTTCCGGTCGTTGTGGTCGGCTGAAATGCTGTCTACGCTACGAATTCGACACATATGAAGAGTTGGCCGCAGAACTACCTCCGGTGGGAAGTGAAATTTTGACCAGAGAAGGGACTGCAAAGGTCTTGGCTCACGATATTTTGTCGCAACAATTGATGATCAAGACAGAAGACAAAAGGCGAATCTTGATCCCCGTTGACTCAGTCGTGCGTGTTACAAAGGCCGCGTCCAACGCGCCCAAGAAAAAGAAACCACGCGGCGGAAACCAAGATCCTCCTCAAACAAAAAAATAGCGTCGATGAACGACGACGAAAAATCGGAACCCACCATGACTTCGCAATTACAAGCGATCGGAGATTTGCTGGTAGAAGACCCACGGTACAAACTGGGGGCCTACCAGTTCATTCGCGAAGCCCTGCAGTACGCCCACGAACACATGGACCTGCCTGATGTTGCGCTCGCTCCCGATTTGCAAACAGGAGCACCACAGCCCAAGCATGTGACGGGCCAGCAGTTGTGTATCGCATGCCGAGCGTACGCACTGGACCAATTTGGGTACCTTGCCAACATGGTTTTGGCCAGTTGGGGCATCAAATCGACCAGCGATTTCGGCGAATTGGTTTACAATTTGATTCGAATCAAGCAGATGCGAAAAAGTGAATCCGATCGCCGCGAGGACTTTGATGACCTTTACGACTTTAAAGACGCTTTTGAACCGAAGTTCGAATTCGCGCCTCGTGACAAAGATTAGTCGCTGGAGCACGGTCACTAGTGAGGGAGTGCTCTGCAATCTGAGACTTTGCCTGCGATGCGCTGTGATCGTATTGATGTTCTGTCACTGCGCTAGCGCTCAAGATGGCGCTCAGGACAACGCTGTTGCGGAACCGCCAGTCGCCGCTGTTGAAACCCCAGTCGATGAATCAGGCGACACCCAACCGGCGAAACCTGATTCGAAAGAGACCGATCGCACCAAGCCAGTCGAACAAGCTCGTAAGAGTTACCTGGGCCGCGTCCTAGCAAAACCCATGTCTCACTTGGGAGCACCATGGTTGATCCGTGAAGACCGAGACGAAGAAGAACGTTCGTCGGTTTCTTTCAGGCAGTTGAATCTGGTCGAAGGCATGACGGTTTGCGATCTAGGCTGCGGAAACGGTTATTGGACGCTCCCGATGGCTCGGGATGTCGGTGAGACCGGCAAGGTACTGGCCGTGGACATTCAAAGCGAAATGCTGCACAAGTTGAACGTCCGCGCGGCAAAGTACAACTTAAAGAACATTGAACCGATCTTGGGTGATGTCGACGACCCAAATCTCCCAAATGGCAAGGTCGACTTATTGCTGATGGTCGATGTTTACCACGAGTTTTCGCATCCCGAATCGATGCTGTGGGAAATCCGTAATTCGCTCACCCCCAAAGGCGTGGTGGCCCTATTGGAGTACCGCGAAGAAGACCCCGATGTGCCGATCCTACCACTGCACAAAATGTCCAAAAAGCAGATCATGAAAGAGTACGAAAAGAACGGATTCAAGCTCGTTCGCGAGTACAACAAATTACCTTGGCAACACCTGATGTTTTTCGCCCGTGACGACAGCCCCCTAGAAAAAATCGATCCCATGTCGGCCAAGGACGCTCTGGAAGCCCTCAAAGCAGAGTGATCTGAAGTAAACTCTTGGGATTGAAAATTGGATCCCCTCAAGTCAACTTTGACACAGCAAGGCGCCTCTCCCCATGTCGCAATCCCTGACCGGAAAATCTTCTACCACCCTGATCGTTCGCTTGGCGGTCATGATGTTCCTGCAGTTCTTTGTGTGGGGAGCCTGGTATGTGGCAATGTACGGTTTTTTAAATGACAATGGCATGACGGCCCAAGGTGCGGGAGGTTCATTTGACGCGGCGGCGTATACCGTCGCACCGCTCGCTGCGATTTTGGCACCATTGACACTGGGGCTGATCGCCGACCGATTGATGAATACCGAACGCGTTTTGGCAATCCTGAACATCATCGGCGCGGTGCTGTTGTGGTTCGCACCAACTCTGGCAGCGGCGGGAGAGCCAAGTAGTTTTGTGGCTCAGTTTACGC
>CAZZDZ010000069.1:0-18060 GCA_964652675.1 uncultured Pirellulaceae bacterium
GAGTACGAGTACGAAAGCCGTGAAACTTGGTTCACTCCGAGTCCCTTGTTGCGCGAGCCCCGCTAGCGAAGTGGATTTTCGTACCAGGCGACATTCTTTGTGCCTCGACCGGCGTTGAGCAAATCCATGTCTCCGTCGCCATCCATGTCGACACTGCGCAGATCGTAACTTTGCTGTTTGGTATCCAGCGTATGTAATTTGAACGTTCCCCGCCCTTCGTTTTCGTACCACATCACCCGTTCGCTGCCGAATCCGCAGGTCGCCACGTCGACATCGCCGTCTTGATCGTGATCAGCCACCGTAAGCGAATGGGGTTCTTTGATGACGGTGTCGATGTTGTGAATCGCCCAGCTTGGATTCTCGAACCACAGGACTCCAGTGCCGTGCCCGCGTGACGCGACCCAATCCACTTTGCCATCGCCGTTCACGTCGGCGGGCAAAATATTGGTGGCGGCAATTTGATCGGTTGCCAAAATCGTCTTCTTCCAAGGCCCGTTCAATTTTCCTTTACCGGGATTTGTCCAATACGCGAACCAATTGCCGTCTTCAAACGGACCACCTTTGGCGCCGACTGCGATTTCCTTCCAGCCATCGCCATCGATGTCGCCAGCTCCCATGTAGTGGCTGCCGCCTCTTGCATCGCCATCGGCAAAGACGTGTCGGTCCCATTGCTTTGCTTCGAGAACGTTTTTCGGAGCGCTAAACCAAGCCATGCTGTCACCGATTCCCTTATCGGGAAAAAAGTTGTTGATGATCAAATCATCGCGTCCATCATTGTCGATATCGCTTGTTCGCAGACAGTGAATGCCGGTGATCTCGTGATCGATTACTCGAGGCGCCCAAGCACCTTGGGTGGATTCGGTCTGGCCAGGATTTTCCAACCAAAATGGATGCTCGCCCGCGATCGTTCCTGCCCAATCCAGGTCTCCGTCGGCATCCGCGTCAATCGCCGTGCTATGGATGCAACCGCGACTACGTCCGGCAAACCGATGCAAAACGACTTCTTTCCAGTTCGGCGCGATAAACAGGCTGACGCGACCGTTGAAACTAGCGATCACATCCATCGCCTTATCTTGGTTGACATCGATTGCGATCGCGGTGTTACAGTGACCTTGTTCCATCACTGTGTGTTTTGCCCAAATCACCGATGGCGCTTTGGTCGAATCCTGCGCGATCAGGCCATTGCACCCGCAAAGAAAAATGAAAGTGATCAGCCCCAATCGTGATTCGATGATCGGCTTTTCAAAAGAAACAGTTTGCATCGCGGTCTCGATTTTTGATGGTCACACGAAAGAATGTTCAATCAATCCGTCATCTTAGTTGATCTTGACGGCGCCGCGTTACCGACTGCTTGTTTGCTGCTTAATTTTTGCCTGGATTCCACCATTCGTCCAGCAAGGCGCTGAGTCTTGCAATGGATTCCTGATGGCTTGGCGATTCGATCAGATTGTTTTGTTCATGAGGGTCCAATGCCAAATCGTACAGAGCGTTTTTTTGAAGATAGTCTCCCCAAGGTTTTTCGCTGCCATGCAAGTGTGGCACGATCAACTTGAACTGCCCCTGTCGTATCCAGCGGTACGCGATGTCGATTTCAGGCGAACCGAGTGACCGAGCGTCGCCTGGGTAGATGCCACCAAAGACAGGTCGATCGGCCGGGATTTTTTCTGCGTCTGTCGCGATCGGTAGCAGATTGATTCCAGGCAACGGATTTTCGTTTGGAATGTCTGCCCCAGCGGCTGCTAGCAGAGTTGGCACGATGTCAATGCTACTGACCAACGCATCGTGCTGGGCCTGTTGAATCATACCGTCCCAGCGGATCAAGATCGGCGTGCGAATCCCTTCGTCGAACGGCGCTCTTTTGGAACGCTTGGTATGTTGAAACTCGGCAGGACGGCTCTTTTGCGTTTTGGTGCTCGCCGTCCAGCCATTGTCAGAAACGAATACAAAAACGGTGTTGGATTGCAACTGCTTTGACTCCACGTATTGAACCAGTTGGCCAACGGTGTCATCGAATTGCGCGATCGATGCAAAGTAGGGTAGTTCGTGCTTGGCGACATTCGGACGTCTGGCTGCTTGGTCATAAAACCTTGCCGGTGAATCATGCGGTTGATGTGGCAGATAGGGTGCGTACCAGACCATCCATGGCGTCTGAGAGGACTCGCAATCGTCGATGAATTGCATGAGCGGTGCCATTGTTTCGCGACCAATTCGCAACCCAAAGTCGCCGTTGCCGTGGGCGACACGCTCGCCGCTAGCCAATGTTCTGATGCCGCCGTACGTCTGCGATACCGGCGGTGGCTGAAACAACGTCATTCCATCGGTAAAGCCACCGTTGCGATAATGGCCTTCCCAAAATTTCCCCGATTGAAAACAACGATAGCCAAGTTCACGATGAAGGACGCCGGGCAACGTAGGCAACTGACGAATCAACTTGAATTCTTCGCCACGCTGGGCCACATACTCTTTTGCCGACATCATTCGGTTGTAGCCAGCATTTCCCGGGGGCCCGTGATTAAAGTGGACTCCATGCTGGTGCGGGTACAGTCCCGTCAACAGAGTCACCAGTGACGGCCGACAGACGCTGGAAGGAACATAGGCATTGGGAAAACGAACGCTTTGTTTTGCCAAACGATCCAAGTTCGGAGTACTGACACGCGGGTTATCCATAAACCCATAGTCAGTCCACGATTGGTCATCGGCAATGATGAAAACAATGTTGGGTGGGGACTTTGCAACGGTCTGATTGGCAAGCAGCACGACGACTGCGGATATCAGCACCGTCCCAATAACAATACTTCGTTTCATTTGCGGTTTGTCCTGCTAATTGCCAATGCAACATTGGGTTGAATTGATTCGTTAGGATGATAGCGACGTCTTTGAACCACAACATGTTAGTAGGGCAGAATCATGGTTGCACGCACGCCGTCTGTACGGGAACGATTTCACTATCGTGTGGACAATTTTCTAGCAAAGGGCAGCAGTGCACTTTTCTTGAGCTTGTTGGTCACATTCTTAATCGCTTTCTCGCTGATGGCAATCTTTCGACTGTCGTTGGCTTGGATGCACCCTGACCCGGATGCTGGGACGGCGGATCAATTGTGGAAAGCTTATTTGCAGCTCACGGCTCCCGGTAACATGAACCAGGATTCTAGCAGTCCGCATCACTTTAAGATTGCAGCCATTTTGGCTGGCATCACCGGCGTGGTCATCTTTTCGACCTTGATCGCGACCCTCACCACGGCGCTGAACCAAGCCATCCGCAGCTTAAAACGTGGGCACAGTCGTGTATTGGAAGAAGACCATACATTGATTTTGGGCTGGACTCACCGTGTTCCTGAAATTCTGCGTGAACTGGTAGAAGCCAACGAGTCCGAGAGAGATCCCTGTGTGGTGATTTTGTCAGAGAAAGACAAGGAATGGATGGACGAGTACCTGAGAACAAAATTCAAAAAACGGGGTAACCTTAGAATTGTCACACGTAGCGGCCAACCCACGTCACCGGAGTCACTTTCGCATGTCAACGTCGCATCCGCCAAGAGCGTGATTGTGCTGGCAGACTGCGATGAAAATTCCATGCCCCAAGAACAAATGGAAAGTGATGCACGTGGTATCAAATCCATGTTGGCATTGGAAGCTGCGGCGCCCGACGCTGACTTTCCAATCGTGATTGAACTCTACCATCCGCGCAATCGCGAAGTCGTCGAGGGTGTCGCGCCGGATCGTTCACACATGGTGGACGCAGAAGAAATTCTAGCCAAGATCATGGTTCAGACTTCACGCACCTCGGGGCTGAGCGTCGTCTACTCCGAACTGCTTAGCTTTGAAGGTTGCGAGATGTACTTTCATCAAGCGGATTGGAATGGAATCACGTTTGGACAATGCCAATTTCATTTCCCCGACGGAGTGCCCATTGGTATTCGCAGACCCGATGGCGCCGTTACGATTCGTCCCGCCGTCGACACGGTGCTGGACGAGGACACAGAAATATTGATTGTCGCCGAAGACGATTCCACCATCGACTTTCAAAAGACAGCGGTGGCCAAACCAGCGGAGATCGGATTGGAACTGCGCCGACTGCAGCCCAAACAAGAGAGGTTGTTGTTTCTGGGATGGAGTCCAAAAGCTCACATTATCATTTCCGAATACGAAGAGTACGTGGCAGAAGGGTCCAGCGTCACGATCGTCTTGGATGAACCATCCGAATTGGTTCGCAAACAAGTACAGCAGTGCATTGACGAATCGAATTCGTTGTCAATTGAAGTTGTCGAGGCAAATCCACATGAACGCAAACAGCTTAAAAAACTAGAACCATTTGCATTTGATGACATCATGATCTTGCCGCAACGACTGGGGCCGGGCAAAGATGCGGAGAGCATTGACACAGAAACAATCGTGCTGCTGTTGCTATTGCGAGCGCTAAAGAAATCGCTGGTCGCAGACGGAAAGACAGTGACGACAAAGATCGTGACCGAAGTGCTGAACTCAAAAAATCACTCGTTGATTCATCAGGCTGGCGTGAACGATTTTGTGATCTCCAACCGGATGGTGTCGATGATTTTTGCGCAAATGAGCGAAGAACCTGACATCAAAAAGGTCTACGACGATCTATTCCAGGAAGACGGTTCGGAGATCTACGTCAAACCTGCGGAGCTGTATTTCGATTCGCTACCGGTCACGGCCACTTTCGCGGACTTGATGTTGTTGGCTCAAAAACGCGAGGAAGAAGCTTGCATTGGAGTCAAAATTGCCTCGCTCGCTTCGCTGCCAAGTGAAAACTACGGGGTAAATTTGATTCCGCCTAAAAACCAAGAAATCGTGCTCAGCCCCGGTGATGCCCTGGTCGTGGTGGCAGAAGACGAACGCTAAGACTTGCTTTCGCAAGACGGATTGTTTTGCCAACAGCAGCCTCTTTGCGGCGGGAAAAAGTGTCAGCCGTGGTGTTGCGCAACAGCAGACACGATATGATGGGGACTCAGGAAGAATCCTTTTCATAACAACGGTAAACGGCTCATGTCCAAAGCGAAGATCGAATTTAGTAGCGTCTTGCTTCGCAGGTTGCACGCATTGCAGCAACAACGGACGGAGCTAAAAGATCAGATTGAACGAGGTCCGCGCCAGATCAAAGCCGGTGAAGCGATGGCCGCCAAAGCTCAGGCCGATGTCGACGCGAAAAAAGACGTTTTGAAAAAGGCCCGATTGGCGTCGGATGAAAAGCAACTGACGCTGAAGACGCGCGAAGATAACATCGTCCAACTACAAGCCAAGCTCAATACGGCGGCCAGTAACCTTGAGTTTGATACCTTCAAAAGTCAAATCGCCGCAGACGAACAAGCCAGCAGTGTTCTGAGTGACGAAATACTCGAGTCGTTTGAGCACTTAGATCAACTGGAAGGCGAACTGAAGGCCGCCGAAAGTGAATTGGAAAAGCAGCAAGCTGACCAAAAGAAACGGATCGAAGATGTCGAAGCAAAGCTAGTCGAAGTTCGCAGTTCGCTTGAACGTGTTGAGTCTGAATTAGCGGAATCGGAAAAGGAAATCCCATCGGCAGCCAGGGCAGTGTATGTTCGGCTGACTGAATCCAAAGGCGATGAGGCGCTCGCTGCGATTGATGACAATTCGTGCGGTGGTTGCTACCAGACTTTGACGACTCATGTTGTCGATCAACTGCGTCTATCGATCATGGTTAATTGCCCCAACTGCAACGCATTTCTTTACGCGCCAGAAAACACGCGCGTTTCATAGGTGAATCGATGATCTTGCTTGGGCTGGTCGGAAACCCTGCAAGTGGAAAGTCCACTGTCGCAAAGTATCTACAAGAGAAGGGAGCTCTTTGGATCAATGCAGACCTAATCGCCCGCGATGTCCTGAATCAAACCGATGTCACCAAGCAACTCTCGGAGCACTTTGGGAGTCAAATCCTGGGCAGCGATGGCAAAATCATTCGCAAGGTTTTGGCTAGCATGGTGTTTGGAGAGACGCAGGAAAAGAAATCGGAGTTGGATTTCTTGGAATCGGTGCTACACCCGCCGACTCGGATAGAGATCACCCAGCGATTAAAAGCAGCTGCAGCAAAAGACGTTCAGGTGGTTATTTTAGACGTCCCCCTGCTGTTTGAATCAAAATGGGATCTTTCCTGTGATTTGATTTGGTGTGTCGATGCGCCACGCGAATCCCGGCAAAAGTGGGCGTCCCAAAGAGGGTGGAACGCCGCAGAACTTGAAAGGCGGGAGAAAAATCAGATATCCATTGAAAAAAAACGCCGCCTAAGCAACCTGTTCTTGTTCAATGATGCAACCTTGTCGGATCTTCTGGATATACTTGATTCCCAGTGGTCGATTCTCGTTACAATGGAACAAGATGAAAAAGACTCTTCTACTGATTCTCATTGTTTCTAAAGACTGATTCCACAGCGTGATTTTGCTCGTGCATTTTTAGCACCGCAAATTTACAAAACGTCGCATTGTTTGCAGGGCACAAACGACGCAACAGACGAACCTTGTCCTACTCAGTCACCATTCTGTTCTTCCAAGCTTTCCCACCTGGTTTCACAACCAACATCTCTTTTCTTTTCCCACATATTCAGCCGTCCGGCACACATCATCATGACATCCGATCAGTCTTCCCAAGATGGGGGCAATTCACGCGCGAAAGGTCCGCGCGAGTATCAACGTTATCGCAAGGGCAATCAACGTCGTCGTCACCCAGACAAAGAAGTCGATCAAAGGGTGCGCGAACTAGATGGTGAGCGCGACCCGCTCTCGCTTCCCGAAGAAATTGTGAGTGAAGCAAACAAAGCGGGGCAAAAAGTTGGCATTCCCGATGTTGCGAACCAGCGCCCGAAACTGAATATCGCCGACCTTCAGGCGATGACCGAAACCGAACTAATGCGGCTTGCGGAAACCGAAGGGGTCACAGAGATCAAAGGTGTCAGCAAACAAGAGCTGATTTTTAGCCTGTTAAAGCATCGCATGAAAAACGATGGCTTGATGTATGGCGAAGGAACATTAGAAATCTTGCCCGATGGATTCGGTTTTTTGCGCAGCGCTGACTATCACTACCTGTCGTGTCCCGACGACATTTATGTTTCGCCCAGCCAGATTCGACGTTTTGGATTGTTGACAGGAAGCCACGTTGCGGGACAAATACGTCCGCCAAAAGAAAACGAGCGGTACTTTGCGCTGTTGCGAATCGAAGCGATCAACCGCTCCGACCCGATGCGCCGAAAAGACACCCCATCGTTCGACGAATTGACGCCTTTGCATCCAAACAAACGCATCATGATGGAGCACGACTCGGCGGAAATCAGCACGCGCGTTGTCGACATGTTGACTCCGATTGGTTTTGGCCAGCGAGGGTTGATTGTTAGTCCCCCCAGGGCGGGCAAGACAATTTTGATGCAACAAATGGCTCGCTCGGTTTTAAAGAACTATCCAAAGGCCTACGTATTCGTCTTGCTGATCGACGAACGTCCCGAAGAAGTCACGGATATGGAGCGCGAAGTACGTGGTCCCCAATGCGAAGTCATCAGTAGCACATTCGACGAACCGGCGCAACGACACATTCAAGTTGCACAAATGGTGATCGAAAAAGCGAAACGGATGGTTGAATCGGGAGTCGATGTCGTGATCTTTTTGGATTCGATTACACGACTGGCTCGCGCGCACAATAGCGACGGAGAATCGACCGGCAAATTGCTCTCCGGCGGGCTGGACGCGGGCGCTTTACAGAAACCCAAGGCATTGTTTGGATCAGCCAGAAAGGTCGAAGAAGGCGGATCGCTGACGATCCTTGCGACCGCATTGGTCGACACGGGCAGTCGGCTGGATGATGTCATCTTTGAAGAGTTCAAGGGCACTGGTAACTTGGAGATCGTGCTTGATCGCGACTTGGTTGATCGACGTGTTTGGCCCGCGATTGACATCGGGTCAAGCGGGACACGTCGCGAAGAAATGCTAATGACAAGCGAAGAGTACGAAAAAGTTTCCATCGTTCGTCGTAGCATGCTGGAAATGTCACCAGCCGACGCAATGCTGACTTTGGTCAAGCAACTGCGCAAAACACAAAACAACGCTGAATATTTGATGAGTGTAAAGGATGACTAGCGAGATTACTGGTTTGGAAGGCGATTTGCCCACAGGCAAAATTGTGATCGTAGCTAGCCGATACAACCCTGCAATATGCGATTCGCTGGTAAGCGGAAGTGTCGAAACACTGACAGCCGCTGGCTATAGCGAAGAATCGATTGTTGTTGTTCGCGTTCCCGGAGCTTGGGAATTGCCAACCGTTGTTCGCCGCATGATGCAAGCAGATGATGTGATCGCCGCAATCGCGTTGGGATGTGTTATCAAAGGCGAAACGACTCATGACGAACACATCAATCGAGCTGTCAGTTTGTCGTTGATGAATATGGGCGTCGAATCAGGCCTGCCAATCGCTTTTGGATTACTAACCTGTAATACAACCGAACAAGCGATTCATCGCAGTGGCGGCAATGTTGGCAACAAAGGTAACGAGTCCGCAGAAGCAGTCTTGGAACTACTGCGTCTTTATCAAAAGATCTAACGCGATCCTATCAGCAGACGTCATCTCTCTCAATTCCAACAGATCCCAAGCTGCATTGACTCCGTGGCGAAACGCAAGCCTATCGTCCGAATGCGTTCTTTCGGGATCTACTCGAAATGGGATTCCAAAGCGAAAGAGCTGCCAGAACTGCGCGACGTCACCACAGATGTGCCAGCAGAAATCGACATCGAGTTTGGTTTTATCATCAACGTGGTCGGTGGCAAAAACAAGGAACTAGGGTTTTGCATCGATCACCCCGGCATTCTGGATAGCCAAGGAAATCGTCGAGCTCCATTCGACGGTGCGGTCTACATCAAAAAGAACGACTGGGATTTCTACCTTGGGGACACCATCTGGAGTCCCATCGAGGACAAACTCGGTCCATGGAGAATGCATGTAGAACTTGACGGCAAAGTGGTGGCAGAAAAAACGTTCAACGTTGTGATGCCAACGCAGTTGGAGTCCAGGGTTTAGCCATTGGCGCGTTCCCTTACATAACCAAAAGGCGGCTAAAGCTTGTACTCCAGCGATGCTTAAGTAGCTCGATCGAAGCAGAGGATCCGCAGAAACGTTATCCTGTGAGCTGTCGGCAGACGCTGTATTGGCGGTATTGAAGTTGGATAAATCGGGGACGGAGAAAATCGAATGCGTGCTGGGATTGTTGGCGTTGGATTCATGAGCTGGATTCATTACTTGGCATACCAACGGAGCGACCAAGCGGAATTGGTTGGTTTCTGTAGTCGTGATGAAAAGAAACGATCGGGCGATTGGCGCGAAATCAAAGGCAACTTTGGACCGCCCGGTGAACAGATCGACGTATCTGGTTTAAACGTTTGCCATTCGCTGGATGAACTTTTGAAAGATGACAGCATCGATCTGATCGACATCTGTTTGCCCCCCAGTTTGCACGCCGATGCGATCGAGAAATGTATCGCCGCTGGCAAAAAAGTACTGTGCGAAAAACCGTTGGCGCTAGATGCGGCCACATCACGAAGGTTGGCGGACCAATGTGAACCCGGGCAATTGATGGTCGCACAGATCTTGCCATTCATGCCCGAGTTTGGATTGTTGGTCGACGCAGCCAACGATGGAAGATGGGGAAAACCGGTCGCAGGACGGTTCAAGCGAACAATCAGCCCGCCGGATTGGATCCCCGATTTCTATGACCCCGACCGTGTTGGCGGGCCGTTGGTCGATCTACATGTTCACGACGCACACTTGATTCGGTTGTTATTCGGGATGCCGACGAAAGCACACACCGTCAGCCGCAAAAAAAATGGCGCTGTGATGTTTTACGAAAGCGTGTTTGAATTCGAGACACCAGACTTGGCCGTCAGCTCTGGAGGCGGAGTAATCGATTCACCGGCGCGCGGATTCACACACGGATACGATGTCAGTTTTGAAAACGCGACCGTTCAATTTGAATTTGCAGCCTACGCAGATGGGTCAACTAACATCATTCCCGTCACGATTATGAACGCAGACGGCAGCGTCCAAAGACCGGAATTGGGTGACGGCGATCCCATCACTGCTTTCCTAGATGAAATCAATGCCGCGGCAAGATGCGTCGACTTGGGAGAAAAATCAGCAATCCTGGACGCGTCCACCGCCGCCGACGCAATCGAGATTTGCGAAATGCAGAACGTGTGATTGAGGGCGTTGGGTATACCAGCACGCAGCGCCAGCAAGTGAATCCCCTGCAAACGCCCGGGATTCACTTGCTGGCGCTGCGTGCTAGTAAACACTTGGGCGATTTGGCTTCATGGGGCATAATGCTCGCTTGCGATGCGCCACGCTTGCTGGCGACACATTTCGGATGTTTATTTTGCCAACAGGGATGGCGTTTGCATGGACGCGTTGTGGCGAGACCAAAAAGTGTTTGGGTTCGGAGCTGATCCGTTCAACCCACACGCTGCGCGCCCAGTGGAAATCGTTGGCGGTTTAAAAAAGAACGAGCTACGCACTCGAGTGATTCAGTCTTGTCCGCGTGTGCCTGGCGTCTATGGGATGCTCGATCGCAAAGGACAATTAATTTATGTCGGCAAAAGCAAATCGCTGCGCAGTCGACTGCTCAGCTATTTCGCTGATTCGAATGCGGACGAAAAAGGTGGCCGCATTATCGAAAACGCACGCGCCATCCAATGGGAAACTCAACCAAGCGAATTCGCATCACTGCTGCGCGAACAACAATTGATCCGTTTGTTCCAGCCGCGTTGGAACGTGCAGGGAATGCCAAATCGAAAACGACCAGTCTATTTGTGTTTGGGACGGCAGCCTGCCGCGTACTTCTTTCTTGCCGCCACAGTGCCCGACAACTGCGTCGCACTGGAAGGCCCGTTTTATGGTGCGAAGCGAATGCGTCTGGCTGTCGACGCATTGAACAAAATGTTCTTGCTGCGTGATTGTAGCCAAAAGCAAGTTTTCAACTTTGCCGAACAACTACAACTTTTCAACTTGGACCATCGCCCGGGATGTTTACGACTAGAAATCGGCACGTGCCTGGGGCCGTGCGCCGCAGCATGCACGCGTGCAGAGTATGACCGACAAGTCAACGCCGCCGAAAGTTTTTTGGATGGATTCAATGACGAGCCGATCACGATGATGCGTGACAAAATCGATCAAGCCGTTTCCAACATGCAGTATGAACTGGCTGGCCGATTCACGGAGACACTAAAATCAGTCGAGTATGTTCATCGCAGCCTGAGACGACTGGCCAAAGCAAGGAATGACTTTACGTTTATCTACGCTGTGCCTGGATACGATGGATGCAACACGTGGTACTTGGTGCATTGCGGCGAAATCGCAGCCGTCACGTCGACACCACGTGATTCAGAAGAATACGCTGCACTGAAACCGACTTTGAAACACTGGAAAGCCACGACTGCAAACACATTGGCCCGTGGGCTGGGTGCGTACCCACATACGCTGGCGATCGTGGCGTCTTGGTTTCGCAAGAACAAGCCTGAGTTAAAAAGAACCTTCACGCCTCAGCAGGCCGGTCGCAAATATCGAGGCAAACTGCGGACCACTTGATGCTTCCGGCTTGGTTGTTGGCTTTCCCACAAACTGGTCTTGTCGTACCGATTTTTATTGTACTGACTCGAATCCTCTCTGTGCGCCTTCAAAGCGACCTTCGACGAGCGGGTCATTGATGGTGACGTCAAGAACATCGACTCCCCTGCCACCTTTGATGCTGTAACTACTGGCCAACAGGTTATCTAGATCAGCGAAATCGTCTCCGGATCCCATATCGATCCACAATCGACGCGTGCTTGAATCGGTCACTTGCAATTCATCCTCACCGCTGCCAGTGTACAGTGCCATGCGGTCTGCATTTGTGTCCGACACTACCACCATGTCATCGCCTCTGCCACTATCAACACGAACCAGATCTAGGATCGCAAGGTCGTTCAGGACGATGACGTCGTCACCGCGATTGCCGACCACATACAGGTCTTCGGCTGAAGTTCCACTTACCACAATGGTATCGTCATCGCTGCCACTGTCGATGCTCACGTTATCGTTCGCTGATGCATTGGTAACAAAGACAATGTCGTCGCCACCTGCCGTGCCGACACGAATATCGTCTACCGCTGTGGCGTTCGCCAAGGTGACTTGGTCGTCGCCGGAACCCGTCCAGACCTTGATGTCGTAAAGGCTCAGGACGTTGTTCAGGTTGATCGTATTATCACCAGCACGCGAAGGCGTTGCATCAACTCGCAGATCGCCTTCGACGAAGACGTTGTCGATCTCAAGTCGATTGTCACCACGGCCCAGTTCGATATTGAGGTTGCTGACGTTCGCGCCGGCCAAGATTGGAAGGTCTGGATTGCCTAGGTCCACGTTTTGAATCTGAACGATGTCATCGCCACGCCCCGTCTCGATCATCACGTCGTCGATCGCCGCGGTGGGAATTGAAAAGGGAGCGTTGTTACCGTTAATTTGCGTCGTTCCCACACCGCGAACTTCCAGACTCTCGCCAACCTCGACGAGTCGAATCTCATTGGCTGAATCGTCGCCCGTGATTTTAAGATCGCCACCGGTGAATTCGACAAGGACGTCGCCCGCCATCAGTTTGCGAGTTTCGAGCGATTCTGTTCGCAGTGGGCGGCGATTGTTACGTCGTTGATTCTTCTTTGTTTTGGAAAACATCGTGATCTCTCGCTTTTTGAGTGTTTGTGGTTAGCCGTCGTTGTTGGCTAACTAGGAAAGCGGGAGACTGGCGATGTTGTTACAAGAATTTAATTTTTTAGCTGTAGTGCTCGTTTGTGCAGTGTTTTCTCGGTGGAAAAGCGTGCCGCCGAAGGTGTTTTTCGGCTTTCTGCGCGTCATCGGCAAAGGCGACTTCGTCGCCATGGAGAACCCCGCCACGCTGCGGGAAGACAATTCGCTGATTGTCCCGATATTCGTAAAATCGGTGTCAAACAGATGGGGTGTTTTTGGGAACCGCTTTTGGCTCTGGGCACAGGCTGTCATAGAGAGCGACGAGTTGATCTTTCTGATGCACCCAGGCAAGTTTCTCTTGGATACGGCGCAGGCCGAATTGCCCCATCGTTTCTCGCAATGAAGCGTCATCCATCAAGCGTTCGATCTGATTGACCAGCGTTTCAATGCTGTTGTCGTCGGCGTATAACGCAGCATCACCTGCGGTGTATTGGTTTTCGGGCGTATCGAAGGCGACGGTGGGTTTCGCCAACGCCATGTATTCCATTGTCTTGACCGTGGTGCAGCTGTCGTTGTACGCGTTACGAGGATCAGGTGTCACGCAAATATCAAACGACGCGATGTAGCGTGGTACGTCGTCATAGGGAACCAACCCAGTAAACCGAACTTGATCGTCCAAATTCAATTCACTTGTTAATCGGTGCAGTGATTCCACGGCGGGGCCTGACCCAACAACAATCCCCAGAAAGTCAGAACGACGTTTCTTCAGTTCTGCCATCGCTTGAATAAAACAGTCGACGCCATCTTGTTCGCTAATCATGCCAACGTAGCCCAACTTCATTCGCGGATCATCGGCGAACTCAGGCAACGGTTCAGCCCCGGCCAAAAAACGAGCGCTGGGCCCATTGCGAACCACATAAGAATCTTCTCTCGCTGCGCCGCCTCGCGTGAGTTGCACGTTGCGTTGACTTTCGTTGGTGGCGATCAGCCGGTCCGCCCAACGACACGCCAGTCGCTCGAACCACGTCAAGGCAGCGATCACAGATCGGTTCCCTTTGCCTTGCCTTTGTGTGTCGTACAGTTCTGGCGACAAGTCGTGCGTGTCCAGCACAAAACGCTTCCCCAAAATACGGAAGGCGATCGGAATCAGAGCATTCATGTCTGGAGGCGAATGGACGTGGATCACATCGAATCCATGTCGAAGCAACACGAACAGGCTGTACATCATTGCCAATGCCATGCTGTAGGCATACTCGAACAAGTATCCCAGTATCCCACCAAATTCTATTGGACGCGGGTATCGGTAAACACGCACGCCGTCGAGGTTTTCGGAAAAAGACTTGCGCTCACCCGTTGGGCAGATCACGGTGATTTCGTAACCTGCTTGATGCAACGATTGCGATTCCATCCAAACGCGCGAATCATCGGGCAAGCTCGCATTTTCGAGGATCATCAAAATGCGAAGCGAACGGTTTACTCTTGGCAAAGAATTGTTTTCAGATTCAATCATGACGCGAACGCACACTGCAACAAATCTGAGGCACCTTCAGTATTATTGGCAGCGGAATCGACAAGCCGCTGCAACCAAATTTCGACAGACATCAATCCTCACAATTTTGTCTTTTAACCATGTATTCCGCGATTGGTGCCACTAGGAATATTTTATCAACGGCTGCTGGAAAGAATAGTCCTTGGCGTTAACAAAGACGTAAAGAACGCTCGGTTTACCTTCTGCTTAAACGTGCCATACTGCTTTGCGCGCAGCGGCCGGTTTGCGACCCGTCGCGACTTGGCGCATCCAGATCCTTTTAAAACGACAGACAACTTGCGGCATGACTGGCTCAACCACTGACAATCAATCAGCGACAGACCAATGGCGAACAGAGATTGGTTTTCTCGGCTCGATTCTTGGCGAAACGATTCGTGATTTCGCCGGCCAGCCGGCTTATGAATTGGTCGAGAAAATCCGGCGCCTTTCATGGCAACGACGCAGCGGAGACGCCGACGCGGGAGCAAAGCTGAAGCAGTTGTTTGCTGAGTTGGACGAAACCGAGATTCGCGTCGTCGTCCGCGCGTTCACGATCTTTCTGGATCTGTTGAACTTGGTCGAGGACCGCACTCGGACTCAAGTGCTACGTGAACGCAATGAAGCCGCCTATCCCAAAGCAAGAGGCGAATCAATCTGGGAAGCTGTCGATAGTTTAAAACAGAATGGTGTTTCCGATGCGGATTTCCAAAGTCTGATTGATCGAATCAACGTCGAACTCGTATTCACCGCTCATCCTACTGAAGCGAAACGGCGTTCCGTGAGACGAAAGCTGCGCGAGATTCGTGTTCTGCTTTCTCAGCACGAAAGCGAGACGATGCAGCATCGTCGCGCTAAAATCGAAAATGCGATCTACCGCGAGCTCGCTTTGTTGTGGCAGACCAATTTCATCCGCCCTTGGCGACCGTCGGTTCGCCAGGAAGTTCACCGAGGACTGTCGATTACGGACGTGCTGTGGGACGTCATTCCGCGAATCAACAAGGATATCGATACTGCTTGTGCAGACAGCTACAGCGATTCAGTTGTGCCCGCCACTCCTGCTGTTACGTTTGGTTCGTGGATCGGAGGTGATCGCGATGGACATCCAGGAGTCACACACCACGTTACCGAAGAGACGCTTGTTTGGCTTCGACACAAAGCGATTGAAAAGCATTTGAAGACATGCAGTGAACTATTCGACACATTCACCGTGTCAAATCGCCAAGTCAATTTGGGTGACACGATTCGTAACAAGATCGATCTTGCCCTGCATGACTTCACCGAAATTCAGGAGCAGGTCGCAGAAATACCACCGGGAGAGCTGATTCGTCGTTGGCTTTCAGTGATCCGCTGGCGTCTTACGCAAGCGTTACTTTCCTTGGACGAAGCGAATGAGCGTGCAGGCGCCTACCGGTCGGCGAAAGAACTGTCCGGCGACGTGGCGATTTTGATTGATGCGGTCAGGTGCACGCCCAGCTCCAAGCGAACACTCGGGCCGTTCTTGGCTTGGAAGTCCAGGATTGAAACGTTTGGATTCCATCTTGCCAAGTTGGATATCCGCCAGAACTCTACGGTTTACCGACAAGTAATCAACGAACTGATGGTCGCTGGGGGCGTTTCGGCAGACCCAGCCGCCCTGGACGAAGCGGCACGATGCGATCTGCTGAACAATCATTCTGTGACACTTCCGGCGCGCGATTCGCTTTCGCCCGATGCACAGGAACTGCTTTCACTTTTTTCGATCTTGCACGAACACGCCGAAACAGAAGGCTTGGACGCGATGGGAGCACAGATCGTCAGTATGACCAGTACGGCTAGCGATATCTTGTCGGTCGGTTGGTTGTGGAATCTCACTCGACCGGGACAGTCGGCTGCGGGAAAGGCTGGCGATGCAGAAGTGCCCCAGTTGGTGCCGCTCCTGGAAACCATTGATGATTTAAAAAATGGTCCGGAAATCTTAAGCCAGTTGTTTTCGATTCCCGAGTATCAAACGCAATTGCAGCGACATGGCAATCGACAGATGATCATGCTTGGCTACAGCGATAGCACCAAGGACGGCGGTTATCTTTCGGCATGCTGGGCGCTCAATGAGTGCCAGCAAGAGTTGACCAAGGTCGCAAAGGAGCACGGTGTTGCGCTGACGTTCTTTCATGGCCGCGGTGGATCGCTTGGACGCGGGGGTGGCCCCGCCGCACGCAGCATTCTCTCGCTTCCGCGATCGACGTTTGACGGACGAATCAGGATCACAGAGCAAGGCGAAGTCTTGGCCGAGCGATACGATGACCCAGAAATCGCCCACCGCCATCTTGAGCAAATGGTTTGGTCTTCGTTGTTGGCCGCAGGGCTGCCAGGCGAACGGCCTGATGAACAATCGGTCACGACGATGCAATCGCTTGCGACAAAGTCGCGCGCGGAGTACCGAAAGCTGGTCGAACATCCGCGGTTTGTTGAATTCTTTCGCACGGTTACGCCGCTTTCGGAAATCGAACAGCTACCGATTGGTTCACGACCGTCACGCCGCAAACCGGGTGGTGGATTGAGCGACCTTCGAGCGATTCCCTGGGTGTTCTCTTGGACACAATGCCGCTGTCTGTTGCCTGCTTGGTTTGGTCTTGGCACCGCAGTCCAAGAATTATCTTCGGCAGGCGATAGCGACGTTTTGCAGGGCATGTACAAGAACTGGCCATTCTTTCGCGCGGCGATCGACAATGCCGAACTCGCGTTGGCAAAGGCCGATCACAACGTGATGCACGAGTACTTTCAGCTTGCCGCTGACGATCCGGCGCTAACTGAAGTCGGCACTCGAATCACTGATGAGCTGGAGAGGTCGGTACAAGCGATCTTGACGATAACAGGTAATTCAGAATTACTTGCAAACATTCAATGGCTGAAAGAATCGATACGAGTTCGCAATCGATTCATCGACCCGCTGAACTTAATGCAGGTCGAAATGATGCGACGTTGGTCAGGTGAACAATCCGATGACCCCAGCGATGAACATCGACATCTTATGCGGCTAGCCATCAACGGTGTCGCATCGGGAATGCGCACAAGTGGCTAGGCCTACTAAGCACGATTGGTACTTTCGCCCATCATCACGGCCGAACCGATCAAGTGCGCGACTCGCAACGCCTCGGGTACTTTTCCTGTATCCGTTAATCGCTCCAAGACCTTCGTGATCGTTTCGGGTTCTTCGCCGACGCATTGAAACGTCCAGTTGTCCATTTGATGGATCTGTCCTGCGGCGAGCGTTCGGCGCCAACGTTCTTCGCTGTCAGGAAACTGCTTGGTGACGTGTTGGAACTTTTCCATGTTGGGCATTCGTCGCATCACCGCGACAATGGGCAGGCCCAACTGGCGATGCAGTTGGGGCAAGTCCACCACATTGCAGCCGCCAAATGTGATTCCGTCCAATAACACAACGTGTAATTGTGCAGCAAACTTCGACTCGATGATTAACTGTCCAATCTTGTCGGTCGAATCCATGCCGTCTTTGGTGATTTCACCCCACAACATGCCCTCGAATCGCGTGCAACTGCAAATCACGCCAGCCAAGTTCACGGGACCGCCACGTGTTTTATCAGCGTAGTGAGCATCATCAATCCCGATCACACGAATGTTGCGACGCGTTTGGATAAGCTGTGCAAGTTTCATAGTACTGAATGGAGATTGTGGGTGCCAATGTTTGGATTGCGTTCGCACACAGACAAATCTATTCGGCGTTGGAGAGCTGATCTCGGACAAGGGTGAGGGCGAACCCGAGCAAGTTTAATCCGCGCCACGTGAATGGATCTTGTGATTTGGGATTC
>CAZZDZ010000069.1:18160-21229 GCA_964652675.1 uncultured Pirellulaceae bacterium
AATGGGTGCGACCCGATAAGATTAGCGGCAACGCCTTCATTTGGAACTGGCGGCCGCATTGTGTAGTGAAACCCCCGATATCACAGAGCCCTTCACCATGACGTTGAATCTACCGACCAGAGTGTTCAGTTTACTTATTTTGGGGCTGACGTTTGGTCAGTTGTTTGTGCATCAAAAAGCGTCGGGCCAAGCAGCCTTCAAGCTCAATGGCATGTTCAGCGATCGGATGGTGCTCCAGCGTGAAAGCGATGCACCGATTTGGGGAATTGCGAAACCCGGTTCGATGGTAAACGTGAAACCGTCTTGGTCCGATGAGACGTTCCAAGCGAAAACCAATGAGAGCGGACGCTGGCAGACGAAAATCAAAACGCCCCAGGCTGGCGGCCCGTTTCACATTGCCGTTACCAGCGGTGACGATTCGATCACACTGAAAGACGTCCTTGTCGGAGAAGTTTGGATTTGCAGCGGTCAATCCAACATGCAATGGAAACTGCGCGGTTTTGGAGTTGAACATTTCAAAGAAGACGTTCAGAAGGCAAAGTATCCGAACATTCGGTTTTGTGATGTGCCCCAAGTTCTGGCCTTGGAAGGTCAAAATGATGTTCGTGCGAAATGGACAACTTGTAACCCGAATTCAGCTTTGGCGTTTAGCGCCGTCGGCTACTTTTTTGGTTCGCGATTACATCAGGAATTGGATGTGCCAATCGGACTCATTTCGACCAACTGGGGCGGTTCGTCGGCCGAGGCTTGGGTCAGCCCTGAGGTTTTGCAGGAACAGTTCCCTGAATTTAATAGCACGTCGGACGGGTATGCGAAAATGATCCAGCAGACTGGCAGCCTGTATTCGCGCAGCAAAGCGCCCAAAGGAATGAATCAGCGAAGCCCTTCGTTGCTTTACAACAGCATGATTCGTCCACTGATTCCGTATTCGATTCGTGGCGTGATCTGGTATCAGGGAGAATCAAACGTCAAGAACCCGAAACAATACCGCACGTTATTTCCTGCGATGATCCGCGACTGGCGAAGCCGCTGGGGCGTGGGAGATTTTCCGTTTTACTTTGTGCAGATCGCTCCGTTTGCGTACAAGACTGAACCGATCAGCGCAGCGTACCTCCGTGAAGCTCAAATGATGACGTTGTCACAGCCCAACACTGGCATGGTGGTGACGATGGATATTGGCAACCCAAGCAACATCCATCCAAAGCAAAAGAAGCCGGTGGGCGAGCGGCTCGCGCGGCTGGCTTTGAAACGCGATTATGGCCGAACCGAGATCGTTGATTCGGGCCCGCAGTACGCCAGCTATGAAATCGAAGGGAATGCCGTTCGTCTTCGATTCCACGATGTCGGCGGTGGCCTTACAGCTCGCGACGACAAACCGTTGACTCATTTTACGATCGCCGGTGCCGACCAAAAATTTGTTGCGGCGAAAGCAACCGTTGATGGCGATACCATTGTTGTTCGCAGCCAGAGTATCGATCAGCCGGTAGCGGTTCGATTTGCCTGGGGCAGCGGTGACATGCCGAATCTGTCCAACAAAGATGGTCTACCAGCATCATCGTTTCGAACCGATCAGTGGCCGATCGGCGCGATTAAAAAGTGAATTTGCTGACGAAAGTTTTGCAACCTTGGAGAGAGGCCTAGCTGCACGTTAGTTTTCGGGGAATTCCGGTCGTGTGGAGTGCGCTAGTCGTGCCACCGGTGATTCATCTCGCAAACTCTTTGCCTTGGCGGGTCGATAACGACACGACACTCCCATTGCTTTCCCCTCCTTTCACCTGGGTCCGTCTATGCCATTTCTCCGTGGTAGTCTCGGTTTCGAGCGATTCAATGTCACTGGTTTTGATTCTGATCAGTTTGGTCAGGAACACATAGAAATTCTTACCCAGCACACTGCTGGAAAAATCCAAACGTCGTCTTTGGAAAATGTTCATGTTGGGTTTCTGGGTGGAGACCATTTGTTCGATCAAGATTTTGATTTGGGTAAAAACTTGATCAACAACGCTCTGCACTGCAGCGTCCGAATCGACACCAATCAGATTCCCGCCGCCATTCGCAGTGCCTGGTTGCAAATGGAGTTGTCCGGTTTGAAAAAGGATAACGAGGGCGAAAAGCTCTCCAAGTCTCAACGCAAAGAAGCAAAGGAAGCCGTCGAACAACGTTGCGAAGTGGAAGCCGCGTCGGGCAAATATCGCAAGATGCAGACGTTCCCTATGCTTTGGGATTTTGACCAAGAACTGCTGTACTTTGGTGGCAGCGTGGGAACAGCAAGCGGGCATTGCATGGATTTGCTGGAACGCACTTTCGGTATCGAATTGAGGCGTGTTGGCGCTGGGGCGATGGCCGAGCAATGGGCGATCGAAGAAGACCGTTTTGGAGAATTGGATGACTTGGTGCCTGTCAGCTTTGTGTCCAACGGTTCGCAAGCGGATCACGCTTGGTCAAACGAACATTCGCAGGCTCCGGATTTCTTGGGCAACGAATTCTTGATGTGGCTGTGGTGGACTTTGGAGACGCAGTCGGACACGATCGAATTACCCGATGATTCTGACGTGACGGCCATGTTGACCAAAACGCTGACCCTGGAGTGCCCACGCGGCGAATCGGGAAAAGAAACGATCAGTGCCGAAAGCCCAGTGACGTTACCGGAAGCGAGACACGCGATTCGCAGCGGCAAATTGCCTCGAAAAACCGGCATGACGATTGTCAGTGACGGCCGACAATTTGATTTGGTTTTGCAGGCCGAGACCTTCGCAATCAGCGGCGCCAAAATCCACTTGGAAGATGAAGAAGAGTTCGACGATGAAGATCGCATCGATGCGATTCGTTTGCTGAGCGATACGACAGATTTGATGTTCCACACCTTTTGTGACATCCGCACTGGCGAGTCGTGGGCAAAAGAGCAGAAGAAGATCAGCCAATGGTTACTCTCGAGCGGACAGAGCAGTGGTCGCGCTGCAGCCTAACTGGAAAGCACCAGTTTGAATTGAAAACGCAGCTCTTTGCAGTGGTTTCTGATCGTACTCGTACTCAGGCGTTTCGCCGGTACTCGTACTCCTACTCGATGCCACG
>CAZZDZ010000070.1:0-12175 GCA_964652675.1 uncultured Pirellulaceae bacterium
TGGAAACCAAGTTTCACGGCTTTCGTACTCGTACTCGTACTCGTACTCGTACTCGATCTCGATCTCGTACTCGATCTCGTTCGTGAAACCGTGGCATCGAGTACGAGTACCGGCGAAACGCCTGAGTACGAGTACGATCAGAAAACACTACAAAAGCTGTGTTTACAATTCAAAGTGGCGCTATCCAGTCAACTACGGATCGCATACGAATAGATCCGTTCAAGTTGGTGAGCCTGCGACATACCTTTCGGTGTGATCATCTGACGATCAACAGGAACGGGGCCTCTTTCGTAGTGTAAGACTGTCGCTTTGTAAGGTTGCCAATTCATATCACCGAAACGCTGGAGCTTGCCGAGTTTTTGACCAGAGGAAAGTTCAAACGCTTTGTAAATCAGTTCGGAGCAATTGATCGCTTCGTCATCCATTCGATATCGAACATCGTATGGCCGACCGACGAATGAACTGACTTTTTCCAACGCTGGCGTAACCAAATGCTGATGCTGATCCTTCAGCCGGTAAACAGCAAAACCTTGTTTGCGACCGCGAAAAATAAACTCGCGCAAATTGGTTACCTCGACATTCCGATACGCTTCGTAAACGACCCAATTGCCGTCTTCTTTCGCAACGATTCCACAGTGTGAATACGGCGATCCCGTCGCACCTTCGATCGCGTTTACCAAACGTGAATGTGGCAGAGACTGAAAAATGATGTCACCGGCCTGCGGCGTGTAATTCCTGTAGGCGATAATCGCCGGGGCGTAGACCCATACCAAAAAGCAGGCGGCAAAAAACGAGCACGTCGCAAGTGTAAACAAAAAAACGCGCCGATCGCCCTTTCGAGGACGTCGCCTGTGCAACGGTTCAGACTCGATTCTTGGTTGATTCATTTTTAAACCAATACGATTGTGATCTGCATTCAGTTCGTCTTTGCGTTTGCATAGAAAATAGTGAATCCCGCGCAACGTTTGCCCAAAATTGCGGTCATCGCGTCGTTTTGATCATTTTACCTGTGAACAAGTGCTATTTGCCAACTTAGGTACAGTTCTATTTGACAACTTAGGTACTCGGGCGGCCGATACATTTGCTTTTCCGTGGTGTTAGAATATTTGCTCGCCAGTTAATTCCCTCCAACCAACGAATAGGGCTCATGTTGAATCAGCCTCGTGCAATACTTCTGTCTTTCGCTGGCGTAGTCGCCGCAACGCTTTTGGTTTCCGCTCCAACGCAGGCGGTTAATAGTGTTGGCGATTTAAAAAGTGTCGAAAGCCAAGTTCAGAATTTGGTGGACAAAACGTTGCCTTGCACGGTTTGCATCCAATCCGCCAGAGGCGGAGGCTCTGGAAGTGGCGTGACCGTAAGTGCTGACGGCTTAGTGCTCACAGCGGCCCACGTTACGCAAGCAGCCGGCGAAGATCTGTTTGTGATCTTTCCGGATGGCCGTCGACTTAAAGCAAAGTCACTTGGCGCGAATCAACTTCGTGACGCAGGGATGGTGCAGATCACCGAACCCGGCGAGTACCCCTTTGTCGAACTAGGTAAGTCAAAAGACCTGGAGAGAAACGACTGGTGCGTATCGCTTGGGCACGCAGGCGGATTTCAAGCAGAACGTACACCACCGGTCAGGCTTGGACGTGTGTTGGGCAACGGCCGTTTTGTTGTCACCGACTGCACGATCATTGGTGGCGATTCAGGCGGACCGCTTTTTGATCTTGATGGTCGTGTGATCGGCATTCACTCCAACATTGGTGAATCGCTTTCGCAGAACCAACATGTTCCCATTGATGTTTTCACCGACGACTGGGATCGGATGAAAAAAGGGGAGACGTGGGGCGGCCAACAACAAATGGACCCGCGCCAACTGGTGATGGGAGTGCAGTTGAGTCCGCAGCCCAGCGACGACGGTGTGGTTCTGGCGCAGATCACCCCGGATTCGCCAGCAGCCAAAGCAGGTTTAAAAGCAGGCGATACCATCGCCAAAATCGACAACAAAAAAATGAAGTCGCCCGCCGACATTATCGCCATCGTTCGCAGCAAAAAACGTGGCGACAAGGTGAAGTTGAAAGTGATCCGGGACGACGAGACGAAAGACTTCGAGCTCCGATTGATTACCGCCGGACAACTGATGCAAGGCGATCGTCCGCGGCGAGGTAGAGGTCGACGCCAGGGGCAACGAAGGCGCCCAACGCCCGAAGATGACGTCGATGGAAATGAAGACGCTGAGAACGAAAAGGCTGCCAAGGATGACGCAGACAAAACCACTGACGAAAAACCGAAGGATAAAAAGCCAAAAGCGGCAGATAAAGAAGAGCCAGACGTCAAATCAAAGCCTGCTGCTGATGACGCAAAAGAAGAAACAAAAGGAAGATCAGTCGAAGAACTGATGCGCGAGGCGCGACGAAGTGGTGGTCGATTGGAACTGACCCCCGAAGAACGCGAACGCTTGCAAAAATTGATCCAAGAACGTTTCAACAACCAACGTGGCCGGTTCGGTGCCCCCGCGCAGTCGAATGAATCCGATGATTGGTTTGTCAAAGTCATGCAGGCTTACGAGCCGGTTGTCGCAATCGCCAGCGATAGCACCTACCGAGTGTTGGTTGACGGAAAACAGGTCGCGCTCGGTACAGCGGTAACCGCCAATACGCTTTTAACAAAAGCCAGTGAGATAGGAGACTTGGACTTTGAGGTTGAAATAAAGAACGGCCAACGAGCTGACGGGAAAGTGTTAGAGGTTTTCAAGCGATACGATTTGGCGCTCGTTGAAATCGGACCATCCAGATTGAAACCGGCCGAGTTGTCATCCGACAGGAAAGAGCTGCCATTGGGGACTTTTCTGGCATCGGTTGGTAAGTCAAAGAGTCCTTCAGCGATTGGATTGATCAGCGTCAAAACACGTAAATTGGCAGGCAAAGGATTCTTGGGCGTGTCGTTGGAGAAGATCGACGAGGGCATCATCATTCGCGGCGTCCAGCAGCGTTCGGCAGCAGACAATGCAGGTTTGAAACCCAACGATGTCATCGTCGAACTTGGCAAGAAAAAATACGACGACTTGACCGAATTGATCAAGGAAGTCGGTTCTCATGCCCCCGACGAAGAGATCGCGATGGTTGTACGTCGCGGCGACAAAGAGATCGACATCACCGCCAAATTGGGCGTCCAAGCCGTCAACCCTCGCTCTCGAATCGAGAGGATGAATCACATGGGAAGCGAACTGAGCGAAACGCGCAGCGGTTTTCCATTGGCTCTGCAGCACGATTGCCCCATTGATCCGGACGCGTGCGGAGGCCCCTTGGTCAATCTGGACGGCGAAGTTGTCGGTATCAATATCGCCCGAGCTGGCCGAATCAAAAGCTATGCATTGCCATCGCACGTGATTCAAGAACTGCTGGCGCAAGTGAAAGCCAAAGAACCAGTGGGCAAATAGTCGCGCTTTTGCAAACTTGATCGAACGGACGGAGCGGAAGTCGCGGCGATCGAGTTAATTTGCCACTTTGACACTGGTTTTGTGTCATAGCGTAGAACCATCTGGGGGCTTGATCAGTAGTAACGGTAGGCTATCTACTTGTCCCTTCTTGATAGTCGCAATCGATGGATTTGTTGCCATGAAAACGATCTTTGCCGAGCAACCGTTAATGTTGTCGTTCATGATTGGGACGATCGCAGTCGCTTTGGTTTATGTTTGGTTGCAAACTGGCAAGAAAGCCATTGGTATCGGAGGTCTCGCCTGCGGTTTGCTGATTCCTGTGGTTTGGATGATCGCGTCAAGCATTGAAACAGATCGGGAACAGATCGAAACCTTGATCCGGCGAACGGCTCAGGCAGTCCAAGACAACGACCACGCAACGGCCGTGAGTGTGATTGATCGCTTGGAAACGCGACAACAAGCTTTGGCAGAGTTGCCGCGTTATGTCTTTGATAAGGTTTCGGTTGGAAATATGACGATCAAAATCGTGAAGGGATCGCCGTTGCAAGCGGATGTGGACATGATCGCTTCGGTGAGGGCAAGCGATAAAGGCGGGCGGTTCAATGACATGCGAGTGGCACGTCGAATCCTTCTAACGTTCCAAAAAGGCCGCGATGATCAATGGACCGTCGTTGATTACAATCACCTGCTCGTGACGGGACAGCCAGATGCTTTTTCACCGAAAAACATCAGCGGCAGTCGGCTGAACAGACGCAACTAAAAACACGGTTCGGTTTTTGTTTCGTCCGTAGTAGCTGGGCTTTCTTAGCCATGAGATGATTCCAGTGAAGCTTGAGGCAGCCGTCTTGCCATTGCACTGGTCAACAAATGGGGCTGTGTTTGCTACGATAGTGATTGGCCGCTGGCGAGCATGCGCGAGCTAGAAATTTACAATGACCGATATCACTGACAATCAAAATATGCCGCCATTTATCACTTTGGATGGAATCGATGGCGTGGGCAAGTCGACTCAGATCGAAAACCTCGTCGACTATTTGACCGGCAAAGGCCACGAAGTTTTGACAGTCCGTGACCCCGGCAGCACCGAGATTGGAACGCGACTACGAGCTATTTTGCTTGACAGCGACCTGGAAATTCATCGGCGTACCGAAGCAATGCTGTTCATGTCCAGCCGTTGCGAGATGATCGAGAAAACGATCCGTCCTGCATTGGAATCAGGCAAGATTGTCATCTCTGACCGTTTCCTGTTGGCAACGGTGGTCTACCAAAGCACAGTCAGCAACTCTCAAACTGGAGTGGCGCCGGATACGCTTTGGCAAATGGGGGACTTGGCTAATGACGGTCTCAAGCCAGATTTGACTCTGTTGCTAGACATGCCCGCTGAACAAGCCGTCAAGCGAATGGACGGTCCCGCCGACCGAATGGAATCACGCGGCATTGATTATATGGAAAGCGTGCGGCAGGCATTCCTAGAACAACTCACCAACAGTAGTCCACACACGGCCATCATTGACGCGGATCGGTCGCCCGACGAGGTAAAAAAAGATATCGTGGCAGCCGTAAGCGAATCACTTTCGTTGTAAGTCCTGCTCGACACAAATGGTAAGCCTTGGTCACTTACTTTGAACGGCTGCCTTATTTACGGCACCATACTTTTGATGGAATGCCTCAAGCTCCTCTAGGAACTCTTTGAATTCCGCCTGTTCATTTTCTTCAGCGAGACTCAGCACTTGTTTCTGTGTCTCTAACGCTTCTTTGTGATTGCCGCAGAAGTGCTGTAGGTGGGCGACGGTATCCAAGATGTAGGGTTTCAGCTTGCCAGCGTCCACAGATTTTTCGAGAGCTAGTTTCAGTGCGGCTTGCAAAACCTCTTGGTCCTCAAATTCGCCCGCGTCAGCTAACAGGTAGAGTGACCAAGCTAAATCGTTAGCCGTTGATGCGTCATGAGTATCGCTGGCAATTAGCTCTAACGCGTATGCGGCTGTCGCATCTCTGTGATCAGAACTGTGGGCAAGAAGATGAAGTTTGTGGGATCGAAACTGAACCTTTTCGGTTTCCAGTTTCCCGTTGGCCAAGTATTCGTCCAGGACTTTGACGGCACCATCAATATCGTTGGACATCATTTTGCGTCCGGCGTTTGTCAGGGCCTCGTTTGCCTGCTGTTGTTGTTTGAAGTCAGCCTCGAACGCATCGCGATCCCATTGATCCGCGATCACGTTTTTGAGTGGCTCGTCGACTGACATGGGATGGCCTATCCATTCAAGCCGGCCTTTTTTGCCGACCAAGAAAGTAATCGGAATGGCACTTTGATTGGCGGCTTGCATGTAGTCACGGTTGACCGACCCATCTGGGTCAGCGGTCAGACAATGAGAACGGGTCTGTTGGCGGTAGGTTCTTGGATCATCGCTTTGAGCGTTCGGAATCTCTCGCTCCAGAAACCTCTGGACAAACTTTAGGTTTTCATCCGTCACGCTGATGAACTGCACGCCATCTTTGGCATGCAGCTTTTGAAGTGCAGCGATGTGCGGCATGGCATGGAGGCAGGGAGCACACGTGGTTTCCCAGAATCCGATCACATAAATTTTGCCGGACTGAAATTCAGTGACCTTGTCGAAAGCACCATCGCCATCGTGGATCCAGTGCTCGATATCCAGTGGCGGCGCGGCATCGCCGATCGTTAAAGGTTTGGGTGGCTTTTTTTGTTGGCGGGCTCGATCGGCCTCAAACAAGGCTTGTTCGTTTTTAAGCTTCTGAGAATTGAGATCTTGCGCGGACAGTGTATTTGGGCTGATCCCAAGCAGAATCGCGATCGCCAACAACACGATGAGAGATTTGGACATGGTGTAGTTTTCGGCGTGACACGACTGGGACGACAATGGAGGCAGGCCGAAAATAGATACAGGAATAAAAACAGGTGTCTGTTGGGTCTATGCCTAGCCAACGCAACTTTGGGCTATGCCAACAGGGCTTTAACAGCTTCTCCGTCGCCACCGATCTTGAAGGGGCGTCCGTTTGGAGCGAAGACTTCTTTGGTGTAGGGCAATCCTGCTGCTGCAGCGATTGTCTTGTTGAAATCTTGCACCGAAACGGCATCTTTGTCTACAGAGAATCCTGTTTTGTCTGATGCACCGTAAACTTGGCCACCTTTGATCCCAGCACCCATCAACAGGCTACAGAATGCCCCTGGGTGGTGATCTCGACCACCGTTGACGTTCAACTTTGGTTTGCGCCCAAACTCGGTCGTCAGCACGACCAACGTCTCGTCCAGCAACCCGTTGCTGTGCAAATCCAAAAGCAAGCTACTTAGTGCATCGTCCAGTTGAGTCGCCTTTTCGTTCAAGCGAGTGTAGATCTCCTGGTGCATGTCCCAACCGCCATAGTTGACTTCGACAAACCGGGCTCCGCCTTTGACTAGACGCCGCGCCAACAAGCAGGCCTGTCCAAGCTTATTCTTGCCGTACGCTTCCTGTACTTTTGCGGGTTCGTCCTTGATATCGAATACTTTCAAGTGTGGGCTGCCCATCAACCGGCGAGCTTCCACATATAGCTGGTTGTAGGCTTCGACGTCTTTGTTCGACGCCGCGTGGCGATTCTGAAACACCTTGTCGAACTTGGACGCAAGAGTCAGTCGCCGAGCAAACAATTCTTCTGGCAAGTACTTAGGGAGTGTTGTATTTTCTAGTCCCGAATCGGCGCTCGCGATGGGTACTGGCGACAGGGACGGTTTCAGAAACCCTGCACCTGGATGTCGGTTCGAACTGCCGATCACATAGTTGCCGGGCAGTTCTGGGTTGACACGTCCTTTCGCAGCCAAAAGCCAAGCCCCCATGGCGGGATGCTGGATACTGTTGAGTTTTTTGTAGGCAGTTCGCATCAGGTACTTGCCTTTGTCGTGCGCGCCGGTTTCGGTGCTAAGCGATCGCACCACCGCGATGGCTTTGGACAAGTTTGCCAATTTGGGGAATCGGTCACCAAAATTGATGCCGGGAACACGCGTTTGGATTGGCTTTGTCTCGCCGGCTTCTTCCACGCCGACTTTTGGATCAAACGTATCCAAGTGAGTCATCGCCCCGTCCATAAACAGATAGATGATATGCTTGGCTTTGCCTGTCACGGGGGCAGTTGGTGTATCGCCAAACAAGGCTTGCGAGCCAACGGCTCCAGCGAATGAAACGCCCAAACACTGTGCAGCAGCCGCCTTCATGAAGGCTCTGCGGTCTTCGGTATTGAATTCTGGTCGTGACATTTTGGTTGATCTCTGGCGAATAGGTTTGGCAGGTGGTTCTGTGGCGTGACGTGTGCAGTTGGACGTTATGGGATGAATAAAAATTCGCGTGTGTTCAGTAACGCCCAAGCGATGTTGCCGTATCCAACGTTGTCGTTCTTTTCTTTGGACAGCTCGCCAGCGGCGGTGACCCGGTCCGTTGTCGTTGGCAGGCGACCAAGCACGCTTAAGAAAATCGCATTGATGCGTTTTATGTTGCCATCGATCTCCATGACATTACTGACAATCGTGGAGCCTTCTTCTAGCATCACGTGAGTGATCGGGCCGTTGAACATCGCCAAGATCTGTGGCACCGTTGCATCCTGCTGCGAACCATTGATGGTTTCCCGATCTCCTTGGCCGAATTGACGCAAGAAATGGTTCGCCGGAGCGGGAGACGGCAACTCGCTAGCCCGACAGAGGATGTTGGCCTGGTAGCCGTGTTGGCGAATCCTGCGGTTGTATGCAGTGACGTGATAGGTATCGGTGAAAATCTCCGCTTGCCTTCTGACCGACGATAGTGTGGCGGTCGTGAAATCAACATCGATGGTGGGCGCGATGTCTTCTGCGGTGGGGCGCTGATAGGGCCACGGATTGTTGACGGCAAGTGTCAGTAGCGAATCCCAAACCTGTTCTGCAGTCATTCGACGCATGACCGGTCCGGGGAAATAGTACGGTTTGCCACTGGTTACCGAGTAGTCGGTCGAAACACGTTGGTACGTATTGCTGTAGCAAATCATTCGGACGAGTTCTTTTAGATTGAAATCGCTCCGAACGAGCTGTTGAGCCATGTAATCCATCAGCTTTTCGTTCGAACACGGATGGTCGTCGCTGAAATCGTCAATGGGTTCGACCAGCCCGACGCCCGTTAACCGCTTCCAAAATCGATTCACAACGGTTTTGGAAAACTGCGGATTCTCAGGGCTGGTTAACCAAGCGGCGAACTGTTCACGCTTTGTGCTATTGTTCGCCGAAGTTGGGATTTTTCCCCACAGAACTTTTGGTTTGACGATATCTTTGGGCTTGGCGTCGTCGTACGCGTAATCGTGGGGAAGACGCAAGTTTTGTTTTACGTTCTCAGAAACGCTGAAGTTGTTCGCTCGCAGCATGCGCTGTGTCTGGCCGGAAACACGACCATCGGAGGCTTGGGCGCGAAGTTTCTTGATCAGGTCATTCGCCATGTTCCCTTGTTTATACAAGGGCGAATCTCGCGTGATTCTCGTTCGCGTTCCGGCCGTGAAAGCAGCCAATTCATAAAACTGATACTGCGTCCAATCATCAAACGGATGGTCGTGGCATTGCGCACAACCGATCTGCGTGCCCAAGAAAACTCGCACCGTGTTGTCAATGTAAGGCAACGGCATTCCATCATCACGCAACTGGAATCCGACCGCAGGGTTGTCCCATACCTTGCCGTCGGCCGTCAGCATTTCGTAGACCCACTTGTCGTACTTTTTGTTTGTACGAATGGAGTCTTTGACGTAGGCCAAAAATGGCATGGCGTTAATGTTGTTTTGTGGTCGATCGACCAGGCGTAGTGTGTCTGCCCAAAAGTTGTACATGTTGCTGACGTAATCGGGACTACTTAGCAACTCGTCAATCAAATCTTCTCGCTTCTGCGGATTGGTTGACTTAAGAAACTCGGTCGCTTCGGTCAGTGATGGGATGCGACCACCAATGTCCAAATAAACGCGACGTAAAAAAGTTTCGTCGCTCGCGATTGCGTTGGGCGTTACGTTATTGTTGATCAATTGCTGTTCGACATAACTATCCAGTTGTGTCGCCGCGGCCTTGATCGCGCTACGCCGTGACTTAGCCACAGGCGCCACATTCATTTTGACCTTTTCTTTTGTCAGCACGCTTGCCGGCAAACGAATCTTCGCTGGTTTCTTAGGGGCAGGCTTTTTCTTTTGTGCCCAAGCAGTCGAAGGCACGATCACGGCCAGGAGGGCAACGGACAACGCCACTTTGAGTGTGGCAATTTTGTGGCGGGGTGTGTCTTTGGTCATGTTCGCTATCAGATTGGGAGGGGATGCGTTTTGCCATGACGGCTGAACCAGTATGATAATCAAAGTGGACGCATCAATGCGAGCCAAGCCGGGGCCGCCGAGCACGTTGGCGGTGACCGTTTTTGTTGAAATCTATTGGAAAACGCTCTAATGACACGCTTATTGAGCCATCGCGACTTGCTCATTCGATTTGCCACTATCTGTCTCATGATCGTCACTTTTTTGGTGAAGCACGATCCAGCAGTTGCTGATTCACCAAAAAAACCGACGATGCGAATCGAAAAGGATGACGATACCGCCGCTTGGAACATCTATTCAGGTGAAAGTTTGTTCGCTGGATACGTCGCCGACAGCGGTGGCAAGCCGATTATCTACCCCATTCATGGCCCTGGTGGTCATCCGATGACTCGCAACTTTCCGATGCGAAAAGATTACGGAACCGAGAACGGTGACCATGATCATCAGCGTTCAATGTGGTTTACGCACGGCGACATCAACGGAGTCGATTTTTGGACCGATGACGAAGGCAGTGGCAAGATTGTTCAACGTGATATCGCGACCGAAGTCACCGAGAAAGGATCGGCGGTTGTCACGACTCAAAACGATTGGTTGACTCCTGACAAAAAGAAACGGTTGCTGTCGGACACGCGAAGGGTCGAGTTCACGTCGCACGGGCCACGCAGACGAACAATCGATTTTGATATTTTGCTTCGCGCGACCGATGGCGATGTGAACTTTGGTGACACCAAAGAAGGATCGTTCGGAATGCGGATCGCCTCGACGATGAAAGTGAGCGCCAAAAAAGGCGGGATCATCACCAACGAAAAACTCGACACGGACAAAGACGCGTGGGGCAAACCATCCAAGTGGGTCGACTACTCGGGGCCGGTCAATGACGAATTGGTCGGCATCACGATTCATAATCATCCCAGCAGTTTTGGGTTCCCATCGCGTTGGCACGTTCGTACGTACGGGCTTTTCGCCGCGAATCCCTTCGGGCGATACCACTTTATTGGTGGAAAAAAACAAGATGGTATTGTTCTGTTGAAAGACAAAACGATGCGTTTGAATTATCGCATCGTGTTGTACATGGACGAATTTGACCCCAAGGTCGCCGAAGCGGATTCAGAGCAATACCACAACGACCCGCGTCCGGTTATTGAGTAGTCGTCACTTTGTAACGCTGGCCACTTCACTGGCCAGTGGAACCGCTCCAACGAGATCGAAGCCATCACGATGAAAGCGAACCCATTCGATTTGACGGGCCATCGAGCGATGGTAACCGGTGGCACGCAGGGCGTTGGCGGCGCGATTGCGGTGGCGATCGCAAACGCTGGGGCCGATGTATTGCTGGTCGGATTGAAAGACGACGCGGTCGCGCAACAAACGCTTGGCCTGTGTCGAGATGCGGGCGTCCAAGCCGACTTGGTGACGGCCGACTTGGCGAGACCTCCCAGTGAATACCTTGATCAACTACTGACCAGTGCAGACGCAGTGATGCCCGCCATCGATTTATTGGTCAACAACGCGGGAACTTATATCGACGAGCCGTTCTTGGAGATGGATTTCCAACGATACATGACAACGATGCATCTGAATGTGACCGCTGGATATTTTTTGACGCAAGCTTTTGCTCAACGTTGGGTCAAAAACAAAATCTCTGGCAGAGTGGTGTTTACGGGATCGATCAATGGTTTTTTGGCTGAACCGAACCATACGGCATACGACACCAGCAAGGGCGCCGTCACCGCGATGGTCAAATCACTTTGCGTCTCACTCGCACCGCATCGAATCCGGGTCAACGCGATGGCACCAGGATTGGTCCGCACACCACTAACGGACATCGTCAACCAAGACAAACAGCTGGAGGCATGGATGCAATTGCACACGCCCAACGGAGCGGTCCCAGGCCCCGAAGCGTGTTCGGGCGCAGTCGTTTTTCTGCTGTCCGACGCCGCAGAACACGTTCACGGTCAAACCATTTTGGTTGACGGCGGCATGAGTGCTTGGCAACAACCAGATCCGCCCGCGGGGTGGAAAGCCTAGCTGCTGGTAACGAAATCAGTTCGATTTTAGCACTGCGATTGGCATCGCGACTTTGTACAAACTGGTTCGTGCGGTCACATACATTGTTTTGCCATCGGGGCCGCCCAATGTGACGTTGGCGGGTTGCTCTGGAAATTCGACCAAGCCGATACTCTTGCCGGCTGGCGAAAAAATTTCGACGCCCAAATGTGTCGTGATGTAAACGTTGCCTTTTTCGTCCAAGACAATTCCGTCAGCACCAGTGCCCGTTTTTCCTTTGGGCTGTTTTACTTTACAGAAAGTTTTTGGACCAGAAAGTTTGCCCGGACCACTCACGTCGTAAACTAACATTTCGCTTTGTTTGCTGGGACATACATACAATCGTGTTGCGTCCGGCGACAAACCAATCCCGTTAGGAGCATTGATTCCTTCGGTGACACGAGAGACCTCACCTGA
>CAZZDZ010000070.1:12275-20931 GCA_964652675.1 uncultured Pirellulaceae bacterium
TCTTCCGTGAACTTTGTCAATTTTCCAGACGAATCCAGTTTATGAATCGTGGCGTTGGGGATGTCCGTAAAATACAAGCACCCGTGCTCTGGATCCCAGGCCGGGCCTTCAGTGAATGCGAAATCGCCCGCGACTTTTTCGACGGGACCAAGGGGTTTGATTTCGGTGTCTTGGGCTGACGTGTCCTGCGTTGGACACGCTAGAAAAACGGCAGCCAAAATGGCGGCGCAGACAATTCGCTTGACAGAGGCATTTATCGGCATGGTTTTTTCCTGAGGCGTTGTGATTTAGGAACCAAAACTATAACCGAGTGATTGGGGCACCAAAACTGTCTGAACTGACAAAGTTCTCGCCCTCGTGACACGGGGACTATCTCTTGGGGAGCAGGCCCTATAATTCGTGGCACTAGCCCGGATGTTGCATGCGGGCCGGATAGACACAGTGCCAACCCTCCTTATCATCCAATTTCATGCGTCCAGAATTCGAAACGACAGAGAAACTCACCGATCACTTGGGCCGCGGCGAAGAAATCCGCGGAGCCGTTTTTCAAGGAATCGATCTATCGAGTGTTTCGGCGGAACTTCAAAACGCTGACTTGCGCGATTGCGTCTTTCTTGGTTGCGATATCGATGCCAAATTGATGGACCGATTGCAAGCGTGCCAGGCAACGATCTTTCCCGAAGTCCCCGATACTCCTTTCAAAAAGTACCGTGGCTTGCTTTACACGCCCGAAGAACTGCAGGGGGACTATGTTCTCGGTGACGAATCGTCGTATGACGACACGGTGGACGGTTCAATTTACAACCATTTTATGAAACTTGGCCCCAATCCGGATGACGTGCTGGAATCTTTGACGCGGCGACTGCACGACATGGCTATTACCGACGCGTTGCAAGAATTCATCGCCGGTAAACGCATTGTCGCGATCATGGGTGGTCATTCGATGCTGCGAAGTGATCCGTTGTATGGCGAAGTTGCCAAGCTTGGCCGAACACTAACGCAACTTGGGTACTTAGTCGCCACTGGCGGTGGGCCTGGTGCGATGGAAGCCGCGCATTTAGGTGCTTGGTTTGCGACCAGAACCGAATCAGAATTAGACGACGCGGTTTCCATGCTTTCCATCGCGCCGCTCTATAAACCCAAGGGGGAATGGCTGGATGCTGCTGTTGCGGTGGTTAAAAAATATCCAGTGAAAGACCGACAAGCTTGCCAAAGCCTGGGCATTCCGACTTGGCTGTACGGTCACGAACCGCCGGCGAGATTTGCTCTGACGATCGCAAAGTACTTTGCCAACAGTGTCCGCGAAGAAGGTCTGCTGGCGATTGCAAAAGGCGGCGTCGTCTTTACACCAGGAAGTGCTGGAACGATCCAAGAAGTATTCCAAGACGCATGCCAAAACCACTACCGCACGTTTGGCGTTGCCAGTCCAATGATTTTCATGGGCCAAGAGTATTGGACAGAAACCAAACCAGTCTATCCGTTGCTAAAACAGCTCGCCGAAGGCCAAGATTACGACCGGTGGCTTTCGATCCACGATGACCGTGACAAAATCGTCGCCGAGATTCAGCAGTATCACGAAGGCGAACAAATCGCTTAGCTCAAAATTCAGGATGGTTCGCTTGGCGAGTCCAAGCCGTACTCTTTGATTTTTTTGTGCAACGTGTTCCGGTTGATGCCAAGCCGACTGGCGGCTTGTGTTTGCACTCCGTTGCAGGCGGTGAGGACTTGGGCGATCAATTCTCGTTCGACGCCATCGACGATTTTGCTGTGTATATCTTTGTCATCCGTCCCCGCATCACTCAGCCCTTGGCGAACGACATCGCGCGTCAGTGAACCGATGTCTTTGTCTTTCAGGTTGACTCCAATCGGAGCCTGTTTGTCAGTGACGCAATTGGGTAACAAGTCAACCGTCAGTTCATCGGTCTCGGACATCACAACGGCACGTTCGATGTAGTTTTGTAATTCGCGAACGTTCCCAGGCCAATGGTATTCCTTGAGGGCTTCCATGGTTCCAGGTCCGATGTGAACGACGTATCGATCATTGATTTCGTTGTAGTATTCCAGGAAATGGCTGACCAGCGCGGGGATGTCATCGCGGCGACGGCGCAACGGGGGGATTTCGATTGGGACAACGTTTAGACGCCAATAGAGGTCTTCGCGAAAATCTTCCTCGCGAACCGCTTGCATCAGGTCTCGGTTACTTGCGGCGATCACACGCACATCGGCTTCCAAAGTCGACGTGTCGCCCACGCGTTCAAACTCTTTCTCTTGTAGCACTCGCAGCAGCTTGACTTGCAGAGTCAGCGAGGTGCTGTTGATTTCGTCCAAGAAAATGGAGCCGCCTTGAGCGGCCTCAAATCGTCCCGCTCGATTGGCAACCGCTCCGGTGAAAGCTCCACGAACATGACCAAACAATTCACTCTCAAGCAAACTTTCGCTCAGCGCGCCGCAGTTCACTCGGACAAACGGACTACCGTTACGGTGGCTTAACTGGTGAACTGCACTGGCAACGAGTTCTTTGCCGACTCCGGTTTCGCCTAGAATCAAAACCGAAGCGTTACTGGGAGCAACGCGACGTGTGACGCGATACACCTCCTGCATCGCCGGCGAATTACCGATGATTCCGGAGATAGGAGGTCCAGATGGACCGTGCGGTGGGTTTCCTAGGATCGCCATGAGGCCTACGAATAACCAATCCTTGATACACATCGATCTGACGGCACCAATTCATTGGAAATGGTTTGGGGGATGGATAACTCTTACCGCCGTTGGAGCTAATTCAACGATAACTCACAGGTCGAAAATTTGGTACCCGCGAACCCAAACACAGGTGGCTAACGTGGCGTCAAGCGGCAGTGTGGCGATTTAACGTCACTTCGATCGGGTTGCTAAGAAGTCAGTCGCGCCTTGTCGGAATTGCTGGCGATCAATTTCGCTCAACTCTGGTAGCCGACGAACGAGATCTAAATCCAACAGAAAATTGGCAAACGCTGAAGGCGAACCGGGACGTTCGATGAACTCCGATAGTCCGTTCCAGCGGTCCGTATCGATACCGGGTGCTTCTTTACCAAAGAAAACAATCGGGACTTCTTTACCAAATGGCAAGCGTCTGACACGATCGATCATCTCGACCGGGGGCAAATCCCAAAGCTGTGTTTTTGACAGAACCAGTCGCAGGTCGCCGCCACGGCTGATGGATTTTTCCAGTTCAACGACGCTTCCCACAACCTCAGTACGAAACCCCATTCTGCTCAAGATTGTCTCTTGTCGCAGGATTACGTTTGGACGAGTTTCAACCAGCATCGCAAGCGGACGATCTTGCAATCGATTCATTTCGGCAAGGCATCTCATCACATGACTGCTGCCAGCGTACGACGGCGGCGGATCTAATCTGGTGATTGCCAACGCTGCTTCGTATCGAACCCATGGTTGCGAGTGCATTGCCGCACGCACAATCGGTGAAAGATTCGGGCTGGAGGACATCAGTAGAGCGGTTCGCCCAAATTCTAAATCTCTGTCGACCATCCGCAAAAGGCCAACGAGTGCTGGTTGGTCGTTCTTTTCCAAGGACCAATTGATTGCCTTGGAAAGTCCCGCCGCGCCAACGTCGCTTCCGAACTTGTCGCGAATCAGCTTTTTCTCCTCGGGTCGTCCCCAATCCGGATCGATCATGACGCGATAGCCAAGATCAGCGGCCAAGGTGGCATCGACGGCCGCAGGTGGTATCGCTCCGATTCGACGAAGACGTGAACCCGCGTCGTATGCATCGCGGTAGGCTAACAAAATCGCAAGCGCATAATTGGACGTAACACTTTGCAAATCAGGATTGACCGACCAAAGAGGTTGTCGTTGAAAATCGTTGTCGATCTCTGCAGCAACCTGACGTAATCGAATCAGTTCCGAGTACAAAAACGCAATCGCTTCGTCGCGCCCTGGAACCGTATCAACGATCAAGGGAAGCTGTGATGTTGCCAACGCGACTTCGGCGTTGGTAGTGTCGGTTGCATGCAAGGCAGTTACCAGGTCCGACACAGCCAACTGGCGACTTATTTGCGTCAACGCGCGAAGCGCATTGGGACGAACCGTTTTGTTTCCGTAAATCGCAAGCTGGCCAATCGCCAATTCTCCTGCACCACCAATACGTAACATCGCACGGAGTATTTCAGGGCGCGGCGCTGTTGGCTTTTCTGCGACCGCAGCTTTGACAAGTTCTGCGACAGAAACGCGGCCACCGGCCAGTAGTCGTCTTGCTGATTCCAAACGTTGGTCGACGGACGGATCATCCAGGCCATCAATGGCGGCCAAAATTCTGTCAGTTGATTCGGCTTGGGCTCGCATAGCACGACTCATTTTTGCGACGGCGGCTTTACCCCCAGCGCTAATTTCAGCTTGCGAAAACAATCGAAAGAGATTGTCGGCTCCGATTCGCTTCGCCATCTCGGCCAGCATTTCTTGATCATTGACCGGCGCCACACCTGTTGTTAGCCAGCGATCGGCATCTGACCAAAGTTTGATACGTGTAAACGAATTGATTGCGTCGGCAAGCTGTATTTCTCCGCGACGGGCTAGCTCGTTCAACTGGATAACTTGCGGATCCGGAGCGATGTCTTTCGCCGAAGGCACCTTTTCCGCGGCCGGTTCCGGCTCCAGTAGTTTTGGCGCCACGGCGGGCCGGCCTGCTGGCGGAATCGCATCAACAAACGGCGGCTTATTGAACCGCGCGTCATCTTGCGCCTGGACATCCGCAGAGACCATAACGGCGAGAACAAAAAGAGCAGCGAGGCTTTTGAAGAGGGTCATGCAATTCCAGGCTTGATTGGTTGTCGTCTATTGGCACCATGATAGTTGGTGCAAACAGCTTGCAATTCAAGGACGTGGAAAACTAGCGAATTTCACGGCCACATTTGGAGCAATGCGAGTGGGCTAATGGGCTTTCTCTTGTAGATCCGCCTCAAGACGTTCCAATTCCAATGCACGGACGCTCCCTTTGCCAAAACCGTCTTTTAGTTTTGCTTCCTGCTTTTTGAGTTCGAGATGGGCTGCCTGGTCAGCGGCAGCCACTTTTTCAAGCATTTTCTTTGCGTGCTTTTCGTCAGGCAAGTTCTCTGGAACCGCATACTTTTCAACCAATTGCTCCCGCAGGTTGTCTTCAATTTCCATCGCGTAGGCAACGTACTGATCAGAATCCATCAAGTGCTCTGGGTGATTCCGCAGTTCTTCGTCAACCAACAAAGGTTCGGGAGCCTTCTTTGAATCTTGCCATTGAAGAATCGGTTTGTCGCCAAATGGAATGGTAAAGGTCCAGATCATGATCAAGATCGACAAGCCGATCGAGAGCCAGAACCAGATTTTCGATGATCGTCCCAGGGGCGCGATTTTCGCTTTGTCGCTCTTTCGACGACCACCCGCGCGGATGCCGCCAGAGTTCTTGCGGCGATCTTCTTTGGGGTAATGATTGTTGTCGTTGTTTTTTTGGTCGGACATGGAATCCCCGGCTATTTTCTATCATTGAAGACCTGAGTTTTTCAAACAACCCAGGCCTTCGGTTTTAGGAGTCTTTAGTTTACTGAGCCATAATGGTGGGTAAATTGTTTGCGATCTCTTCAAAGATCGCAATCAACTGTTCACCTGTTGCAGCGTGAAAGTGTCGTCCACCACCGATATCGGCGACCTGCTGCATCTTCGATTGATCGGCTCCCTCACCAAACGTAACGGTGTGGATCGTTAGTGGAAAGCTGTTAACGAATTGCTGGGCAACCGTGGCGGGGTCCGTTCCAAAATTGTGAATTCCGTCAGTCATCACAACCATCGTTTTGGCTGCGAAAGGTCTTGCTGCCGTGTCAAGCAAGGCTTGAATGCCTTCTTGCATCCCTCTGCCAGTTGCGGTCCAACCATTTGGTTCCAAAGATCCAACTGTTTGGCGAACGATGTCGTGGTCTTTCTCCAACAAAGTATCCAGCGTTGCATTGGTTGAGTAGCTGGCCAGAGACACTTGTTCTTCTTGGCTGGTTGAATCTAGCACATCCAGGAATGCGTCAACGGCTGCGAGTAGGTCCATCCAAGGCGAAGTCGGGGCAGGCCCCAGGCCGTAGTGCTCTTCCCAAGCCCATGCTCTGTAGTCGTAATCGCTGACGCCCGGTGCATAAAAATACGAAAATCGACCACGCGTAAGCAAGCCAGCCGCAACACCCGCATTCAACGTCGATGTGAAAAACGGATTCGTTCCTGGTGGCCAATCCCAGTCGATTACGCCCATGGATCCACTACGATCGATCACCATCGAAATGTCTCGGTCGACTTGCATGGCGACGGATATTTGGTGAGTCGAAAAATCGGATTGGTCCAGTAGTCCAGGAATGATCAACGGTACGCGACCAGACAGGGAGTTAAAGTCACGGGCTCCGTTGACTCGCACTGCACTTGCGACAACTCCGCTTTCTACTTCGGAAGTCGGGATCTTCTCGAAGTGAAAGCGACTAGTAAGGCCACCAAATTGAACGGTCGTCCCAAACTCGATTTCGTTTGCCGAGTCTACTTCGTTAACTTTCAGCGGGGCACCGTTAACGGTATTCAAAGCGGCGGTAACTTTGGCAGCGTCTTTTGCGGCTGCAACGGTTTGAATTTCACTAAAGGCACGACCTCCAGCCCGAGCCGCAGCGTCGGTTGCAACCGCCAATTCAGTTTGAGTCAATTGCATTTGAGCGGTGTTCACGCAAAACGCGGACATCAATGCCAACACTGGCAAGACAAACGCCATGAGAGCCAGCACGTTTCCGCGCCGCGACTTGGCGGCCAACAGTTTAGATCGAGAGATTTTGTTCATGGCGAGATATTTCTGTGGAGAGACGCTGATGATGAGAAGAGAAGGTCAAGCTATCTAAGTGATAAGGTTGTTGCTCAACTTCGTTGAGCCTTTGAATGGTTTACAGTTCGAAGAATCCGTCATACCGTTCGGTACGCATTCGGGCAGTCGACTGGATATTTGCATTTGGCAGGAACAAGGGCGCGAACAAAGCGACCTCCGATAGATCGACTGACACCGTGACAACGATGTCCTCGGAATCAATACCGATGTCTTCGACGTCCACTGTAAAGCCGGTTGAGATCAACGACCCCATGATGCGCTCTGCTTCGGCAATCGCATCTTCCTCTGTGCCACCAGGAACGATCGCATCTCGGGCTGCGAAGTAGGCGGCGTCTTGCGAGAGATTGCGAACCATATTCAGCCTTGCAAATTCCATGCTGGTAAACACGGTCACAAAAAGGATGTTTGCGATGATGGCGAACTCGACCATCGCAGCACCTTTGCGCTGATTTCGTTTGATTCGGCGACGACTGTTCGTTTTCTTGCGGCGGATCATAGTGTTCTTTGACGGCCGTTAATTGGTGGTTAGATTTCTGTATTCTTTACGCATTGTCACGGTTGACGATACGGTCAAGTGTCCGAACAACCCCGATGGGATCAGCATGTTTCCCGCACAAGGAACTTCGACGGTGAAAGTCACGTTTTCCAAAGTGTCGGCAGAAGTGAAATCCACGGAATTGAAAGTCATCAACTGAGCATTGTCGAACTCGATGTCTCTGTCGTTTAAAAATTCGACAACTCGGTTGGTGACATCCGCATTTGTGCGGTCACGACCAACACCCTGTCTCGCTCCTTCGTAAGCTGCAATCGTGACCGACTCTTTCAAGAAGATCAGCGAACAGAGATCCATCGTCCCCAGCGTCAGTGCAATCAGCACGGGCATGCAGATCGCAAACTCGACACTTGCGGCCGCTTTTCGTTGGCGCGATTTTTGGGATCGGCGTTTGATCATGAAATTGACAGGGGCTTTGGGATTCAATTGTGGTTTGGCTTTTGGAGTCAAAGCGGTCACTCTGTTGAACCCTAGCTCACATAATTTCAACGAGCGGTATGCCGCGCGAAAAAAGAATCCGGGTTTGTCGAACCCCGCTATGTTTAGTGTGCTATTGGATGGGCAAAACACGATGGATTGATGCCATCAAAGAGATACGTGCGCAGACGCAACGTGGGGGAAAACCCGCTACGGGGCCCTGTCACTGAAGGTGCGATCGCTACAATCGTCACCGCTGGCACAACAGCCATCAATCTGCGAGCAGCATGGCTCGGCCGAAACGAGCTCTCGCAAACAAAGATTTAAGACGCAACGTGGATGCCACGAAAATCAGCTAATCTATCGGACATCCAGCATTCGCTCTAGCGAGACCAGACTCCACTTCGTGTCCTCTCCAGTTGGAATGGATCCCAAACCGGCAAAAAAATAGATAACGCACCAAAGAGGTTCGCGCGCCGTGGGGGAGGGGAAGACTCCGTTATCTTTGCGCGTCCAACAAGGTGCAACAACGGTAGATGCATAGTAGCTCCGTCGTCTCGACCGAAAATTCACGGCTCAGCTGCTATCAACAAGTAGATTCTCGCTGCAATCGAGCCGAAGGCGATGGCAATGGATCGCCGAGCGGTGACTTGGGTGGGTCGTACGGGTTCTCGTTCTGTGCCATACGGCTTTGCATGCGATTTCAGTCGGCGAACGCCGGTCGTAACCGAGCACGAGCGGATGAGCAACCATTGCCCAAAGACGACGTCGAGTGCTTCGGTTCACGACATGGTTACTGGTTCGTGCATTCCGGCTTGCAG
>CAZZDZ010000071.1:0-20768 GCA_964652675.1 uncultured Pirellulaceae bacterium
ACGCTCCGCGGTCGGAGCGCAGAGAACCGACCGCGGAGCGTTCGGCCACATTCGAGGCTTCAGGGATGGGGCAACTATTTTGCAAATAGCTTTTTCAGTTCATCCAAGCTCGTTAGGCCTCGAGCGAAAGTCAGGACGGCTTCGGTTTGCAATCCGCGATGTCCTTCGGATTTTGCGACCGCGTTTAACTGAGCAATGTCCTGCGTTTTCAAAAGTGCAGCGCGGAGCTTTTCGCCGGGCGTGATCAATTCAAAAATTGCGATGCGCCCATGGAACCCGCGACCGTTGCAAACATGACACGGAGTGATCGGCGCCGGATTCCCTTCTTCGTCGACTTGCTCTTCGATCGGAGGCGGGATGAACGGCTGGTAGAGCATTGCGACACGTCCGGCCGGAATCCCAAGCTGCTGCAACAGTTGCGGTGGCGGCTCAAAACCGCTTTTGCAATTTTCACATAGCCTGCGGACCAGTCGCTGGCCAATCACTGCTTCGATTTTTGACGCGAGCGACTTGGCTGACTCGGGATACTTTGCGATCAACTGCACAAGGCCTTCCATCGCACTGTTTGCGACCATGCGAGTGATGACTTGTTTGTCTGCGGTTTCGACCTGTTCCATGCAAGCTGCGATCGATTCGGCTTGTGGCAATTCAGGAAAAACGATGACATCGGGTTCTTTTAGCAGTCGACTGCGAACCAATTCAGGTTCTGTTTTTCCTGTCTCGCCCCCGAAGAAGTTCGGTACCACATTGATGATTTCGGGGTCGGGTTTTTCTTCGTCTTCGATCGACTGAAAGTCACGAATGAAACGGTCTGCTGAACCGATCGCGACCGTCCAAGTCGTCGTCAGGCCGAGCCCTTTTGGCGCGGTGATCAAGACAACGCTGCCTTCGGAGTCGATTTTCTCTTTGAACGTTTCGTACATCTTGTCACGCATGCCCAAGTCGACCATGCGTTCGAATGGGATCTTGCCTGTCTCGAATTTGAACAGGACTCGCTCGCCCGTTGGCACTCCTTGGGACTGAACATTCAACTCGTACTTTTCTTTGACCAGTTTCAAATCCAGCTTGCCGGTCTGGGCGCTACGGCGATCGGCCGGATTCATCAGGCATAGTTGTTTGATCGCGTACAACATTGCGTCGCCGGTTTCGCGATCCAGCGGTGGCAGTTGTTCCCAAACACCATCGACTTGGTAGCGAATCGCGCAGCCTTGGGCAGAGAAATCCATCAAAATGTGCGTGGCACGTGATTGGATCGCGTGTGACAACTGCCCACCAGCGACTTCGTAGCCACTGCCTTGTCTCGCCAAAACCAGCAAAGCCTGAGCCTCGGTGCGTTCTTTTAATTTGGGCGAAAACTCGACCGGATCAACGGTTTCCCAAAGCTGTTCTTCTACTTCTTCTTCAGCCATGTGGCTTGCGAGCCTTGTTGTATTTTGTGTGAGGATTGCGTTCAGCAAAGAACGCATGTGCGTGATGAGCCGTCAGCAAATAGGTAAGTTTTTCACCAGAAACGGCTTGGTCATTGGTGGACGGTTTGCCGGCGCCGGCTAGATAATACCAGATGATTTGACTTGGATGCCTTTGAGAGCCATTTTCAAGGCGTCCTTGTTTGGAGCGACCGCAAACGCGGTGGGCCGGTCAATCAATTCGTCATCGATCAAGTTCTGCAGACTCATGGTAAAGTCTTGCATCCCATCGTCGGCTCCAATGCGAATCGCATCAGGCAACTTGTTGTCCTGACCTTCCAGCACAAGTTTCTTGATCATGGGGGTAAACGTCATCACCTCCACGGTGGGCACTCGCGATACGTCTGGGCGAATACTCCTGAGCAATTTCTGAGCCACGATGCCTTTCATGTTAAAGGCGATCGCGGCACGAATCGCACCGTGCATTTCCTCGGGGAACAAGTCCAAAATACGACCGATGCAAGTCGACGCACTCGCGGCGTGAATGGTTCCAAAAACAAGGTGACCCGTTTCGGCGGCGTGAATCGCGGTCATAAACGTTTCTTCGTCTCGAAGCTCTCCCACCAGGATGATGTCGGGGTCTTCACGCACAGCGTGTTTCATTCCGACTTCAAAATCCAAGACGTCTTGGCCGATCTCGCGTTGATTGATCAGACATTTGTCTTCGGTGTAAATGAATTCGATTGGGTCTTCTAGCGTCAAGATGTGTTTGCGATAGATGCTGTTGATGTAGTTCAGCATCGAACCAATCGTGGTACTTTTTCCCGAACCGGTCACTCCCGCCAGCAACACCATGCCTTGTTCGAAGTGACACAACGATTCCATTACCGGTGGCAAAAAGAGGCCTTTGAAATCCGGGATCCAGTTACTAATACGTCGCGCAACCAATCCGATGTTACCAAGCGACATCAGCATGTTGACTCGAAAACGCCAACGAACCCCGTCAACGTCACACGTGTGCGAAAAGTCAGCACCGCCTTCTTCTTCAAAGATGATCAAGTTTCGATCATCCATCATCGGGACGAGTAAATCGACTGCTTCTTCTTTACCAAGTGCGTCGTAGTTGAGCGGTTTCAGTTCGCCTCCGACACGCACCATCGGTGGCTGGCCGACTTTCATGTGAAGGTCGGAGCCTTCGAGTTTGACTAACGCGCGAAAAAACTTGTCGACTGCTAAGTCTTTGGACACGCCCATCAGGCTTTGTCGCAATCGAGCCTTGACCGCTTCGGGACTATTGTCACGCGGTGGGCCTGCGGACGATGAACTCTTCTTCTTAGACGACATATGGTTCTTTAGTCAAAAGGTTTAGACAAGCAGTTCGGCTGGACGAGAGGCGTTGGGTGAAGCGTGTTGGACCATGACGCTGGCAAAGCCCTCCAAGACGACGACCCGTCTTTCTATTCTAGGCAAACTGCAATCTGACTCAATGAGCGACGTTGGGATCTGACGCGAAAATAGTGCTCTAATGCGATTGTTTTGCGTATGTAGATAAAAAAACCGCCTGTTGACCGTGAACGAGACGTTCCCAAGCAACAGGCGGAATCGGATGATTGTCAGACAGTGGAATATTGATCAATCGAACAGTTCGCGGATACCAAAGGTAAAGAACGCAACCAAACCAAAGTTCAGGAGTTCCTCGTGTGGCTTGTAGCGTAGGACGAGGGTGTCACCTGGTTGGATCATGATTCGTTGTGACGGATCATTGAGTGCTTTTCGCAGGTCGATGGAAATATTGAATTCCTGACCGCAAGGCGTCTTTCGGATCACGAACAGTTGCGTTGGTGCTGATCCACCAAAACCGCTACCGATGATCGATGTGGCAGCTGACCCACTACGAGTACCGGCTGACCCGCCAAGTCCCGTTCCGGCGATCGACATGGCACCAATGATGTCCAAGTCATAGTCACGTGGGATCGGATACTGACCACCAGGCAACAGTCCGCCGGTGTAGAAGACTTCTGTGTCACGCGATTCGATGAACACGATATCGCCGTCTTCCAGAATCACGTCCGCGGGGTCGATGTTCGGCATCTCGCCTGGTCGCACTCGCAATGGAATCGTGATGGAGAACGGGTCTTCCATCATTCCGTGTTCGCCAAGCAAACCGCATGGGTCGTGAGGACCACATCGTGATTCTGCTTGTTGGAACAAGTGCATCATCATTTCTTCGCGTCTCTCCGATGGGATACGTGAAGCCTTCATGACTTTGATCGCGTTCTTTGCGTTCAAGCCAGGCAATCCACCGGTATCGGCAAGAGCGTGCATGACGTCGTTTTTGTAAGCTGGCATGTCCAACGTAAAACCGCTACCGGTTCGCGTTGTACCGCTGACCACTTCGGCGGAGTTACCACGCAAGTTCTGGCCGCCTGCGACCGCCAAGTCTTGGTCCGAGCTGTCTTCGCGGATCACGATCACGCGACTGGTTCGTTCGCGAATGAGCGAAACCAGAATGCGGTCACGACCAGGACGCAAGATCTTTTCGACCTCAACGTACGCTTCGCGAATCAACTGTTCTGCTTCGGTGACCGTTTTGCCTTCGACGTAGATCGGTTCGATCAAAGGTAGCGGTAACGTTCCGTCATCGCGAACTGGGATCGGAAAACCGACTGCCGGTGGCAAATCGCTTCCTGGTTCAGGAAAGTGAACCGGTGGTGCCGATGCAACTTGGTCCTCATCTGCTCTCGGAGGCATGACGCCTTCGATGTAGATGCCCAAGATATCGCCTTCGGCCAAAATATACTCTTCGGGTTGTTCCATCCGCATCAGCGCCAATGGAACTTGAATCAACTCGCTTTTGCTCCGCCCCAGCAACTGTGGCGGCAACGACGAAACAGGTGTTCCCGTCATTGGCGAGAGTAAAGATGTGCAACCTGTTGCGGTGGTCATCACCGCAAGAGCCAGGAAGCCCAATATCGTCGAGCGTCTTGGCGAGGCAAAATTCGCCGATGAACGCATTGAATGTTTGATAGTCATTTTCGATTCCACTGTTTTGTTAATCATCCGTGATCTTCTGAACTGGTCGGAGGGTGTTTGAATTCCTACGCCAGTTTCTTCCGAAAAGATGTGGTTCCGATCCGTCCAAACGATTTGCTTGACTTGGGATTGGCCGTGGCTTACATCAACACCGCGGTTTCGCCTTAACAACACGGTGAGTGGCACCGTGTTTTTGTTTTTATCTTCGCTCAGTCTGTTACTGATCGCTCAAAGCGGATGGGATTTCCTGTTCCAACAGAGCTCGAGTGATGTCCACTTCGCCGAACAACCAGTCCGGCTCCATCCAGTCAAAACCGACTTGAATATTTGGCATCTCAATGGGGCCACCGACGACCGGTTTTCCCTCTTTTTCCAAGACCGAATCACCCAGGTGTTCGACCGATTTGGACTCCTGTTGGATCTTTGTTTCAGGAGCACCAAGATCAAGGCGTGGGGCTTCGACTGGACCGCTCTGGACCGTCGGAGTGCGATGCGATGGAACCTGGAAAATGGTGTCCGTGTTGACTAACGGTTGCGAAACAGATGTTGCGCTTGTTACGTCATCAGTCGCCTTGTCGATTGCACGCTCGATCGCATCGGATGGTCTCGGGGGTGCGTTGATGTCAAGGTCTTGCAGCGGACGGTCGTCCAAATTCGTTGGCTTCGGTGGTGTAGCTTTTGGTGTTGGTAGCGGTTCCGTTGGTGCTTCGGGAACCGTCTCCTGACCCATCGGACGAATTGGTTCCTGGATTCCGCTGGGTTGGTGCATCTGATCTTTGTGCATTTGATCGTCGTGCATCTGATCGTTGTGCATCTGATTTTGGTGGTTGTCGAAAACCATTGGCTGTTGCATCATGGGAGATGCCGGAACGCTGCCGCACGAGCCGTTGCAGCCCGGGGTGTTGCAACCGCACGCTTCTGGTACGGGAACACAACCAGGCGAACAATGAGGCGTTGCAAAGCAAGCAGCCAATGCAGGACTGATCGTACTCTTACGCCAGTTGTTTGCGCCAGTGGATTCTGCCGCAGCAACACCCAGTGGATAACCTTGGTACCAGCAATTCGCTTGCACCTTGCGACCGATGCCACAGTATTTTTCTGGTGGAACAATTGGTGCTGTGCCGGATCCGCCGTTGGCTGTTTCAACAAAACCGTCGATAAAACCACGGCGAATGTCGCGTGCATTGTTCAGACGCCCGTAGCAGTGAGCGTATTTTGAACGCCACAATTGCTGAGCCTCTAACCGAGCGTGAAGATCAGTTTTTAAGCAACTACCCATTTCGGTATAGGGTTGCAAAACCTGCTTGCAATACGACGACGTGCTGCAGCCACTGAGCACGACCAGAGAACCGATCGTAAGGACGATCAGGAGACCCCTTGGAGATCTGGTTTCCTTGGTCCGCAGCTGGGAAAACCCATGCGGTTGATTGTTCATTGCTTTCCCTTTAACGGGCATAACGAGAAATGTTCAATTGGAAACGTCCATGTCGGCCGATCCCGCAATCGGGACCAATCGTGATGGCACTCATTTCGGGAGCAGCCGTCCTGGACGTTGTTACTGGTGTCAATCGTCCGAACCGTCGCCGCCATAACAGAAGATTCAGTAGCGGCGTTGCGAGTGGTACAAGCGTCAGAACTGGATAATCGGTACAGACTTACTGAACCGAAAAACCCACATCGCTTTGAGAATTTGGCTTCGCCAACATGAAAGCTTGCGCGTGCGGTTGCCGATTTACCCGACGTATCCAGTTAATCCCTTGAACAGTAAAAAAACCAATGGCTCACCGCTTAGAAGGTTTCCCCTCCCCAAACTGGGCCCAGAATACAGCCCAGATTACAGCCCCCAGTCGTTAAAGTCGGACTAGAACGAAACGCCAACGTGGTAGACAATGTCCGTGTTGACAGCATGGAGAAACCGGCCCCGCTGGCTCGAAAAAGAACGGGCGCAACCGGTTGGCTAAGAAATCAATTTCCAAGTAAGGATGAACCTTGATTGACCGCAGCGAAGGGAGCACTGGGCGTTCACCAAACGCCATATCAATCGAAATTTGGCAAAAAGCTTGCACGGTTGTCCCGCAAACACTCATTTGCGGAGCGCTGGTCTATTCGCTCTTTTTTGCTGGAGCGACTGCGACGACGACACAGTATCACACCTGTTTGCTATTAGTCGTCGCGATCGTTGTCTCGTTGCTGAGGCCCGAATCCGTCACGTTTCGCCGTCCAAAAGTAATGCTGGTGCTTTTCAGCGCACTGAGTTTGTGGCTGTTTTTCACGGCGTTTCAGTCCATGATTCTGTCTCAGGGGACCGTCGGATGGCTCTCTCCGGCGACCATCGACATTCACGAACAATTTTCGGGCGCTGTCGCGGTTGCTCCTTCGATGAGTATCAGCCTTGTCCCTTCGGTATCCAGACTCGCGTGGCCGAAATATGCAATCGCTTTTGCTTTCTTTTTGATGGGAACATGTTTGTGGCAAACGCGCGAAAGTAGAACGGCATTGCTGGTGGTCATAGGCGCCACCGGAGCCATGCTTTCGATATGGGGAGTCTCATCCAGTTTGACCAACGATAGTGTTTCAACCAATTTTGCATCGATCGCCTACCGAAACTCGGCGGCGTCATATTTTATCGCAAGCATTGCCGTGTCACTTGGATTGCTGCTGAACGTGCTGCGTCCTGTCCTACGTCCTTCACAATCAAACCGAAAGAAATCACGTTCCGAGCGAGAAAAGTACAAAAACGAAAGCCGCAAGCTGCGGAAATCTAGTTCTGCATCAGCGGAAATATCCGGTGACGATGATTCGATCCGAAAGATCGCCAGTCCCCAACACTATGGCGGCAAAGTATCGCGTACGGCTCTGTCGGCCGTTTCACTGTGCTCGCTGATCTTGCTGATTGGGTTAATCTGGACCCAATCTGGTTTAGCTTGGATCGCCGCCTTGGTTTCGGTCGCGACCTGGGGCTTTACGATGCGAAAGTACATTCCGCCAAAATCGATTGTGGTCGTCGCTTGCCTGACGCTGCTGATCGCATTGATCGCGATTTATGTCAGGTCGTCCGTGGCGTCTGAATCAGAAACGATGTTGGCATCCCAGCAGCTTGATAGCCGAACGCAATTTACTCACTGGAATCAAACTTGGGATCGCGTATTTGAATTCCCCATTTTTGGGATCGGACTGGGAAACTACGAACTCGCTCAATTGGTCAAAGCTGACAATCACTCTAAGTTCTTTTTCGGCCATGCGTACAATCAACCGCTTGAATGGTTGTTTGAATCGGGGATTCTGGGTGCATTACTGCTGACGACTGCGTCTTTTGCGGTGCTTTTTGTACTGTTCAAACTTTACCGCAAACGCAACCAAGGATTTGTTTTTCTGATTTGGTTCACGGTCGCCTTCGTATCCATTGGTGGAATCACGATTCAGTCATTTTTTGATTTCGCCGTCATTACACCTGCGGTACTGTGGACCTACGCGTTGCTGTTTGGTGTCGTGGTCAACATCCGTCGCGAAAGCCGATCAAAGAGCGACCGTGAAATGCGATCGCACACCAAAAAATCTGACGACGGTCTGGAATATTCGTCGTGGGAACGATTCGTCGAGTTTTCAACGACAAAATTTTCGCGACCTTTTACCTGGACGCTTGTCACTGCGATCATGTTGTTGCTGGGGCAGCGTTGGCTCCAAGAAGACATCTTGGACAAAGCGGTCCTGCGTTCGACGCAGCTACCTGCCTCCGTCAAAGCTCCGACGCAAACGCAAGTCGATCTTGCCAGAAAGAAACTTCTGGCGCGGGCCAAGGCCCATCCCACCAACGGTGAACTGTGGCAAAGACTGGCTGCTTGGGACATCGCCGAATACCGATTGCGATTGATCGCACTGAATAAGAAACGGAACATTTCGCTGACTTGGCTGACAAGCACCCCGCAGAATATGTTCGAGACCTATCATTCGATGCCGGCCGAGAGAAAAGCGTCTGCGATCCAAAACTGGGTTTTCGACGACACCCAACGAGCGTTGGTGGACGATGCCAAAAAACATTTTACGCGAGCCCTGCAGAACAACCCATTGTCCGCTCGAATACACCATCAAATCGCACTCATTTCTCCGCTCACTCAAGACGACCATCTTGCGCACGCAAAGTTAAGTCGAGATTTGGCGGTGATCGATCCTGCCCTGCAACGCGAAAACGGTGCGATGGCGATGCACTTGGGGGATACCGAATCGATGATCGATCAGTGGCGCAAATGTCTCCGAACCGGTCCAGAAAATGTACGGCAAGTCATCGGTCTGGCAAAAGACCGTTTGTCCCCGCAAGAAATCGCTGACAAAGTCATGCCGGACTTGAGTTCAGACGCCTGGGTTTCGGTGGTTCGCAGCAGCTATCGTGAAAAGCAACTGGAGCCTTTTCAAAGTTCGTTTCTTGAGGGAGCCCGGCGTGCTGTTCGCGCGGATGAGAGTATTCAGGCCAGCAAAAGACATTTTCTGTTAGCCCAGTTGGCAGAATTCGAGGGCGATCAAGAAGCAGCGACACATCAATTTCGCGAAGCGGTTCGTGCCGATCCAGCAAACGCGAACTACCAACATCATCTAGCTGTCACGCTCGTGGCGCAGGGAGACTACGACCAAGCAAGAGAGGCTGTGTCGATCGGCCGAACCCTGGAGCCAAATGGCGAACGCTGGCAGAAGTTGGACGCACAGCTCAACGAATTGTCGCCCGCAACAGAACCAGCCTCGTAGACCAACCGGTTTCGCGCGGCGTGAAAGAGCGCTCAGTGCTACTTTTTCAGCTTGCGATAGTCCAATATCGCTTGTTTCTTTTTCAACGCGTGTTCTCGGTCTATCGGGTGCAGCGCACTCAACTGGACGCGGATGACTTTTCCAGTGGCAATTCGAATCCAAACCGCTTCGCCACCCACACCAACCAATTTGCCAGAAATCGATCGATCACCTTTTTTGGTCAACCACTTCCGCACCTCGAATTTTGGTTCATCGTCGTCGCGATCTAGCTTCTTGCCGAGCATCGAACTCGGTGGTTCTTTGACTGGCTGTTGTACCGGACGAGATTCCAAAGATTCCGTAGGTCGTTTCCGTGACGCCGACTCAAGAGCGTCCAGTTCATCCAGAGATTTGCCAATCGGTAGCGCAAGTTGCTTTGGATCTAGTTTTTGGACAATAAGAGCTGTTTGAATTCGTTGCTGCTTGTTCTTGAACTTTCGAGCGCCCGTGACTTCGCATAATCGCGAAACGATCACCTGCGATCCAACCGGCTTGTTGGCAAAATCAAATCCCCGAAACTGGAAAAGAGTCGATGACTGTCCGCCAAGTGCGTTTGGTATACGAAGCTCCAAAAGCTGGTCCTTTTTGGACAATCTCTGGACCATCGTCAACACGATGGATGAATCACCCAGACCTAAGTCGCCGACTTTTGGCTTGCGATCAAGTTTTAAAGCGGGGTAAGTGGGAGCTTGGTTCTGAGCGAGTTGACTGCGCCAGTGTTCAAAGATCGTCTGCCGATTGAAGTTGCGGTTCGGATCGACGCGATCTTTGGGTTGAACGAACGTCACAGCTGCCACGTCGGCATCAGTGCCCTGCGTGGATTCGCCCGGAAAGTTTGGTGCGACAACGTTTGGTACGACAACGTCCTGCGCCCAAGTCGCACACTCCATCGCGCATTGAACCACCAACACAAACACGATGACAGAAATGGCACGGGGCAAAAGACTCATCGTGATCGAATGTTCTCCAATCCAAACTCAAAAGTGGCCAAGCCCAACGTTAGGCCTGCAACAAACATTGGTTTCGATATTAACAGCCACCTGTCGTTGCATCAACGCAGAATAAGACGGTAGCGGACGTCCTCAAGACGTTCGGTTTTACGTGGTTTGTCAAAAGTCTTGGCGACTTCCGCTACGCCTGAACCCAATTTTCTAGCAATGACAAAGCGTTACTTTGACATCGCAGTGGTCACACCTGGAGCGTCTGTGACGATAAATCCGTTTACGTTTCGGTCACCGAACCGGGCGATCACTTGAAAGCTAAGTGGGCCAGCGCCCAAACGCTTGGCGTTAATTTTCACCGTTCCTTCGTCGCCTTTGCAAGTTCCAACAACCACACCAGCATGCATGACGTCGATTGTGTCCGCACCCTTGCACCGCAATGCTATCGTGATTGCTTTTGCTTTGCCGCCATCGTCACTCAGAGACTTGCTGGCGGCGCGCCCCTGGACAATCTTCGCCACCGGTGTCGGCAAATCTCCTTTCAGATCCAATTCTTTGTGAAACGAAACACGTGGCTCGCTGCTGTCTTGTCCAACCAAAACGGCGCGAACCGAAAGGACGCCCACGGATTCGGGAGGAAGTTTCAAATGGATGCGTTTAGTAAGCGGAATCGACTGTTGAAAACGACCATTCAAATACACTTCGACTGCGCGGACACGAATGTTTCGCGAATCGGCCATCCGAAACAATGCGTTGGGAATCGGTCGCGCAAGGATTGACACTTGTCTCTGGGCATCGTCTTCGGCCTCCGTTTGCGAAATATCCAGCAACACTGGCGGTGCCACGGCAAACGGCTGGCAAGCAGGATCGCCGACAATCAGTAATTGATAGGGCGACAGCACACTCAAAAAGTACGACTCAATCGCGCTCATCCCTTGTGCGTAGTAGCAGTACATCATCGGATGCGGGAACTTTGCCTGAATCGAATAGGGCTCCACCACGGCACCGCTGCTGATCGCCGCGCCAGCGTGCAAGTAATCCGTCAGCTTGGTTTGTTTGCGATTACCAAACGCTCCACCAAGACTGGTCAAACTCTCTGCGACCGCCCCCGGGGCGAATTTCCATTTGCGATCGGAAAAATCAACTTCAGGACTGCCGACCATCAACCCGGTCACGGTCTGGCTGGTTGTCGGCATCGTTGTTTTGATCACGTCGGCATCCAGTCCCAATGAATCGATTCCCTCTTTTGCAAATTTGATTCCGTGTTCGCGAGTTTTCGCGCGGACGTCCGAATGAGCAGTAAAGAGAAATTGGCCCCTTGGTTGCGAGTAGTCGGCTTTGGCCGCTCGCTGCAGAACTGCGATGGATTCGGACAATTTACTGCCGCGATCGTGCAACACCGCAAGCGAACAAGACATCATGTATCCGATCCCATTTTGTTGGATCCGCACCGGATAGCCACAAGCCGTCCACCCATACGCGGCCGAAAACGAAATGGGCCCCTGATAGCCCTCCACTAAACTCTCATTCGCGCCGAACGTTTGCTCGCTTTGAACGGTTAGTTGTTCCAACAGTGGTTTCAGTAAATCGCTATCGTCCAAGTACGCTCGCGACGACCAACCGGACGCTATCGCGTTTTGCAACATTTCACCCGCAAGCTGTTCGTCTCCACCTCGCGCGTACGCTTCTGCGGCACGCACCCAAATCGGTGCCAAGCTTGGATGATCTTTCGCGATTCTCTGCAACGCCTTGGCCCCAACCAACGGTTCTTTCCCGGTGGCACTGGTGATCGCCGCGTCGAACTTTTCGCCCAACTCGCCCGCAAATGGATTCTTAAACGTCCGCGCGAATGGGCCGCGAGCGTAATAGTTCGAGTCAAAACCTAGGTAGCCGATGTCATCGGCCATCATGAACCGGTAGAAGTAGGTCGCACCTGTCAGCGAAGCAAACGGTCGTTGATGTTTCTTTTGGGCTGCATTTTTTAGTCGATCGTGGTGCTCGCGAATATCAACGGTTGTCGGAAAATCGCCTGAGTAAGCGATCAGCCGAATGTGCCTGACAAGACCGCGCTTTTCAATTTCGCTTAGAACCGGATTCAGAATACGGTCGCGAAAATCATCCAAGTCGACTTTTAGTCGTTCCGGCACTGCTTTCAGAACAATGACGTTCGTTAGTGGAATATTACGCAGGTGAACGTAATGATTCGCAATCGTTCGCGACCGTAGTGATTTACCATTGACAACGACAACGATATTTTCGGGGCTCAAGCCAGCGTGGCAATTCGGGGCCACCATCAAAGCGGCCAGCAGGGCGTAAATCCCGAAAGAAATCCGCAAAGAAGTCCTTGCCATCTTCAAAAAGTCCGTCTCCATGTCGTCCGTGCAGGTTTCGCGAAAATCCATCAAAGAGATTTATACCATCTCGATCGCGTCGGTGAGATGCGACAAATGAGCCGCCATGTGTTGCCAAGCGTTACCTATCACCGCTGCTTCATGGCCAACGGTATCGCATCAAACAACTAATTTGACCGTCCTGGGGTCATCTATCGTTTCAACCTTTCGCGTACCCCTTACGTCGGCCTTGTTGCGTTCGTTAGATTTAGGCCGACCATCTGGCAAATCCAATTGCCATTCCGAGTCCATTTTTTCCGAGCACCTGTTCCCTGTCCGAACCCGATTCAACACCGCTGATTGACCCGACGTTCCTGTTTCGGTTCGAGGTGACGCTGCGCAAAACGCCTTTGAAATGGACACTCAAAGGCCTTAGCCTTCCTCCCAAGTGTCGGATCCCCTCATTCGGCGCGCTCAACGAACGCGAAGTGTTTGCGGACGTCCGCATCGGTTGGAACAAACAAGGTATCGGCGTCCATGTTTCGGTCAACGGCAAACGCCAGATACCGTGGTGCCGCGAGACACGACTGGACGAAAGCGATGGCTTCCACGTCTGGATTGATACACGTTGCAGTCCCGGCATCCACCGCGCGACCCAGTACTGCCATCGTTTTTTATGGATGCCTGCCGGCGGGGGGCCCCAGCGTGAACGCCCCGTCACTGCACTCGTTGGCATCAATCGGGCTCGCGGCAATCCAAAATCGATCGCACCTGGCCAGCTTAAAATCTGTGCAGTTCCTCGACACGACGGATACGAATTGAGTGGCCTGATTCCAGCCGAAGCCCTGACTGGCTTTGACCCCAAAGACCAACCGCGAATCGGTTTGTACTATGCGGTTGTCGATCGCGAACTCGGATGGCAAACACTGACACTTGGTCCCGAGTATCCTGTTGACGAAGACCCCAGCCTGTGGGGCGAAGCAGTCCTGGGCGACTAGCAGATCCACACCGTTTGGACACGAACACCAAACGGAAACCTGTTAGAATAAGGACACAGTCGGACCTCCGAATTCTTGCTAGGAAAAGTCATGCGTTTAACAAAAGCCATCTCACCAATCGCGACCTTGGCATGCCTGTGCTTCGCAGTGACCATGATCTTTACCGAGACCAGTCGCGGTCAAGACGCTGACCGTGAAGCGTTTCGCAAAATGCACAACGAACTGCGTACCCGCATGGCGGACGACTTAAAAGGTGCGGCAGAATATCTGGAAGCCGAAATTGCCAAGAGCCCCGACTCGGCCGACTTGAACATCCTGCGTCACAGTGTCGCCACACGCATGATCAAAGAAAGACAGTTTGATGGTGCCGCAAGCCAGTTTCAATCGCTACTAGATTTTCAAGTCAAACATATTGACGAAACAGAAAATCAATTCGGCGTCTGGATGACGATCCAAAGCATCAAAGAACTGACTGAAAAATCGGGCGGCCAATCAAAACTGAACAAAGCCGTCGATCTTGGGTTCAACGCACTCAACAAACTTGATGCTGCCGTCGAGCCGTTTCCATTGGGACCGCTTTCGCAATTGGCAGTATTAAAAGCACACGCTTTAGTCGACGATGACAAATCCGATGACGCACGAAAACTGATCGACCAACAAACGGATTTGTTGAGCGCCGCGAACGTCAAAGAAAAAGCGACCGCAGAAAGTTCTCTGGCGCAGGTGCGATTTTTGACTGCACTGTCGACCGATGACAGCGGCAACGACGATTGGCGCGACGATGCCATCAAGAGTCTGGACGCCGCCAGCAAAAAAGCAATGGATCAGTTTCCCGATTCAGTCGCATTGCAAAACGAATTCGCCAAAGCGCAATATCAAATGATTACGCAATGGGGACAAGACGATCCGAAAGCGAACGAAGAACGAATCAAGTCCGTTACAACAAGCCTGAATCGAATCGCGATCACCAATCGCGGCGTCCGAGCAACACTTCGGCGTATCCAGCTACACCAAGAACGCGTCTCGCTCGCAAAACCACCCGAAACACTCGTCGGCAAACCAGCGCCCGAATGGGAAATCGACGCATGGATCAACACCATCGACTTGGACCGCGAAGCGTTCGAGGGCAAAGTCGTGCTGATCGATTTCTGGGCAATGTGGTGCGGCCCGTGCATTCAAACGTTCGGACACCTGCGTGAATGGCGCGAAGAGTTTGACAACGATGATTTTGAAATCGTGGGTGTTACCCAGTACTACAACTTCGAATGGGATGAAGAAAACCAGCGTGCCAAACGGGGGACAGAAGAAATCGGTCACGACGTCGAACGCGAGTGTTTGCAGAAATTTCTTGAGCATCACAAATTGGAACACCCAGTCATCGTCAGTCCCAAAGACAGCGAGATGTCCAGCAAATACGGGGCACGTGGCATCCCGCACGTTGTCTTGATCGATCAAGAAGGAACCGTGCAACTGGTAAAGACCGGTTCGGGCGAAGAAACCGCGAAAGCCATCCACGCAAAAATCAAAGAGCTGCTCACCAAAAAGTAGCCGCAATATCTACTAGCACGCAGCATCCCTACCAGCACGCCCAGTCATAAAACGTCTACAGAGGGGCAGCATCTACAAAGGGGAAATGTCGGTGCAGGGCGTTGGGTTCCGCGAGACAGAGGTCGACGATCTGGTTAAAATGTGACCAGGATCACTCCCTAGACGACTGCACTGCTTTCGTCTCCCACCTTAAAAAACCTGCCACAGGATTGGCTCCATGAGTTCTCGCAGTCATCACTGCCGCCGATTTGCCAATAGGCCCACGAACCGTCGTGACATGTTGAAGTGGTGTGCCAATGGATTCGGCGGCTTGGCCCTATCGGCTTTGTCGCAAAACAATTTGTCCGCAGCGCCCACCAGTCCGCTTGCGCCCAAGCAACCGCACTTTCCGCCCAAAGCCAAGCATGTCATTTTTTTGTACATGGATGGCGGGCCATCGCAAGTCGACACGTTTGACTACAAACCGATGCTGGAAAAGTACCACGGCAAAGATCCGCGGAAAGTCATCGGCAAACTTGCACCGACCCAGTTCGACAACATTGGCAAAGTGTTAAAGAACCAGTGGAAATTTAAACAGCGTGGTGAAAGCGGACAATGGATTAGTGACCTGTTTCCGCATCTATCCGAAGTCGCAGATGATTTGGCGATGGTCAAATCAATGACGTCGCAGTTTTCTGAACACACATCCGCTAACTATTTTTTGCATACCGGCAACGGGCTGCAAGGCAAACCCAGCATGGGGTCGTGGTTTGGATACGGGCTCGGTAGCGAGAATAATGAACTGCCTGGTTTTGTCGTGATCAACGGCGGACTGATCCCACCGGGAGGACTGGATTGTTTTGGTAGCGGCTTTCTACCGTCGGCATATCAAGGCAGTGTGTTCCTGCCACGAGACCAGCCAGTTGCAAACATTCGCCCCAACGAAAAAACACCCGCGTTGCAACGCAACAAATTGGATTTGATTCGCGAGTTGGACGAAGTGACTTTGGCCGAATTGAACGGGGACCCCGAAGTCGAAGCGGCGATCCAAAACTACGAAACGGCCTATCGGATGCAAACTGCCGTTCCAAGCCTGTCGGATCTTAGCGATGAGACGGCAGAAACAAAAAAGATGTACGGATTGGAATCCGATTTCAACAACACCAAGACTTTCGGTTCTCAATGCTTGATGGCACGTCGGTTGGTTCAACGCGGCGTTCGATTTATTGAATTGACGTGCCCTGGTGGTAACGGCGATCGATGGGATCAACATGGAAATTTGGTCGACGGGCACAACAAAAACTGCCGCACAGTTGACCAACCAATCGCCGCGTTAATCAAAGACTTAAAACGTGTCGGGCTGTTCGACGAAACACTAATCGTTTGGTCCGGTGAATTCGGACGCACACCTTTCGCCCAAGGAGGAAACGGACGAGACCACAATCCGTTTGGGTTCACGATTTGGATGGCCGGAGGAGGCGTAAAAGGCGGCGTTTCGGTGGGAGCAACCGATGAATGGGGGTACCGCGCGGTCGAGAATCGATACGAAATCCATGATCTACACGCGACCATGTTGCACTTGCTGGGCATCGACCACACTCGCAGCACATTCCGTTTCAGTGGTCGAGACATGCGATTGACCGACGTCCACGGTCATTTAATCAACGAGGTGTTGGCATGATGTTTCGATTGATTGCGACGATCGCGCTGGCGTGCGGGACGATTCCGTTCGTAGATTCGGTTGCCAATGCCGACGATCCGCCCAAGCTGACGGCAGAACAAAACGAGTTCTTTGAATCAAAGATTCGCCCGATTCTGGCTGACCATTGTTACCAGTGTCATAGCGCCAGTTCTGGTGAGGACTTGGAAGGCGGTTTGCTGCTGGATTCCCGCTGGGGCTGGAGTACCGGTGGCGATTCTGGGCCTGCAATCGTGCCCGGTGATGTCGATGAAAGTCTGTTGATCCACGCGGTTCGCTACCAAGAAGACTTGGTCAGCGCGATGCCGCCGAAATCAAAGTTGCCCGAAAAGAAAATCAAGCTGCTGGAAAAATGGGTCACGATGGGAGCGCCGGACCCGCGAGCCAAAGTAGAATCCGCCGATAAAGCGATGGTCGAACCGTTCGACATTAAAAAACGGTTTAATGAACACTGGTCATGGCGACCGATTCGCAATCCGCAACCGCCGACGGTAAAAAACACAGATTGGCCCAAGAACGATATCGATCGATTTGTGTTGGCAAAGCTTGAATCAGCGGGCATCACGCCTGCCGAACCGGCTGACAAAGAAACATGGATTCGCCGCGTCTATTTTGATTTGATCGGGTTACCACCGACACCCGATCAAGTCGACGCATATGTGCAGGACACAAGCGACGGCGCGATGGCAAAGGTCGTTGATGGCTTGCTGCAATCGGTACACTTTGGCGAAAAGTGGGCTCGGCATTGGATGGACTTGGTTCGATACGCCGAAACGTATGGCCACGAGTTTGATTATCCGCTGGAACAGGCGACGGCATACCGCGATTATTTGATCCGCGCGTTCAATCAAGACGTTCCGTACGACCAATTTGTCCGCGAACACATCGCCGGTGACTTGATCAAGAATCCGCGCAAGCATCCAACCGAACAGTACAACGAGTCGGTGATTGGTACCGGGTTTTGGTATCTGCACGAAGCGACTCATGCGCCGACAGATGTACTACAAAACGAAGCGGACATTATCGACAATCAGTTGGACGTTTTGAGCAAATCGTTCTTAGGGTTGACGGTTGCGTGTGCCCGTTGTCACGACCACAAATTCGATGCAATCTCAGCAGCCGACTACTACGCGCTGTCGGCTTATATCCAAAGCAGTTGTCGGCAGATGTATCCGCTTGACCCTGGGAAAAAGATCGAATCGGCCGTGCGGCAACTGACCGATTTGCAACCAAAGTACGCTGCCAGTCTTCGCTCGAAATCAAAGATCGACTCGTCGAAACTTGATCCGGCAAAATATTTTGTAGCGGCACGCGAAGCCATTCACGCGGCGGTGAAGCAAAGTGACGGAGCAAAAAAAGACGAGTCGACGAAAAAGCCGAAGGGAAAGAAGAAACAAAAAGCAGATAAGAAGACGTTGGCTGCTGTGTCAGACGATGCCATATCAGAAACGGCTAAGAAGCATGATGTTGACCGGGATCGACTGGCAAAATGGATCCAACGTTTAACTTCGGTCACCCCCAGCGTTCGACTGAACAATCCGTGGGAGATGCTGGCCGCGCAGATCAACGACGAAAAGGCGCAAGAGAAGCTTCAAAACACTTACAAACGCGAATTAAACGCGGTGCATGGTGCCGACAAGACGCTGGAGCGAATGGTCGATTTTCAAGGCAGCCAGCTTCCCGATGGTTGGACAACATCGGGACACGCGTTCCGATCGGTCGGTGAGACACCAAAATTCATTCCGATCGGAACGAATCAACCTAAACCGGGAACCGTTGACAGCGCGGTGTTTGGTAACCGGGTTGCAGGCATCCTTCGCTCGCCGACTTTCACGATCACCAAGTCCAAGATCCATGTGCGGATGCGTGCAACCAAGAACATTCGGATGCGCATCATCGTTGACAACTACCAGATGGCTCGATTCAACGCGTTGTTGTTCAGAGGCATGGATTTGGCTGGTGATGCGACGAATACCAACGGCACCTGGCAATGGAAAACGCTCCAAGGCAATTTGGACAAGTACATTGGCCACAACGCGTACTTGGAATTCACCGACGGTGGTGACGAATCAATTGCGATTGATCAGATTTGGTTTTCCAATGGTGGCACGCCGCGGATATTTGATGAATCGATTGGCAGTTTTGTTTCACCTGAAAGTTTGTCTGAATCATGGAAAATTGCGGTTGAGGATTTTCAATCGGGCGAGCAAAACGATTTCCTGGACTGGTTGATAAGCAATGGGCTGATTGCGATCAGCGAATTGGCGCCTCAAGTCAAAGCGGTCGCCGATCAAGCCAACGAAATCGCGGCGAAAATCCCCCATCCAAGGATGGTGATCGCGATGACACAAGGCACCAACGAAAACGCTCATGTCTATGTGCGTGGCAATCCGGAAATGCTGGGATTGGAAGTTCCGCCGCGGACGTTGGAATCACTTGGTGGTCACAACGGCAATCGAATGGAATTGGCCAATCGAATCGCCAGCTTAGAAAATCCGCTCGCTGCTCGTGTGATGACCAATCGGATTTGGCATCATTTGTTTGGCCGCGGGATCGTACCGAGCGTGGATGACTTTGGGCCTCAAGGGATCGCGCCGTCGCATCCAGACCTGTTGGATTTTGTCGCGACTGATTTTGTAAAAGATGGATGGTCTATCAAGAAAGCGATTCGCAAGATGGTGTTGTCGCAGACTTATGGGCAATCAAGCATCGCTAACAAGAATAACGATTCAGCGATATTAGCGACTGCCGACCCAACCAACACTCTGTTGCATCGCATGCGTGTACGACGGTTGCCAGCCGAATCGATTCGCGACGCCATCCTGCTTGTGTCCGGTCGATTGGATCCGATTCCGCGACCAGGAAGTGTGGCTACACACAGAACGCCGTTTATGACCGGCCGCGGAGCACGCAAAAGCGGGCCATTGGACGGAGCGGGTCGACGCAGTGTCTATCTTTCGGTTTACCGCAATTTTTTGAATTCGTTCATGATGACGTTCGACATGCCCAGTCCGTTTGGCCCACAAGGACGACGAAGCAGTTCGAATGTACCCGCGCAAGCACTCGCGTTGATGAATGATCCGTTTGTGATTCAGCAGGCGGGCTTGTGGGCTGATCGCATTTTGAAAGACGCAGGTGGCAGTGAGAGAGAAAGGATCGCAGCGATGGTCCGATCCGCCCATTCGGTATCAGCCAGCGATGCGACTCTGGATCGACTACAAAAATTCTTGGACGATCACGAAGCCAAAGGAAAAGATGACAAACAGGCGTGGACGGACTTGGCCCATGCATTGATAAACATGAAGTCGTTTTACTTCCTAAAGTAAGAACCGCCCGACCGTAGCAGACCACTTTGACACTGGTTCAACTCGACTCGGGAATCACCACCCCAGTGCGATCGTCGACTTTATAGAAACGGGGCTCTACGCCCAAACGCTCCAGTTCCTCGCTGGCCTTGAACGACACAAGCCAATAAGGATCTTTCGGGATGTGAGCATCCACCATTGCTTTGACATCCTCGGAACGACGGATGCCGCTTTGGACACAGTATTTCGCGTAAAACGCCTTTTCGCGTTCAATACCTTGCTTGTCAATGAACACCGCGCTGCACCGCTGGCCGGGCTTAACCCCGCCATCATGTTCAATCGCAATCATGATCGCCTTTTGTTGATCCAGTGTTTTGATCACGCGTTTCTATTCCCAATCGACCTCAACTGTCTGACCTCGGACGCAAATTGGATTTTGCCTCCGGTGAGCTAACTTTACCACCCGAGCACGGGTGACTGCGAGCACACTTCTATAGAGTGCTTCAAATTGCGAATTGAGGTCTGAATGTTGGGGTTCTACCGACAAGGTGATTGGATTATTCGCGTAATCAGGAAAACAGAGCAGCGGTCTGCTTGCCGACGCTGGGTACCGTTGTTTTTTGACATAGCCTTGGAGAGACCTATCTCTAACTCAGATCGAGAAACAAGGAATTTCGTCCATGCTTTTGATGGGCAACTTGATGTTGAGCAATTCAAAATCTAAGGTCGGCTTCGACCCGACTCCTAGAAAAC
>CAZZDZ010000072.1:0-10821 GCA_964652675.1 uncultured Pirellulaceae bacterium
CTGTAGATGCGGACGATGGGTGAATGCCCAACACTACCCTACTTTGCGGCTTGACCGGTTGACCATGTGGCATCAGGAAGATTAGAAAACACCGGCAACTTACGTGGTTTTTCTTTAACTCTGTACAAAGTTTTCATCGTGTCTGACGCTTCCGAAGTGGTACCTGTTCGCAACGCCCTGATCAGCGTCAGCGACAAAATGGGCTTGGCCGATCTTGCCTCCGGACTGCAACGTGCCGGAGTCGTTATTTACAGCACCGGTGGAACTCGACGGCACTTGGAACAGTCGGGCATCGAAGTCCGTGATGTTGCCGACTACACCGGCTTTCCAGAAATGCTTGACGGTCGCGTTAAGACTTTGCATCCGAAAATTTTCGGTGGGATTTTGGCGATTCGCGATCGTGACGACCACATGTCGGCGATTGAAGATCACGAGATCGTTCCCTTTGATTTGGTTGTCGTGAATTTGTACCCATTCGCTGCTACCGCCGCGCGTCCGGGTGTGTCACGCGACGAGTGTGTCGAGCAGATTGATATCGGTGGCCCCAGTTTGGTTCGGGCTGCGGCCAAGAACCACTTGGACGTTGCGGTTTCGACCAGCCCCGAACAGTACGGCGAAATTCTGGCACAGTTGGATTCGCTTGATGGAACGTCGTTGCAGTTGCGTGAGAAGTTGGCGGCGGACGCGTTTGATCACACAGCGGTTTACGATCGGGCGATTGCGGATTTCATGCGTGGAGAATCCATCTCGGGCGAATTTCCATCCAGCATGCACTTGGCACTTCGCCGCAAGTCGACGCTTCGCTACGGCGAGAACCCGCATCAACGGGCTGCTCTTTACGCCGATCCATCCGCACGCAGTGCTAATGTGGTTTCGGCGCGACAGCTCAGCGGCAAAGAACTTTCGTACAACAATTTGTTGGATTTGGATGCGGCGTTGGACATTGTTCGCGGGTTTGCCAATCCAGCCGTGTCGGTGATGAAGCACAACAATCCTTGCGGTGCTGCGACCGACCCCATTTTGGCCGACGCCTGTGGCAAAGCTCTTGCAGGCGACCCGTTAAGTGCGTTTGGGTCTGTTTTGGGATTTAATCGTACGGTCGATGTTGCCACTGCAGAACGTTTGTGTGAACCCGGGCTGTTTATCGAAGCCATCGTTGCTCCGGATTTTGAAGCCGGTGCGGTTGGGATGTTGACGACTCGACCACGATGGCGCGAAAACGTGCGGTTAATGCAAGTCGGTCGTCTGGATGATCCGCCTTCGTCAACTCAATTGCGTTTCATCAACGGTGGCATGTTGGTCCAAGATGCCGACCGAATGACCAGCGCTCCCTTGCAGTGGACGACGCCGACCGAAGCGAAAGTGCCCGACGAAATCTGGGATGACGTCGCGTTTGGCTGGGAAATGGTGCGACACGTGAAAAGTAACGCGATCGTACTTGCCAAGAACACTTCGTTGATCGGCGTTGGCGCTGGCCAGATGAGCCGAGTTGATAGTGTTGAGATATCGATCGACAAAGCGGGCGAACGTTCTAATGGATCGATTTTGGCATCGGATGCGTTTTTCCCATTCCCCGATTCGATTGAAGCGGCAGCCGAAGCTGGCATCGTTGCCGTTGTGCAACCGGGCGGTTCACGTCGTGACCAGGAGGTCATCGACGCGTGCGACAAGCATGGCATCCCAATGGTTTTGACCGGACGCCGGCACTTCAAGCACTAATTCGCCATGACAATTCTGGACGACATTCTGGTAAAGACACGCGAAACGATCAAAGCGGATCGCGCGACCGTGCCTGCAACCGAACTGGAGTCCGCGGTTGCCGATTTACCGGCCTGTCGTGACTTTCACGCTGCGTTGGCTGCCGGTGATCAAGTGAACTTGATCGCCGAAGTCAAACGGGCAAGTCCATCGGCGGGATTGATTCGCGATGATTTTGATGCCGTTAAAATCGCTACCTGCTACGCCGACTCGGGCGCGGCTTGCATCAGCGTGTTGACCGACGCACCATTCTTTCAAGGCTCGCTGGGATACTTGCGAGCCGTGCGTGCTGCCGTTGACGTTCCTTTGTTGCGTAAAGATTTCATCGTCGATCGATACCAATTGCTGCAAGCGCGCGAAGCGGGCGCGGACTGTGTGCTGCTGATCGCGGAATGCTTGGCCCCCAGCGAATTGCGAGAACTACATGATCAAGCAGCCGAGTTGGGAATGCAGACTCTGATCGAGTTGTTCGAGCCCGACAATTTGGATGCTGTCTTGGCGACTGAAACGAAGTTGGTCGGGATTAACAATCGTGACTTACGAACATTCGAAACAAGCTTGCAGCACACGTTGGATTTGTGCCCCAAGATCCCAGACGATCGACTGGTGGTGGGCGAAAGTGGCATTCGCAGCCACGAAGACCTTTTGCGTTTAGGCAAGGGCGGCGTAAAAGCCGTTTTGGTTGGCGAATCACTGATGCGGCAAAATGACGTGGCAGCCGCTACTCGGTCGCTTCTTGGTCGGTGACCTGAAACTCGTCAAGAGTTTCGGCCGGTATCGTGAATCGCCCAAAGTCCTGATGACTTCCGCTACGCCTGAGCCCCTAAATTGGGGCGAAACTCGTGTTTTTTGTTCGGCCATTCGCTGCTTGGGTTTCCAGTCGGCGATGGACGAACTTCAAACCCAGACTAACATAACCTTGCGGGGAGTAGTCGTATTTATGTCGTCAATCTAGTCAGTGAGTACTTCCGTGGGTCGTATTGAATGGGGCAACCGGCCCGTCGCCTACCTCGCAATTTTTCTATTTCTGTTCGGAATTGCGGCCAGCGGCCTGCGTGTCGCAAAAAAATACCACCAGCCGGGTCCTTTCTCTCACGAGACGCCTGGGTTTTGCGATTTCCACAATGGGCTGTATTTCCCAACGGTCGCATTGATCGACGGCGTCAGCCCGTATGGTCAGAAGTATATGGATGCGTATCCCGTTTCGCGTCAACTGCCATTCTTTTCGCCTGCGATCCTGGTGCTGCACATCCCCATTGCGATCTTGCCGCTGCGTGCTGCTGAGATCGTCTATTTCACATTGCTGTGCTCGCTGGTTCTGAGCCTGGGCGTTGTCATCGCGTCGATAGCCGGTAGGCCAAAAAGGCTTGACTGGATCTTTGTGATCGCGGCAGCATTGATATTCAGCCGTGGTGCGCTGTCGACGTTTTACGACGGCTATTTTACGCTTGAATTGACGTTGGCAACGATCTTGGCTGTTCACTGGGGCAAGAACAAACCGTGGTTGGCCGCGCTTGCGTTGGTCGTTGTTTCGGCTAAACCGACTTATATCCTGCCGCTAGGATTTCTGTTGTTAGCGAGGGGAAATTACAAAGCTTTGACCATTGGCGCTGTATTTAGCGTTGTCGGAGCATTTGTCCCCTTTGCTTGGCTGGCTTCCCATTCGGGCAGCGCCTTTCCGAATTCGTTTGTCGAAATCGCCAAGGAAATCGGTTCGTCGCAGGATTTTCACATTACGGTGCTGGATGAAATGCCGCTGCACACTTGGACGCGAATCGATGTGTTCGCAATCGTTGCAAAGTGGCTAAACATCAACCCCAGCCAGACATTTCACGCCCTGGTGATGCTGCCGCTGCTGGTGGTGCCCATGTTGGTTTTGTTTCGCCGGCAACAGAAAGGGATTGATGACGGGGCTGCGGGAATCACGGGTTTGGTCGTGCTCACTGCCACGCTCGCGACCGTCTATCACCACTCTTACGATGCTTTGATTTTGTTGTTGCCTCTGGTAGCGGTGTTGCTGCCAGATATTGCCAAAACGGCCCGACGCGGCACAGACAATTCCAGCAAACAGGTCGAGACTTTGAGCGAGGATGGTGAGCGCAGCGCGCTGAGTATCTGGTGTGAATATCCCAAAACAACGCGTTGGCTGATCGCATTTTTGATTTGCGTGCAGCTTTACAACTACCTTTCCTCTCGCATGTTCCTTTCGCGAATCCCGGACGATCCGCTGATTTTCAAGATCATGACCAGCCTCAGCGGGCTGGGGCTGACCGTTCTGACGGTCATCGCTTGCGTTTTGGCCTGGAGGGAAACAACCAGAATTACTGGGGAAATCAACAGCGAAGCTGGCTAAGATGGGGTGCTTGGCTGCGTTTTCGGTACCGGTTTTGTCAGTCGTAACGATTGTTTCGTTGAGATGGGCTGGTTTAGCAACAATAGGTCATGGCTGAGAATTGTATGAATTGTTTTAATTGTGGTTGCTAGGGCCGTTATTAAACTGAGCATCTGTGCACAACCTGTGCCTCCCGCCCAAAACTCACTTCTCAAAAATTTCCTTCGGGAACAATGGAATGACAGACAACCAAAATACGCACTTCCAACAACAAACTTCGATCACAAAATCCGGCCGCGAAACGCTTCGTTTTCTGCCTGCCAAAGTGATTGTTTCGCTGCCTGCGTACAACGAAGAAGAGGCCTTGCCGGAGGTGCTGGAGCGAATTGGCGAAGCATTTGCTGACAGCAATTTGCCCTACGAAGTCGTCATTGTGGATGATGGCAGTAGCGACGCGACGGCTAGCATCGCCGAGCAAATGTCGTTGCAGATGCCCATCCATTTGATTCAACACGAACAAAACGAAGGGCTGGGGCGGGCCCTGCGAAATGGATTGCGTGAAGCCGTTGATCGTGCGGGCGAACGGGACATCATCGTGACGATGGACTCCGACAATACGCACCCTCCTGGATTGATCAATCGCATGGTTCAGATGATCCACGAAGGCTGCGATGTTGTAATCGCATCACGTTTTGAACATGGCGGTTGCTCGGTTGGAGTGCCTTTTGAACGAAACATCTTGAGCCTGGGCGGTCGTGTCATTTTTACGCTCATGTTTCCAACGCGTGGTGTTCGTGATTATACGTCGGGCTACCGCGCCTACCGCGCTTCGGTTATCCGCCAGGGGTTCGCTGACCACGGCGACAATTTTGTCGGCGAGACAGGGTTTTCGTGCATGGCGGATATCTTGATCAAACTCCGCAAACAAGGGGCTTTGTTTGGCGAAGCGCCGTTGCGATTGCGTTATGACCGTAAGGGCGGCGTCAGCAAAATGAATGTCTTTGAAACCATTTGGTTGACAGTCAAATTGCTCGTGCGTCATCGTTTTGGCTTGAAGAAAAAGAACTAGTGTGAGCGACAATCCAAGAACAAAATGGCTTGTCGTTGGCGGCGGAGTCATGGGGCTAAAGATCGCAAAGGATCTCCTCGCCAAGGGGCAAGACGTCACGATCGCCGAAGCGGCACCGCAATTTGGTGGCCTTGCTGGCGCTTGGAAATTGGGGGATGTGACATGGGATCGCTATTACCACGCAACGCTGTTGAGCGATTCGTATCTGCGTTCGCTGCTTGACGATCTGGGGCTCGAAAAAGAACTGCAGTGGGTCGAGACCAAGACTGGTTTTTATGCCGATGGTGAACTGATTTCGATGAGCAACACGATGGAGTTCTTGAAATTCCCTCCGTTGTCTCTGTTCGAGCGATTCCGACTGGGTGGAACCATTTTCCTGGCGTCCAAGATTCGTGATTGGCGTCGCATGGAACAACAGACCGTCGAATCTTGGCTACGACGCTGGTCCGGCAAAGGAGCTTTCGAGAAAGTCTGGTTGCCCCTGCTGAAGGCCAAACTTGGCGAAGCTTACAAACAAACGTCCGCTGCATTTATTTGGGCCCACACCGCCCGAATGTACAAAGCACGTCGAAGCGGCGCCAAGAAAGAGATGTTCGGTTACGTTCCCGGCGGCTACGCACGAATCCTGGACCGATTCTGTGAACTGCTTCGTGAACGTGGAGCCAGACTGTTGGCTGGACATCCAGTGCTCAGCGTCCGATACACCGACATAGCTGAATCGGGGCGGTTGGAAGTCAATTTTGGCGAAGGAAGAGTGGAAACATTCGACAATGTGGTCACCACGATCGCGTCGCCGTTGATCGCCAAACAATGCGACCAGCTAACCGATACGGAAAAACAAAAACTGCAGGGCATCAAGTACATCGGTGTTGTGTGTGCATCGATGTTGCTGGAGAAACCAATCAGCCCGTATTACGTCACCAACATCACCGATACTTGGGTGCCACTGACTGCGGTGATCGAAATGTCAACGATTGTTGATTCGGAAACTCAGTTGGGCGGAAAGCACTTGGTCTATTTGCCAAAGTATCTACCGGACGACCACGAAGGCTTGAACGAGACCGATGAAGACTACAAAGAGAAATGTCTGTCAACGCTAGAAAAGATGTACGATCATTTTTCGCGCGACAACGTGTTGGAATTCAAAATATCGCGTGCCAAATATGTGGCTGCGTTATCAACGATCGACTACAGCACGCGACTACCGCCTGTCGTGACAAGTGTGCCAGGATTTTACGCGTTGAATACGGCGCACATTTTGGAAGGCAACTTGAACGTGAACGAGACGATTCGTTTGGGCGAAGACAAGTTGGCCGAGGAAGTTTGGCCGGACTATATCGCACGCTGTGAATCAGGGTCGATCAACAGAGATTCTGCAAAGCTGGCTGAAAAGTAACCAAGCGGCTTTTTCTTACTCGGAACTGGTCGGTGGTTTGAATGCGAATTCTTGCCACTTAACGCCTTTGTCCATTGGTTCGATCTGCATCATCAGGAAACCGTTTTGATAAAGACGAACGGTTCCCGTTGATTGACTGACGACGACCGCCAATGCTTTGGTTCGCCGTGTGATCGCAGCGGCTGCCCAGTGACGACTGCCAAGCCCTTTGGACATGTTCAAGTCTTCGTGCAGCACTTCCAGAAGCTGACGACTGCGTTCGATGATCCCTTCGCTGGTCACCACAAAAGCACCATCCAGCTGTGCGACTTCCTTGGCGTCTTCTTGGACTTTGGCGTCTAACAGGTTCCGTTCTTTTCGGTTGTACCCGCGAAACGGATCACAGCCTGCGCCGCTGGCGTGTTCCAGAACTTTGCGAGTGTCACCAATGACAAACAAAGCCCCAACGGGTTTGCCTTCGCGGCCTTCTAATCCAATGCGTACCGCCAAGTCGACCACGGTTTTGATTGTTTGTAGTGGGACGCTGCTTTCAAGCATCTGCAAATCGCGAGTCGTCAAGCGACGCATTCGCTCGTCCAGTTTTAGCTGGCTGATCGAATCAAGCCGTCCCTGCTGAAAACCACTATAGAGCGCGATAATCTCGCCATTGATTTTGATCAGTTCGTCGGCGGCCGATTCCAGCAATGCATGCTGTAATCGCTCTAGAAGCGGAGCTTTCTCTTTGTTCAGAGCCAGGGGTTTCAAGCCGGCTTCGGCTGCACCATCAAGATCTTCGGGTGAATCGACGGCCACAATTAGAGGCTTATCAAACTCGGCTTCCTGGGCCATCTCAGCCAGTTTTTTCCAGTCCGTCGAACCGTCCAACAACACCAGTAGCGCGTCAGCCCCCAGGTCCTTTAACAGCGAGATTGCTGCCAGGAGCATGGCCGAGTTGTGTTTGGTTAGCCGTTGCGAGGGCATAGAAAGAATCTAAGACGCTGGAAACAAAGTGCGAGAACCGTATTTTTAACGGATTCTCGTATTTTGCAAAAGACAACTCTGCGTAGCCGCGGTCGATTTGTGAACCAAAAGTGTCAACACAGACCCCGCCAAGCATGAGCGGCAACAAGATCGCAATGTGCTGGAGAGTCAAAATATCGCTTCAAACACACGGCTTCCTGTCGTCAAATCTCGATCGGCAAATTTGCATCTAGCGATACAGCCTGTTCGTGGGGCCTTGCGCCATCGTTCGATCCTGCCACGCAGGGCCACTTTTGAATACTCGATCGTGATACATCATCATCGATCGCAGCGCGTGTCCTTTGGGACCGATTTTCCATTCGCGCCCCAGATCGTTGTGCATCGACACTGCCAGGAACCGCACGGCGTTATAGAGTCGGGGATCTTGAAGTTGTGAATCGGGCGTCACCGTCAGCAACAATTCGACCATGTGTCCTGTGGTTTGGATTTTGCGATCTAGGTTTCCGTTGTCACCACGTCCCTCGAACCAATTCGTACTCATTGAACCGTCGCGGTTCTGCAGTGTGTACGTGTAGCTGATGAAATCGCGAAGGAAATGTTCGGCGCGGGCCCACTGGCCGGTGATCGGTTTTCCTTCATGACGTCGTTTTCGCAACGCGTGAGCAAATCCCATTAAGCGGTGCGTTCCGCCACATGCCGTCCCGACGATAGGCTGTGAGAGTTCTTCGCGAATCAGCCGCTCAAAATCCCAGCGTTGCCCGTCCGCAGCAATCCAAGCTGTGTCGGTATCTAAATAGTGGGACAAGCCGATCAACGTGAACGTAAGCTCTTCGCCGGATTTGCAAGCCAACTTTTCGGCCTCGATGACATGTTGCATCGAGTATCTGGTGTCGTTGGCGTACAACGGATAAGTGGTTGGTACATCGCATAGCGAAAAGATCGCCAGCATCTGAGCTTGGTGGCCTTGCAGTCCAACGCCACTTTTGACTTTGATCCCTCTTGCATCTTGTGTCAGTAACCGCTGACCACGACAAATGTTGTTGCCCGCAATCCAAGCGATCGTGCTGTAGTTACGGTTGCCAGCTCGCAGCCGTGTGTCAATTCCATAAACCATGATCGCGTGCATCATGCCCCAGTTGCTTCGTCCGGACGCAATCTCGGGGTTATCGTAGAAGTACTGCAGATTGCGTTCGATCATCGGTTTCAAACGCTGAACTTCCGGACGCACTCGAATGGGAGTGGCGGGGTAGCCTACGTAGTCCAACGTTGGACTCATCGGCATGCGTTCGGCAACGCGGGGCCTAACTGGTTCATGTCGATAGCGGCTTGCCACCGATGCGTCGGGTTCCCTTGCGGGGACGGTTTCACGAGAGCTGGGTTTTTGTTGTTTGGCTGAAACGCTGTTTTTGCGTTTGTTTCGCTCCATTTGTTCCGCTTCACGGCGCATATGTGCTTGGAGGCTATCTTCTTCTTTTTCCTCTGGCTTCTTCTTTGGCTTCGTGACAGGCGCTAACTCTGCGCTCGGTACCCGTTTTGCAGCACTGAGTTTTTTAGGTGCAGTTGGGCTGACCAAGATCGGCTCGGACTTGGCCGGCGCATTCAGGCCACCCATGTCCAGTTCGACACTCGGGACGCTGACGTCTGGCGGGTTCTTCGAAGCGGATTTTAGCGCCGGCAACCGCATTGGCCTTTCCAGTTCCGGCGCAATGACTGGGCCTTTCGCCACCTCTGGACTTTTCGCCGGCAATCGGCTGGGCTCAAGCTCGGCGACTACTTTTGGTTTTTGTGAGCGAACATAGTTTAGCTCCGGCTGAGGGACCAAAGCCGGTTGCGGAGACGCGTCACGCAAAGGGGCATCTCGCAGCGGTACGGGTGCATTCGCATCGGTGCGAGGTGACCATCGCAAATTGCTGGGACTTTGATTCGTTTGGTTGCGAAAGATCGGTTGCGGTGATGAGTGCCCAGGACGTTGCGCGACTGGCTGTGGCGTGGCTGATGGTGACTTGGGTACGTAAGCCGGCGGCTTTGGAATCGCTGGATTGTTTTTTGCAATTTCGCTCTTGGATTGGGTTTCCGAATCCGCGTTGGGTTGCGAGCGGAACAATCCTTGCTTGAACAGCCGATTGCCGCGTGAACGTCCAAACAGTGGCCCAGCGACCGGTTTCAATTCAAGCGTTGACTTTGCTTGTCGGTCCGATGCCATCAAAATGGGCACCGTAACGCCGCCTGACATTTTGGAATCGTCTTCGACGCTCTCGTTGTTTTCAGTCTGGCGGTTATCCATTTGGTCGACGGGCTCGGTGTCGCCAGAATCTTGGTTCGTTGACTTCGTCACGACTGGATCGGGCAAACGCTGCTCTGGAATTGATTCCGTTGCTGGCGTCAACTTTGTCGCTTCCTGTGCCGTCTCCGTCGGTTTCTGCGCAGTCGCATCCGATTTCACAGCGTCAAGAATCTTTGTCACCGTTGGCATGTCACCCAACGGAGAAACAACGACAGGGTCGGAGCCGTAGTGTTCAGATTCATCCTCAGCTTGAGTCGTTTGAGCAATCATCACGGTGGTGATTGCGGCAACCAAAACGGATGATCGACGATGGAAGCGGGATCGAATGCGGGGAGCAAGAGCCACGTTTTTTTCCTTGACGCGAAAGGGTCTCTCTGTCGTCTATCGGACAAGTTCGCGCACATATTTACCCCTTGTGGGGCGTGTTTTTGACCAAGAAAAGCACCGTAGAGTGGGTGGACTTTACCGGCACAATTTGAACGTTTGCGCCAAAAGAAATTGTTTCGCTAAAGGTCAAACTCGTCCAGCGAATCGATCAAAACGTCCAGTTTGTCCTTCGGCTTTTCCGACAAATCCACCTGCCGTTTTCGAAGCTGTTCGTCGATGCCAACCGCGCCACGTCCCGCTAAAAGCAGCTGTTCGTCACGTTCTCTGGCCGCCGTTGCAATCGGATCATTACTATCAGCGGGGGCACCGAACAACTGTGATAAATCGATTTTGAATCCTTCGTCGCCATCAATTTGAGCACCCGCAATTGCTGGCGCTTTGTGTTGCGGAAAAATGATGGCATTCTCGGGGCAAACCCGACTGCATGCCGGACACCCTTTGCGGCAGTTGTCTGGCTGCTCGACCAAAATGCTCTCCACGCCATCGACGCCATAAACACCGAATAGGCAGAAATCTACGCACTCCATGCAGTTAGTGCAGCGGCTGTAATCGATGACTGGATACCAGCGACGCGATGTCGTCTCGTCAACTTGCTGGATCTGGCCGCCAATGATCGGCAAACTCGTTGGCGATGC
>CAZZDZ010000072.1:10921-20722 GCA_964652675.1 uncultured Pirellulaceae bacterium
TCTCGTCAACTTGCTGGATCTGGCCGCCAATGATCGGCAAACTCGTTGGCGATGCGTCATCGGTGGGCACGCCAACGATTCGATGAATCTCTTCGATAAACGCCGCTGGTCGATCGGTGACTTTCAAGTCCAAGCAGTGGATCGACCGACCCGGTCGCGGGTACAGATCGGTCACTCGTTCGACGGCATCCGATTCGTCATCAAGCTCGGCTGACGGCTCTTGCTCGGGTTCTTCTGAGTCGCTTTCAACGACCAATTCGGATTCACAAAACTGACCTTGGATTCCATTGCGATCCAAAACCCAGTGGGCCGCACGAGGAAAAATCCAGGACACCACCACAATGTCGCCTTCGATTTCGTTTAACTTTTTGTACGAATCGCTGCCCTTGGGCAAATCATACAAATGCGGCACGACCAAAACACTGACACCCTCCATCCGCTGCGCTGCGTCAGAAATCACCTTCTCAAGCTCTCGCTTTTTGGGATTTCGAGACTGGCCACGCGAAACAACAATCGTCGTCGTCGCGGTGGGGCGTTGGGTGGGAGCTGAAATCATCAGGAATGGGTTACCAGTTAAGTGGAGCCAGCCAGGCTTGCTTTGCCTTGGCGACACTTATATCCAACACCGTTGACCCGGCGTGGGTAACGGTCAAATTGTCGCCGCTTTCAATTGTACCCACTCGAGCGACCGATACACCGGCTTGACCGACTTGCGTGGCAAATTCGTCGGCGTTCTCCGCAGCGACTTCGATCAAGAAACGCGTGTTGGATTCACTAAACAGCGTCTGAGTCGCCGACAAGTCACCGCAAACGTCATCGATTGCCAACTTCATCCCAAGTCCGCCGGCCATCGCCATTTCGACAGCAGCGGCAGCCAATCCGCCTTCGCTCAAATCGTGACAGGACCGCAGCAAGCCGCTGGTGATCGCCGCGTGTACCGCCGCAAACGTGGACTTGGCAACCTGAGCGTCGACCATCGGAACCTGTCCGCCGCTGAGACCTTTGACCAACGAAAGGTGCGACCCTCCAAGCTCCAGCTTTGTTTCTCCGACCAAGAAAACGACATTGCCCGCTTCTTTGGCGTCCATCGTGACCGCTTGAGAAACGTCGTCGATCTGTCCCATCGCGCTGATCAACAAAGTGGATGGAATCGCAATCGTTTCTTTCTCGCCATCTTTGATGTAGCTGAACTCGTTGTTCAAACTGTCTTTGCCGCTGATGAACGGCGTGCCCAGCGCGATCGCCAAATCTTGGCAAGCGATCGCCGAACGAACCAGTGAACCGAGTGTTTCGCTGCGATCGGTGTATCCCCAACAGAAATTGTCCAAGATCGCAATCTTGGATGGGTCCGCGCCCACGGCGACCGCGTTTCGCATCGCTTCGTCGATCGCCGAAGTCGCCATGTGGTAAGTGTCGAAATCTCCGTAGTGCGGATTCATGCCGCACGAGATCACCAAACCGCGTCGGCTATTCATCAACGGTCGAATCACAGCCGCATCGCCAGGGCCATCGCACTGGGGACCAACAAGCGGTTTGACCACGCTGCCACCTTGAACTTCGTGATCGTATTGGCGGATCACCCAATGTTTGCTGGCGACGTTGTAGCTGCCCATGATCGACAACAACGCTTCGTTGTGATCGTCCGCTGACATCGTTGGCAATTCAACCGGGACCGTTTTGGGCGGTGTGTAGACGGCGTCGCGAATCACGGGTGGGCGCCCGTCGTGCATGAATTCCATCGACAAATCGCCGACCGTTTCACCGTGATACGTCAGTTGCAGTCGACCGGTTGGCGCAAAGCGACCAATCACGGCCGCCTCCACGCCTTCACTTTCGCAAAGTTGGATCAGTTCGTCCAAGGATTCTTGGGGAACGGCAAATACCATTCGCTCCTGTGCTTCGGAGATCCAAATTTCCGTATAAGTCAGCCCGTCGTATTTCAGCGGACACTTTTCCAACCAGACTTCCGCGCCAAGCTCTTCGCCCATTTCGCCGACCGCACTGGAGAATCCTCCTGCGCCGCAATCGGTCACCGCGTTGTACAAACCCCGATCGCGTGCTTGGATCAAAACATCCAGAACCATTTTTTCTGTGATCGCGTTGCCGATCTGCACAGCACCGCCACTTAATGATTCGGATTCGCTGGTTAGTTCTGCGGAACTGAATGTTGCTCCGTGAATTCCATCGCGTCCGGTTCGGCCACCCATCGCGACGATCAAGTCATCCGGTTTGACTTCTTTTTCTTCCATCCCAACTGGGATCATGCCGACGTTTCCGCAGTAGACCAGCGGATTGCCCAAGTAGCGTTCATCGAAATAGACGGCGCCATTGACGGTCGGGATCCCCATCCGGTTTCCGTAATCGCGAACACCAGCCACAACGCCCTTCATCACACGTCGCGGATGCAAAACGCCCGGTGGCAGCGAATCCACATCGGTTTCTGGCGGAGCAAAACAAAACACATCGGTATTGCAAACCGGTTTGGCTCCCATACCAGTACCCATCGGGTCGCGAATCACGCCACCGATTCCCGTGTTGGCTCCACCGTATGGCTCCAGCGCCGACGGATGGTTGTGCGTTTCAACTTTGAAACAAGCGTGAAATTGTTCGTCAAACGTCACCACGCCCGCGTTGTCTTTGAACACACTGACGCACCAATCGTCGTCGCCCAGCGTTTTGCGAATCGTTTGGGTGGCTGCAAAGATCGTTTCTTTGAGCATGTTTTCGTACTGCCGTTCGTCGCCACCGGGTTTGCCATCGGCGGATGGGCCTTGGTAGTGAATGCGACCCGCCAGCGTTTTGTGACTGCAGTGTTCCGACCAAGTCTGTGCGATGGTTTCCAATTCAATGTCGGTCGGGTCACGACCAATCGATACAAACTGATCGCGAATGGTCTGCATTTCGACCAAAGTTAAATACAGCTGGCCGTCTTTGCTGAGCGATTCTAAACCCGCATCATCCAAGTCACGAATCGGTACGGTAACCAATTCAAATTCATAAGGCGCGCCAACATCCAGTTGGTCCATTTCTAGCGGACCCACGACAACTTGTTCGATTGAATCGTTCGACAACGCGCGTTTACAGATCGAATCAAGCGATTGATCGCTAACACTTTCGTCCAACCAGTACTTTCGCATCGTTCGCACGGCGCTGACGTCGATGCCGAAATCGTTTGCCGCGCTCAATGTGCTGGCTGCTACCGGATCCATCACGCCAGGCTTTGGCAAAACATTGACCAAGCGATTTTGTTTTCCGGGCGGCTCGTTTAAGACGTCTTGGCCGGTGATTGCTACGACACTGCGTTCGGTGACGGCGTCGGAGAGCAACCCGTCGGCCAACCGCACGGCGTCATCGCGAGAAAATTCTCCCTGGACCAAAAAGCTGCGTGCAAAAACCACATCGACTTGATCGCCCAGCCCAAGTTCTTGGATTTCTTCGCTCGTCCGGGTTCCTTCGCGGTCGACTTCGTTCTCGTTTGGATAGATGTCAATTTGCCAAAGCGGCATGTCGTTTACTCGATGATGAAAGGGGACGCGTTTTGGTCAAGTAGATTGTTTGGCAGCTTTTGCTTCGTTCAACCATTGCAACAGTGCCTGCGAGTCATTGTTGTGAAGCAGTTTTTGTAGCACTGATAAGTCACCGGCAAGCCGTTCAAGTTCACTCAAAATGGCCTCGCGGTTTTCCTGGCAAATCGCTTGCCAAAGGATTGGATCGCCAGCCGCCACACGCGTGATGTCTCGCCAACCGGTACCGACAAGCGTCTTTGCGTCTTGCGGCAACATTCGGGCTACCAGCGCCGACATCAAGTGTGGCACGTGGCTGACGGCTGCCAAGTGGGCGTCATGTTCAACGGCGCTCATTTGGACCGTACGACCACCAGTGAGTTGCCAGAACTGATCGCATTTTTGCACCATCGTCGGTTCAGCAATCGAACCGGGCGTGATAACGATGACTTTGCCATCGAAAAGTCCAGCGGTGGCGTTGCTGACTCCCGTCTTTTCGGAACCGGCGATCGGGTGCGCGGCGACAAAGTTCGCGTGTTGGACATCAGTCACGATGCTGGATTTTGTGCTGCCAACATCCGTGATCAAGCAGTTCGGCGCGGCGGAAACGACGGCTTCGCATGCCATTGACGCGATTCGATCGACTGGCGCAGCGACCACAACAACATCACAGCCTTCGCAAGCAGCCGCAATGTTGTCGACGGCGATATCCACGGCGCCCAAATCGATCGCCAGCTTGCGTTTTTCTTCGCTGCGACTGAGTCCAACGATTTCGACGCCCGGCAATCTGCGTTTAAGCGACAACGCAACACTTCCACCAAGCAAGCCGACACCCAAGATCGCAACGCGCTTCGGCCAAGTGTTTTCAGTATCAGTCATGTTTTCTATTTATCAGCCGCCATCGCACCTTAAATCTTCGGCAACTTGTGCCCGCTTACATCTCGGGTAACTTGTGTCCCATCTTTTCACGCTTGGTTTCCAAGTAACTTTTGTTGTGTTCGTTCACTGGCGGTACGATGGGAACCTGATCGACGACTCGCAAATCGAATCCGCGTAAATTGAACGCTTCCGTTTTCTTCGGGTTGTTTGTCAACAAACGCACTTCGCTCAGCCCCAAGTCTTTCAGAATCTGCAATCCAATGCCGTAATCTCGCATGTCGGCTTTGAAACCCAACGCGTGGTTGGCTTCGACCGTATCCAATCCGCCGTCTTGTAACGCGTAAGCTTTGATTTTTTGTGCAAGCCCGATCCCGCGTCCTTCTTGTGGCAAATAAATCACCGCACCGCGCCCTTCGCGGCTAATCATGTCGAGCGCCATGTGCAATTGGTCACCACAATCACAACGCAGCGAATGGATCAAATCGCCAGTAAAGCAACTGCTGTGCATCCGGACCAGCGGCGGTGAACCCGCGGCAGTCAAATCACCAAACACCAAAGCGATCGGCTCCTGCGCTTCGTACTCCACCGCAAAAACGATGATGGAAAAATCACCGTAGGTTGTCGGTAGGTTCGCTTCAGCAGCCCGGCTGATCAGTTTTTCGCTCACTCGTCGGTGCGCGATCAACTGCTCGATGCTGATCATTTTCAAGTTATGTTTGTTTGCCGTCTCGACTAAACCATCGCGTGATGCACGATCACCGGTTTCGTCCAAAATCTCGCACAAGACTCCGACGGGCGCCAGTCCCGCCATCCGCGAAAGGTCCATCGCCGCTTCGGTGTGCCCCGCGCGACGCAACACGCCGCCTTGCTTGGCAAGCAACGGATAAACGTGTCCCGGGCGAACGAAATCGTCAGCAACACAGTCGGGCGACGCCAACCGCTGAATCGTTTCGCTGCGTTCTTTTGCCGTGATGCCGGTCTTGGCGTCGGCGATATCGATCGGGGTCATGAACGCCGTTTGCAAAGGCGCCTCGTTTTGGACCACGACGGGCGTCAATTCCAGCCGCTTGCAAACCTCTGGCAGCACGCTGACGCACAATTGCCCGCGGCCACCGAGCATAAAATTAATCGTTTCGGGGGTGGCTTTTTCTGCCGCGCAGATAAAATCCCCTTCGTTTTCACGGTCTTCTGCATCGACGACAATGACAACTTCGCCATTGCGAATTGCTTCGACAGCTTCGGGCACCGAGTTCAACTCGACCGACATGATAAAACCAGCGTTTGGGAAATGGCCTGGGGAAATGGCCGACAGAAACCGTCGACAGCTATATTATACGAACGAAGCGAATTCAGCCCACCGCCCGTCTTTTTCAGGAAATCAATTGGCAATCCAGCAAACGGTCACTCTCGCCGTCATTTGGACGCTTTCCACGACCTTAGCCGTGTGTCCAGCGATGGCGGACGAAGCAACGCCAAAAGACAAACCGTCGCAAGGCAACGTGCCTACTTCTCGACAAGCTGCCACAGAAGCGTTGTCGCAAACATGTTCCGTAGAGTGCTTGGCCAACCAACGCTACAGCGACGTCGCAAAAGGCAAAGAGGGTTTGTGTGACATCTACGTCCCTTCGTCGACTCCCGCCGCCGAAGGTCGACCGGCCGTCGTGGTGGTTCACGGCGGTGCGTGGGTCACAGGCGACAAGTGGACGCTGGAAGGATACTCGCGTTTGCTGGCCAGTCACGGGTTCTTGGTGATGACGATCAACTATCGTCTGGCGCCAAAGCACAAATTTCCCAAACAAGTTGACGATGTTCGCCAAGCGTTGATTTGGCTGGCAGAGAACCAAGAAAAGTTTTCCGTCGACACGGATCGCATCGGCCTGTTTGGATACTCCGCCGGAGCCCACCTGTGCTGCATGATCGGCATGTTGGCGGACGAACCAATGGAAACGCAGTTAAAAACAAGTGAGTGGAAAGCGGACGACCAGCGCTGGAAAAAAGTGCCTTCCGTTCATGCGGTATCCGGTGGCGGAACGCCTTGCGACTTTCGCAACCTTCCTAAAGACAACTCGGCGATCGCATACTTCCTTGGCGGTACCCGAGGTCAGTATCCGGATCGGTACGCAGCCGCGTCGCCCGCATCATACGTTTCCAAGGGCGACCCGGTTACCCAGTTCATCCACGGCGCCAGTGATTTCATGGTGCCGATTCAACCAGCAAAAAAAATGTATCGCGAAATGAAATCCACCGGCGTGGACGTACGTTTTCGCGTCATGCCCGGCCAAGGACACATGGTCACGTTCATGAATAGGTCGACGCGCGAAGAGATGGTGGATTTCTTTGAAAGCGTGTTCTACAGGCCGTCGCTTTCACGATGGGACATGCGACAACTGGGCAATGCTCCGCCGATGAAATGGGTGAACGACGAAAGCCCGATTCGCGAATTGATTTACGAAGGCCCGCCCATGGATGGCGAAACCACCGATGTGTTCGCGTTTTACGCGACCCCGGGAACCATCGCGGGCGATCCATCACTGGACAAAGACTTGCCAGCGGTCGTGTTGATCCACGGCGGAGGAGGAACCGCGTTCGCCGAATGGGTTTGGTTATGGGCCCAGCGTGGATATGCCGCGATCGCGATGGACCTTTCCGGTCGACGTCCCGCGTCTCCCAAATTCAAAGACGGAAAACTTGTCTCAAACATGAGGGTCAAGCGAACAAAATTGGAGCGAGGAGGTTTGGACCATACTCGAACAGAAAAATTCGCCAGCGTTGGCGGCACGCTCGAAGACGACTGGCCCTATCACGCAGTGACCAATGCGATCCGCGCCCATTCGCTCATTCGCAGCTTTCCCGAAACCAACGCCGAGCAAACAGCGGTAACCGGCATCAGTTGGGGCGGCTACACGACTTGCATCACCGCATCGGTCGACGATCGCTTCAAAGCAGCCGTGCCAGTGTACGGCTGCGGATTTCTGTACGAAGGCGAATCGGTGCAAAAGCCAGCGATCGATGCGCTCTCTCCGGAACAACAAAAAGAATGGATCGCCCAATACGATCCCTCCAGTCACTTGGCCAACTGCCGCGTACCGATCATGTTCGTCAACGGCACCAACGACAAACACTACACGCTGCCCAGCTATTCAAAATGCATCAACCTGGTTCCCGGAAGCAAAACGATTCGTATCGAACCGAAAATGCCACACGGACATTCGGCAGGCTGGAAACCAAAAGAAATTGGGCTGTTTGTGGATTCGCATTTGTTGGGAAAAAAATCACTGCCGAAACTGGGAGCACTCAAAGAGAGCGATGGCAAGTTAGTCGTCACGTATCGCAGCGACGTACCGCTCAAGTCGGCAACACTCAATTTCACAACTGACAGCGGACCACTAGCCAACCGAAATTGGCAAGCAAAAGACGCGGAAATTAGCGACGGAACAATCACAGCAGAACTGCCCACGGCAACGATCGTCTATTTCACTGTAAAAGACGAACGTGATGCGATGGTCAGCACGGACGTTTTGTTCCAGCAATCCAAACAGTCAACGAAAGAAGAACACAAAAGCGATTAGCCACATATCCTCAGATCCCAGAGAACATCCCAACCGTTTCATTGAACGCGCAAGATGCAAGCAGAGGGATTTCACGGAGATTCGTTTGCCACAAAAAGCACAAGAATACACAAAGAGTGAAGGCAATGTGTCTTCGTGCCTTTTTGTGTTTTTCGTGGCGATACTCTCTGAACTGTCTAGAAGACGGTTCGGCGCATGCGTTTATATGCCACCGTTCGCGATCAACTCGGTGACGATCTCATTGAATCCGTTACTCTTGGCAATCGCGACGGGAGTATTGCCAACATTTGGATTGGTCGTTCGAGGACCAAGATGACTATCGTGTTCGCTGTCGCGTTCAAACCCGCCAACGTTGGTTGCGTTTGGATCAGCTCCATGTTCTAGCAGCACAGCAACGGTTGCAAGCCGAGCTGCATCAGAAATGCCCGTGGACCGCAGGGCAGAATGGAGTGGCCGCCATCCATTGTCGTCCGCATGTTCGATATTCGCTCCCGCTTTAAGCAACGCTTCCACCATTTTTGCGTCACCTTTACGCGCCGCGATCGCAAGCGACGAGATCCCGTATTTATCCGTCAGGTTTGGGTCCGCGTTCTTAGTCAAGAGAAAAGTCGCGGTATCGTGATGGCCGCTGTAGACTGCACATTGCAGTGGCGTCATCTGCCCTCTGATGCCGTCAATTTGCGCGCCTTTGTTGATCAGCAGCTTCACCGCGTCCGTCTGGCCAAAGTGAGCTCGAACGAGGTCATCCATGTCATCTATCACCCACTTCTTTGATGGACCGAAGCGAACTTCCAATTCTGCCTTCGTGTGGATTTTGCTCAGCAGCTTCCGCTCAAGGCGTCTGACCATTGTCTTGCGTTTTTCAATTTCGACCAGGCTGAGGTTCGACTCAACAATGGACACATGGTTTAGATCGCCAACCCATACAGTAATTGCGCCGATGGCTTGTTGAGAATACAGCAAGCATGCAAATAGGACCGTGATGAAGAACTTTGAGACCAAGACAGATTCACCATGTCGACGAACGGCGGACATCACCGAGGACGCGAGAAAGACGCACCATTGCCAAACCCACTCGGCTCGCGACCTTCGGTGCATGTCATTGTTCCGCGTCTTTTTGCGTGTGAATGTACGGGAGATCTCGGATCTGTTTCCAGAACTCCTCGGCAGTATCGGTTGCCTTTTCGAGATTGATCACTGTAGCTGCCCCAGTCTTCCAGACAATGAACCGATTGAAGTCGGATGGTTTGGGAACGTCTTCCATTCTTGGTGGTTGTCGGTCGGCGAATCAATTATCACATGTGGCCAGGTAGGCCATTTGATGTCGCCCAATGGCTCGCTCTGCAGGAAAGTTGCAGACAAGAGGGTCGCATTCGTAAAGTCGCAATCTTTGACGGGGCCGGAAAACCTTGCAGCAAAAGTGCCCCTGAAGCGGCAGCGAAGGAAAGTCGCTTCCCATGTCGCAATACTCTGCTTCTGCGCCGCCCAAATGTGACAATCCTCGAACACCTGTCCTCGGGTCGCTGCGCCGATGAGTGGGCCGGGGGCACGCAGCCGAATCTCGCAGTCCTTGAAGGTACACGAATAGAGTTTGTCGCACGCGTCGCCACCTCCAATTTCAACCTTCATCCCGACGATTGTTTCGTCGCGACGGTTGTGGATCCCGAATCCTGGCTCATTTGGTTCGAGCAGGTCTCGCTTTCGGGTTAGTGACTTAATGTCGAGCATTAGCATCTATCGCAGAACGTCCGACGTCACCGAGGACGGCGGTTTGATTTTCAATTTGTAGACGCCGCATGCGGTCCTTATGGTCACCCGCATTCCTTCATTGATTGGTTGTCCGCAGTGGG